>NZ_JBIAXC010000063.1:0-48857 GCF_042896295.1 Kitasatospora sp. NPDC001309 | reverse complement strand
GCCCCCCCCGCGGTTTGGGGGCGGGCGGGCCCCCCCGGGGGGGGCGGGCACCCCGGGGCCGCCCCCCCCCGGCCCCCCCCCGGGGGGGGGGGCGGGCGCGGCTCCTGCACGGCCGCTCCCGATGGGCGGCCGTAGGTGTCAGTGCTGTCGGTGCGGTGTCACTCGGCGACGGGCGCCGTGGCCGACGAGGCGGCGGTGCCGGCCCCGGCGGCCGCAGCGGCCTTGGCCGCCTCCTCCGCCTCGATCTTGGCGTGGGTCTTGGCCGCGCGGCGCTTCATCACCCAGGCCGAGGCCGCCCCGATCACCACGGCGGCCGCGAGGCCCGCCCAGGAGAACCGGGAGAGCCAGGGCTCGATGGCCTTGCCGACCTTGTAGACCAGCAGGGTCGTGCCACCGGCCCAGACGATGCCGCCCAGCACGTTGGCGATCAGGAACTTCCAGTACGGCATCCGGAGCGCGCCCGCGAGCGGACCGGCGAAGATGCGCAGCAGGGCGATGAAGCGGCCGAAGAAGACCGCCCACATGCCCCACTTCTGGAAGGAGCGCTCGGCGGTGGCCAGGTGGGAGGGCCCGAAGTGCTTGGGGAACTTCCGTCCGAGCTTCTCGAACAGCGGCTTGCCGCCCTTGCGGCCGATCGAGTAGCCGATCGAGTCACCGATGATCGCGCCCGCGATCGCGCAGATCGCGATCCCCCACGGGCTCACCACACCCTTGACCGCCATCAGGGACGCCGTGACCAGCGCGATCTCGCCGGGCAGCGGGATGCCCAGCGACTCGATCCCGATGATCAGGCCGATCAGGGCGTACACCGCGGTCGGTGGGACGCTCTCGATCCAGGCGTCGATGTGCAAGGCCAGTACCTCCGTGGCAGGTCGGGCCGGGGTCGGCTCCCCGTGGAGCCGCACGCCCGTCCCGGCGGTTGTCCGATGGCGGCACCCTGGCCGCTCCCCCCGGGGCGCAGCCTAACGTGCCGGGCGGCCCGTCCCCCTGGCCGATCACCCGTTGTTACGACGTACGTCCCGACTCCCATAGTTCCAGGCCGACCGGCATTTCTTCAAGATTCGGTAAAACGCAGTGCGACGACCGACGGACGCTGCTTGATCACGCGCGCGAGCGGCAGCACGGCGCGCAGGAGTCCACGCCCGTCCTCCGGGTACACCTCCCGCACGCCGGTGACCGCCGGGTGGGCCTGCGCCAGCTTGCCGAGCTCGTCGGCGTCCATGCCGAAGGGCATCGGCGGGGCCTGGTAGTGCCGGTCCCGCAGCTTCCCGGCCACGGCCCGGCGGCCGGCCCAGCGCGGTACCGCGTCCAGCACCAGCGCGCCGCCCGGGAAGCGCTCGGCGCAGGCGGCGATCAGCGCCCGGACCTCGGTCGGCCGCAGGTACATCAGCAGGCCCTCGGTGGTGATCAGCACGCCGCGCGCCGGGTCCGGGTCGACCTCGTCCATCCAGCGCGGGTCGGTGGCCGAGCAGGCGAGGATCCGGTGGCGGTCGTCCGGCGGCAGCAGCTGCTCGCGCAGCCGGGCGGTCTCGGGCAGGTCGACGGACAGCCAGCTCGCCCGGCCGTTGTCGACCCGCCAGGCCTGGGTCTCCAGCCCGTCGCCGAGGCCGACCACGGTGCCCCGCGGGTACCGGTCCAGGAAGTCCGCGACCTCCCGGTCGAAGCAGGCCGCCCGCAGCGCCTGCACCTGGCTCACCAGCCGGGACTCCCCGAACCGGGCGGCGAACGGGAAGTCGATCCGCCCCACCAGCCCCACCGCCACCGGGTCGTGCAGCACCGCGTCGGGCCGCCGGGCCTCCACCGCCCGGTGCCACAGCGTCCACAGCGCCGTCTCGGGCACCTTCCCCAGCTCCGGACGTTCCCCGCCACCGCTCACCGCTCACTCCTTCGGACGTGCACCGTGCTCCGGCATGAACCCGCCGATTCTGACACCCGCCCCGGACCGCCCCTCCCGGCGACGCGCCGCGCCGCGGGGCGGGGCGGGCGCGTCAGTGGCGGAACACTCCAAGATCCACTCGTGATCGTTGTGCCCGGCGGTGGCCGCTGGCCGCCTCCGTGCTGTCCCAGACTGGCAACGCGGCGCCCTCTCCGGCAGCCGCCTCCACCACCCGGCCCACCCAAGGACTGCCACCGTGAGCGAGCGCGTTCTCATCCCCCGCAACCGGGGGTTCCTCTTCCTCGACTCCCACCCGGCGGGCTGCGCGCGACTGGTCGCCGACATGTGGCGGGACTGCCCCGACCCGGCCCGACTGCCGGACGGCGAAGGGCCGGTGGCCCTGATCATCGGCTCCTCGGCCGGGTACGGCCTGGCGGCCACCGTCGCCGGGCTCAAGCGGGCCGGCATCCGCGGCATCCTGGTCTCCTTCGAGAAGGGCCCCACCGAGCGGCGCACCGCCACGGCCGGCTGGTACCGCACCGCCGCCACCGCCGAACTCGCCCGCGCCGCCGGTCGGGACGTGGTCCTCCTCAACGGCGACGCCTTCTCCGACGCGATGAAGGACCAGGTCGCCGACCTGATCGAGGAGCGCTTCGGCGGCCGGCTGGACCACCTGGTCTACTCGGTGGCCGCGCCCCGGCGCACCGACCCCGACACCGGCGCCACCTACGCCTCCGTCCTCAAGCCGATCGGCCGGGCCGACCGCACCAGGACCCTCGTCTTCGACGACCGGGGCCACCCCGAGGTCCGCGAGGTCGGGACCGAACCGGCCGAGGGCGACGACATCGAGCAGACCGTCGCCGTGATGGGCGGGGCCGACTGGGAGCGCTGGATCGACCGCCTCTCCGCCCGGGGGCTCCTCGGCGAGGGCTTCACCACCGCGGCACTCTCCTACATCGGCTCCCCGCTGACGGCGGCGATCTACCGGCAGGGCACCATCGGCGCGGCCAAGGCCCACCTGGAGGCCACCGCCCGCGCCCTGGACGAGCGGCTCGGCCAGGCGGTCGGCGGGCGGGCCGTCACCTCCGTCAACGGCGCCGCCGTCACCCAGTCCTCCACCGCCGTCCCCGGCATCGCCCTCTACACCGGGCTGCTGCGCGGCGTCCTCGGCCCGGACATGGTCCCGCCGGTGCACCAGCTCGCCACCCTGTGGGACCAGCTCACCGGCGCCGCCCCGCTCCTCCTGGACGACGAGGGCCGGGTCCGGCTGGACGGCTGGGAGCTCGCCGAGGAGGTCCAGGCCGCCGTCGCCGAACGCTGGGCGGCCGCCACCACCGACACCGTGGCCGACCTCGCCGACCTCGACTGGTTCCACGCCGAGGTCCAGCGCCTGTACGGCTTCGCCGTCCCCGGCGTCGACTACACCGCCCCGGTGGCCACCGACGTCCCCTGGCCGGGACCGGGACCGGTGTCCTGACCGGCGGCCGCCGGGGCCGCGGCCCCGGCGGTGGTGTCCGGCCCGGGGGTGACCCGGCGGATGCTCAGCAGGCCGAGCAGGGCGACGGCCCCGCCGACGACCGGTACCGCGGCGGGGCCGACGCCCGAGAGCGCCAGCCCGCCGAGCCCGCCGCCGAGCGCCACCCCGAGGAACTGCGCCGAGAAGTGCAGTCCGAGGGCCTGGGCGCGCTGGTCGGGCGCCAGTCCGGCCAGCCGGGTCTGCTGGCCGATGCCGCCCGACCACCAGGCGGCGCCGAAGGCGAACACCAGCGGGAACACGACGGCCGTGGAGATCAGCGGGGTGTCGGTGACGGTGAGTGCGGCCAGCACCGCGAGCAGCCCGGCGATCAGGGTGAGGGCACCGCGCAGCACCGCGGCCACCCCCCGCCGGGCGATGAGCCTGCTGGCGGTCCGTCCGGCGAGCAGTCCGCCGGCCCCGAACACGATCATCAGCGCGGCCACCCCGTTGCTGCCGAGCCCGGTCGCCCGGTGCACCACCGGGTCCAGGTAGGTGTAGACGCCGTAGGCGGCCAGGAACAGCCCGAAGGTGGTCGCCAGGCCCCAGCGGACCGGGGCGCGGCGCAGCAGGCCGAGCCGCCCGGCGGCGGCGTTGCCGCCCGGTGGGACCTCGGGCAGGCCGGTACGGACGGCGACGGCGGTCAGCACGGCGAGGAGCGTCACGAACCAGAAGGACGCGCGCCAGCCGAGGGCGGAGCCGATGACCGTCCCGATCGGAGCGCCGAGGGTGAGGGCGACGGCGTTGCCGCCCGCGGTCACCGAGATCGCCCTGGGCAGTTCCTCGGGGGTGCAGAGCGCGGCCGCGGTCGCGGCGGCCGGGGCCGCGAAGAGAGCGGCGCCGAGGGCGGCGAGCACCCGGGCGACGGCGAGCACGGTTAAGTCGGGGGCGATCGCGGCGAGGGCGTTGGCGAGGGCGAAGAACAGCGCGGCGCCGGTCAACAGCCGTTTGGGCGGCACCCGGTGGAACAGTCCGATCAGGGGTGGCCCGGCCAGGGCGTAGACCAGCGCGAACACCGTGACCAGCTGGCCGCAGACGGAGACCGAGCTGTGCAGGTCGTGCGCCACGCTCGGGAGCACTCCGGCGATGACGTAGCCCTCGGTGCCCACGGTGAAGGTCCCCAGGGCCAGGAGGTGGATCCGTGGATTCATGGTTCGACGGTACAACATCTGTTGAACCTTTGGAACGAGGGCTCCGCAGAGGAGACCTGACGACACCTCACCACCACACCTGCCGCGCCGGGGGCCGGACCGCACGCCGGAACGCACGCCCGGAACGCACGCCCGGAACGCCGCGAACGGCGAACGTAGAATCGAGCCATGCGAGATGCGTTCCACGCCGAACCGGCCACTGTCAGCCTGGCCGAGGCCATGCACGGCCTCAGCGATCCGCTGCGGCTGCGGATCGTCGACCTGCTGGCGCGGGAGGGCGAGACCGAGTGCTCGGTGATCTACCACGCCCTGGGCATCAGCAAGTCGAACGCCTCGCACCACTTCCGGGTGCTGCGCCAGTGCGGACTGATCCTCCGCACCGCCCAGGGCCAGCAGCAGAGCGCCCGGCTGCGCACCGAGGAGTTCGAGGAGCGCTTCCCGGGCCTGCTCCGCGCAGTACTGGACAACATCGACCGCGCGGCCTGACGGGCGGCCGACTCAGCGTGCTCCGCCTTCAGCCCACGCTGAAGGCGCCGTCCGGCGGGGGCGGGGAGTCGGTGGCGTCCGCGTCGGTGACCGGGGCCGTGCGGCCGACCAGGGCGGCCAGCTCCGCGCCGTCGGTGAGCCGGGCCGGGAAGATGTCGCCCGCCAGCAGCCGGGTCAGCTCCGCCACCGGCAGTGGGGCCGTCGAGCCGGCCAGCATGATGTTGCCGTACCGGCGCCCGCGCAGCACCGGGGCCTCCGCGACCAGGCACACGTACGGGAACACCGCCCGCACCGTGGCCGCCTGGGCCCGGGCGAAGGCCAGCGGCGGGCCGTCCGCCAGGTTGGCCGCGTAGCAGCCGCCCGGGCGCAGCGCCGCCGCGGCCAGCCGGAGGAACTCCACCGAGGTGAGGTGCGCCGGGGTGCGGGAGCCGTGGAAGACGTCCGCGATCAGCAGGTCCTGCGAGCCGACCGGGGTGGCCGCCAGGGCCGCCCGGGCGTCGCCGACCGTCGCGGTGACGTCCGCGCCGGGGCCCTGCCAGGGCAGGTGCGCGGCGACCAGTTCCAGCAGCGGCCCGTCCACCTCCACCACGCGCTGCCGCGAACCGGGGCGGGTGGCGGCCAGGTAGCGCGGCATGGTGAGCGCGCCACCGCCCAGGTGCAGCACGTCCAGCGGCCGGCCGGCGGGCGCCAGGGCGTCGGCGAGGTGGCCGAGCCGGCGGGTGTACTCGAACTCCAGGTGGGTCGGGTCGGCGAGGTCGACGTACGACTGCGGGGTGCCGTCCAGGGTGAGCAGCCAGCCGCCGTCCCGGTCGATGTCCGGCATGAGCTTGGCGAAGCCCAGGTCGGTGGCCCGGCCGACCGGCACCGGCTCGTCCGCCTCCACCGGCCCGTCCGTCACGCGGGCTCCCCCACCGGGCGCACGTCCAGGTAGGCCGCCAGCCAGCGGTCCAGCTCGGCGAACACCGCGGTCCGGGCCGTCTCGCCGGACAGCACCAGGTCGTGCATGCCGCCCTCGATCCGCACCACCGTGACGTGCCGGCCCAGCCGCGGCCCCTGCGCGGCGATGTCGTCGGCGCGCAGCACCCCGTCGGCGTGGTGCAGGGCGTTGTGCCACTTGGTGGTGGAGACCGACCTCGTCGAGGCCATCAGCAGCACCGGCACGTCGATCCCCAGCCCGTGCCGCAGCTGCCGGTGCCCCTGGTGGATCGCCGACAGCCAGCCCGCGTACAGCGGGAAGCCCTCGGCCGGCTTGAGGGTGAGGTCGAAGTCCCACTCGCCCTTGTGGTCCTTGTGCAGGCTGTGGGTGTAGTGCGGGTTCAGCGAGGACGGCAGGATCCGGGTCGGCTTCATCCGCGCGAGCGCCGTCACCACCGGCCCGCCCGCCGTCCGCACGGCCGCCCCGGCGGGCATCGACAGGAACGGACTGTTCAGGAACAGCCCGTCCACCAGCCCCCGCCCGGCCCGGCGCCCCGCCCACAGGGCCCCCACCAGCCCGCCGGTGGAGTGCCCGTTCAGCAGCAGCTGCCGGTGCCCGTCCACCTCCCGGATGATCCGCACCGCCTCGTCGATCTCCTCGTCGTACTCGGCGAGGTCGCGGACGAAGTTCGGCGACTGGTGCGGCCGCAGCGAGCGCCCGTACTTGCGCAGGTCCAGGGCGTAGAACGAGAACCCGAGCGCGGCGTAGTGCTCCGCCAGGTTGGTCTGGAAGAAGTAGTCGTTGTACCCGTGGACGTACAGCACCGCCCGCTCCGCCCCCGGCACCACCCGCCGCACCAGCGTCGCGCAGACCGCCCCCTCGTCATCGGACCGCAGCGTCAGCTCGGCCGCCTCGTAGGGGGCACCCAGGATGTCTTCCCGAAACTCCATCTGCCGCCGCACCCGTCCCTCTGCTCCGCCCGCCCTTCCGGCAGGTCACCACCCGTTCCGCCCCCGACCATACCGGCCGGTAGCCGCGGCCCGCGCGGCAGCCGTCCCGAATCGCTCCGGGGCGAACGGCCGGAGGCCGGGGTGGCGACGGTCGGCGGGTGGAGGGCCGCCGTCACGTGCGCGGCCACGGCCTGGACGACGCTGCCCGGCTGTCGCCCCCGCTGACGCCGTCGTGCACCGCGCAAGGGTAGCCGTCCGCGCTTCCCCGTCGCTTCGCGTGCGCCTGCTGTGCGCCGGTGGTCGTGTGGAACGCTTCCCGGACGGACACGGCGAGTTGGGGAGTCTGCATGCAGCACGGGCACATCGATCCGTCGCTCTACCGGTCGGCGGCGGAGGCGATCGCGGCGCCGCCGGAGAAACTGGCGTACGTGGCCGGGTTCGACCGGGCGGGGCGGCAGCCGGATGCCCTGCTCACCGTGGACACCGACCCGGCGTCGCCGAGTTACGGGAAGGTGCTCAACTTCGCCGAACTGCCGACCCTCGGGGACGAGTTGCACCACTTCGGCTGGAACGCCTGCTCCAGCGCGCTGGCGCACGCCTGCCACGAGAACCCGGAGCGGCGGTTCCTGCTCCTCCCGGGGCTGCGGTCGTCGCGGCTGCACGTGATGGACACCCGGCCGGACCCGGTGCGGCCGCGCCTGGTGAAGACGGTCGAGGCGAAGGAGCTGGCCGCGAAGGCGGGTTACTCGCGGCCGCACACCCTGCACTGCGGCCCGGAGGGGGTGTTCCTGTCCTGCCTCGGCGCGGGTGACGGCGGCGACGGGCCCGGCGGGGTGGCGCTGCTGGACCACACCACCTTCGAGGTGCTGCGCCCCTGGGAGACGGAGCGCGGGCCGCAGCACTTCGCGTACGACGTCTGGTGGCACCTGGGGACCGACGTGGGGGTGACCAGCGAGTGGGGCACCCCGTGGATGGTCGAGGACGGGGTGCTGCCCGAGCAGCTGCTCGCCCGCAAGTACGGGCACGCTCTGCACTTCTGGGAGCTGGGCACCGGCCGGCACCTCCAGCGGGTCGACCTGGGGGACCAGTACCAGATGGTGCTGGAGCTGCGCCCCGCGCACGACCCGCAGGCGGAGTGGGGCTTCGCCGGGGTGGTGGTGAACGTGGAGGACCTCTCCTCCTCGGTCTGGCTCTGGTACCGGGACGGCCCGGCGTTCACCGCCCGCAAGGTGATCGAGATCCCGGCCGAGCCCGCCCGGGCCGAGGAACTCCCGCCCGCGCTGCGGCCGTTCGGGGCGGTGCCGCCGCTGGTGACCGACATCAACCTGTCGGTGGACGACCGCTGGCTGTACGTGTCGGCCTGGGGCACCGGCGAGCTGTTCCAGTACGACGTGTCGGACCCGTTCCACCCCCGGCTGGCCTCCTCCGTCCGCCTCGGCGGCGTCGCCGCCCGCACCCCGCACCCGGCCGAGCCGGGGCGGCCGCTGAGCGGGGCGCCGCAGATGGTGGAGATCAGCCGGGACGGACGGCGGCTCTACCTCACCAACTCCCTGTACGGCGCCTGGGACGACCAGTTCTACCCGGACGGCATCGAACCGTGGATGGTCAAGCTGGACGCCGACCCGGAGGCCGGCGGCCTGAGCGTCGACGAGCGGTTCTTCCCGCACGGCGCCGACTTCCGCGGGCTGCGCGTCCACCAGACCCACCTGGCGGGCGGGGACGCCTCCTCGGACTCGTACTGCTACCGGTGATCCCCGGCGGGGCTACCGGTAGGCCGCCCGGTCGAACCGGACGCGCTCCAACGGGAGCCCCGACGCGAGGAGTTCGGAGCGGACGGCGGCGATCATCCCGGCCGGGCCGCTGACGCAGGCGAGGTGCTCGCGCCAGTCCCCGGCGGCGGCGACGGCGTCGGCGAGGCGGCCGGCCGTCACCGGGGTGAGCGACAACCACGGCTTGTGCAGGCCGAGTTCGGAGAGGGACTGCCAGTCGTAGAGGTCGGACCGGTCGCGGGCGCCGACGAAGAGGTGCACCCGGCGGCCCGGCGGGCGGTGCAGTGCCTGCTGTTCGACGATCGCCTTCATCGGGGCGAGTCCGGTGCCGCCCGCGACCAGCAGCAGGTCGCGGGCGTCGCCGTCGGGCAGCAGGCTGCCGCGCGGCGGGCCGAGGCGCAGCCGGTCGCCGAGGGCGGTGTGCTCGACCAGGGCCGCGCTGACGCCGCCGGGGCCGGTCCGGCGGACGTGGAACTCCAACTCGTTGTCGCCGCGCGGGGCGCAGCCCATCGAGTACTGCCGCCAGGTGTGCGGCAGCGTCGGGTGTTCGACCGTGCCGTACTGGCCGGCCCGGTAGGGGTAGGGCTCCCCGGTACGCACCCGGACCACGGCGAGGTCGGGGCGGCGGCGCTCGTGGCCGGTCACCACGGCGTGCCAGTACGGGGGTTCGGTGAGCGCCGAGTCGGCGCCGGCGACCATCGCGCCGACGGCGAACCGCAGCATCCGCACCCAGGCGGCTTCGAGCTCCTGCGTCCACCGTTCGGCGGCCCGGTGCCGGAGGGCCGCGCACAGGGCCTCCTCGAAGGCCGCGTAGTGGACCGGCCGGACGCCCAGCTTCCGGTGGTCGCGGCCGAGTTGGCGGAGCATGCGGGCGAGGTCGGCGGGCTGGTGCAGGTGGTCGATCAGGTGGTGGAAGATGCGTTCCAGGTGGGCCTGCTGGAACTCCATCGAGGCGGGGAAGAGCGGGCGCAGGAAGGGGCGGCGGCGGAACATGACCGCGTAGAGCCGGTCGATCAGGTCCGCGAGCGGGGCGACGGCTCCGAGTTCGCGCCGGATCAGGTGCTGGTCCGCGGCGCCGTCGTGGTCCCCGTAGTCCTGGTCCCCGTAGTCCTGGTGGTCCTCGCGGCCGTCGCGGCCCGGGCCTGCACCGGACCGGGGCCCCGACGGCGCTGCGGGGCTGAGGAGTTGGCGCCGTAGTCGCATCGCGTGGTGGCGGGCGATCAGACGGTCGTACTCGGCGGTGGCGGTGGCGGCCGCGTCGGCCTGGCTGCTGTAGTCCATGACCTGCCCAGTCAACTGCCGGGCCACCGGGGCGGGAAGGGCCGATGGCCCCGGACGGTCCCGGGACCATCGGCCCTCCGTGGCCGGCGCGCGGCCCGCGGCGCACGGCCCGGGCACGGCGGAGCGCCCCGCGCACCCGGTGCTCTCCCACCACCGGTGCGCGGGGCGCCGCCGGTGACTCCCGGCAGGTCCCGGCCCTCAGGCCCCGGCCGCCCCTGCCCCGGCTCCGGCCCCGGCCGCGCCCGCCCCCGTCCCTGCCCCCGCCCGGCGCGCGGCGCGGCGGTCCTCCCGCCGCTGCCTCCCACGGCGCAGCGGCTGGTCGGGCACCCACCCGAAGGTCAGGCAGGCACCCACGATCCCGAGCAGCATGCCGATCACGAAGCCGCCCAGGTTGGAGGTCACCCAACTGCCCAGCGAGGCGAGCGCGGCGAGGATGGAGTAGAACAGCCGCTGGGTCGGGTTGAACAGGATCAGCAGGCCGCACAGCAGCATCACCGACGGCACCAGGTACCCGGCCAGGCCCACCAGTGAGATGTGCAGCAGGACGGGTAGCGGGGCCCACAGGGTGAACAGGATCTCGGCGCCGCCGAGGGTCACCAGCAGCCCGCCCCAGAACGGCCGGTTACCCCGCCAGTCGCGTTTGACCGGGCTCGCGGGGCTCGCGGGCGCAGCGGTCGCGGCGGCTCCGGCGGGAGCGACGGCCCCTGCGGGAGCGGTGGCGGGGCCGGCGACGGGGGCGGCGGTCGCGGGGGCGGTGGCGGCCGTCCCCGCGGCCGCCACCTCCTCGGTCCGCTCAGCGGCGCCCTCGCCGGTCGCGGCCGGCTCCGGTACGGACTCCGTCATGTTCAGCAGCCCTTGGAGCTGAAGCTCAGCCGGAGGTTGGGCAGCTTGAACCCGACGGCGGTGCTGGCGTAGTTGTGCTGGTTGAGGTGGGTCAGCGTGACGTGGTCGGCCTGCTGGCCGAAGACGCCCGGCTGGCCCTTCCCGACCGGGCCGGCCTTGGTGTAGGTGCTGGCGTCGCCGCCGATCTCGATGTTCTTGAACTCCGCGTCGCCGGACAGCAGATCGGAGTCGGTGGTGAGGTCGGAGGCGGACACCGGGGTGCCCTTGTCGCCCGCGTGGATCACCAGGCTGACGCCGCCGAGGTCGACGGCCTGGCACAGGTTGGTGATCTGGGCGGCCTTGATCGCCGAGACCGCCACCAGGACCTGCCCACCGGTGTTGCCCGCGTTGGGGCTGTCCGGGATCATCGAGTCCAGCGAGCCGAACTGGGCGAAGCCGTCACCGTCGAGCTTGTCGGCGGTGATGGTGAACGGCATGCCGGAGATGGAGAACTGCGCGGCGAGCACGCCCTGCGCGGTGAGGGTCATCAGGATGCCCCCGACCGCGACGACCGGTACGGCCATCAGGGCGGAGCGCTTCATGCGGACCCGTCCTCTTCTGGTCCCGGTCGGCGTCTGCGGGGTTTCCGCCGCGGCGGCGGCTTCCTCGGACATGGCCATGTGTGCTCCCTGTGGATGGATGGGGTGTGCAGGCAGCTGGCACGTTGTCCTGGCGCGGACAGCGTTCCGCGCCCCGACCGGGCCGTCCGCCCCTCGGCAGCGGGGCGGATCCGTTCGGAGCGCGCTGGGTAACTGGGAAGCTACTGCCCGGTATTCGCCGGGTCAATACGGGTGCACGAAGGATCTTCACCAATCCTCCGGGTCGGGCCGTCCAGCCGGTCGGCCGCTTCGGCCGGACCGAGGAAGGGGGCGAGGCAGAACATGCTCAACACCGGGAGCAGATCGGTCAGTTGATCGGTGCGCCCGGAGGAGATCAGCCGGTAGACCGCGCTGTAGACACCGCCCACCACGGCGTCGACCATCTGCCGCACCCCGACCCCGCCCGGGAGTTGCGGCACGTCGGCGAAGAACGCCCGGAAGCGGATGAGCAGTTGTTCCCGCTCACGACGGCCGGCCGGGCCGACCGCCTCGATCTCGATCACCGCCATGGTCGCGAAGGACGGTGTGCCCGCGAGGAGTTGGAGCATCGCGTCGAGCGCCTGGCGGATCCCGGAGCACCAGTCGGATTCGGCCGCGAAGGCCGCCGCCATCCGCCGGATCACCACCCCGGTGCCGTACCGGTGCGCGGCCAGGAAGGCGTCCTCCTTGCCGCTGAACAGCTCGTAGAAGACCGGCCTGGTCACGCCCGCCGCGCGGCAGATGTCGCTCACCGTCGCGTGCTGGTAGCCGCGTTCGGCCACCGTCCGGACCAGGCCGTCCAGCAGCCGTTCGCGCTGGGTCGCGGCGACCACTCCGGCGGGCTGCCGGCGCGGCCCCGGCTTGATCGACCTGGCCGGATCCCGGCCGGTCCGGGCACCCGGCAGCAGGATCAGGTCGGCACTCCGGAGGTGTTTGGGATCCATCACCAACTCCTGTGTCCTGTATTGACATTGACGTAACGACGGGTTTACAACACTGCCAGGTTTCCAATCGGTCGGCGCGCAGGCCGCCACCGGTCGGATCCAGGGGCTCCGACGGCCCCGGGCGAACCGCCCGGACCGCCGGACCAGGGCGGGAGCCGGGCCCGCGGCGGTGGCAGCCGCCGACCGCCGCCCCACCACGGAGCCACCGCACCACCGTCGCACCGTCGCACCGCTGCACCCGTACCGCTGCACCGCTGCACGAACACCGTCGTACCCCAGGAGCGGGCCCGTGGCGCCGGGCCCGCCCGCACCCGTGGTCCGACAGAGCTCCCGGTACGCCATGCACCTCCCCCGTCGTGCACACCACCACACCCGCACGCGGGGATTCCCCCACCCGTCCCCGGACGGAGAGAGGCACCCTCATGCGCATCCGTCGCACGCTCGCAGCCGCATCCCTCGCCGCCTTCGCGCTCACCGGCGCCGCCGTCGCACCGGCCCAGGCCGACTCCCCCGCCGTCCTCACCCAGGGCAGCGCCGGCGGCGCGGCCATCGCCGTCGGCGACACCCTGGTCGCCAACCTGGCGCCCGGCACCGCCGCGACCTTCACCAACGGCGCGGGCAGCACCACCGGGGTGAGCTGTGCCAACTCCTCGTTCTCCGCGACCGTGACGTCCAACCCGACCGCGCCCGGCAGCGCGACCGAGCAGCTCAACAGCCAGTCCTTCGGCTCCTGCACCTCCAACGTCTTCGGCGTCCGGAGCGTCAAGAGCGTCACGGCCACCAGCCTGCCGTACACCAACACCGTCACCTCCGGCTCCGGCACCAACGTGTCGCTCAACGGCACCGGCGCCGGCCCGGTGGGCATCACCGTGGTCCTCAACACCCTGCTCGGCACCGTCACCTGCGTCTACCAGAGCCCCAGCGGCATCACCGGCTCCACCTCGAACACCGACAACAGCATCAGCTTCGCCAACCAGCCCGCCAACCTGGTGTCCGGCCCGGGCCTGTGCTTCTCGACCGGCTACTTCAGCGCCACCTACGGCCCGGTCACCGACAGCTCCGTCGCCGGCAGCCCGGTCCTCTGGGTCAACTGACGCCCCTGGCAACCGGATCCGTCCGAGCGGCGTACGGCGGGCAGCCGCCCTCCGTACGCCGCTCCACCGATCCCCGAGAGCGCCCCCGAGAAGGCCCCCGACAACGCCCCGGGACAAGCAAGTGACCGGCCGGTAGGGTGGCGCTGCACGGGCCCCGACGGGACGGGCGCGGCGGACCGGAACGGGGCGGCTCGGATGACCAGCGGCAGCGGCGGCAGCGACGGCAGCACCACCGGCACGGGCTTCTTCGCCTCGGTGGCGGACACCGCCGAGCGACTCGCCGCGACCGGCTACCTCGCCTCCACGGCCGTGGCCACCACCGTCTTCCTGGCCGACCGGCTCGGCAAGCCGCTGCTGGTGGAGGGCCCCGCCGGAGTCGGCAAGACCGAACTCGCCAAGGCCGTCGCCGAACTGGGCGCGGCCCGGCTGGTACGGCTGCAGTGCTACGAGGGCATCGACGAGGCCCGCGCGCTCTACGAGTGGAACCACGCCAAGCAGCTGCTGCGGATCACCGCCGGCCGCGACGAGGGCTGGGAGGAAGCCCGCGGCGACATCTTCGGCGAGGAGTTCCTGCTCACCCGCCCGCTGCTCACCGCGATCCGCGGCGAGGAGCCCACCGTCCTGCTGATCGACGAGATGGACAAGGCCGACGTCGAGGTGGAGGCACTGCTGCTGGAGGTGCTCAGCGACTTCCAGGTGACCGTCCCCGAGCTCGGCACCATCACCGCGACCCGCCGCCCCTTCGTCCTGCTCACCTCCAACGCCACCCGCGAGCTCTCCGAGGCGCTGCGCCGCCGCTGCCTGTTCCTCCACCTCGACTACCCGGACGCCGAGTTGGAGCGCCGGATCGTCCGGCTCAAGGTGCCGGGGCTGGACGCGACGCTGGCCGAGTCGCTGGTCCGGGTGGTCGGCGCGCTGCGCGCGATGGACCTGCGCAAGGCCCCCTCGGTCGCCGAGACCATCGACTGGGCCCGCACCCTGCTGGCCCTCGGCGCGGACACCCTGGACGACGCGGTCGTCCGGGACACCCTCGGGGTGATCCTCAAGCACCAGGACGACGTCCGCAAGGCCGCCCAGAAGCTCACCCTCGCGTGACCACCCCGGGGGCCACCGACACCGCCGCCCGGCTGACCGGACTGGTCCGCGCCCTGCGCGGGCACGGCCTGCGGATCGGCCCGGCCGAGACGGTGGACGCCGCCGCCGTGCTCGACGTGCTCGGCTTCGCCGACCGGGAGCAGATGCGGGCCGGACTGGCCGCCGCCCTGCTGCGCTCGGACGGCCAACGGGCGGTCTTCGACGCCACCTTCGACCTGTTCTTCCCGCTCGGCGTCGGCACCCCCGAGGCCCTGCGCACCCCCGAGGCCCGGCACGGCACCGACCCCTCGGCCGAGCCCGCGCCGCAGACCGCGGAGCCGCCGCGCTTCGGCCGCCCCGACCCGCTCCGCGACCGGCTGCGCGAGCGCCTCGCCGCCGCCCTGGCCGCCGACGACCGGGCCGCCCAGGCCCGGCTGGCCGGCGAGGTGATCGAGGCCTTCGGCCGGTACGGCACCGGCAGCACCCCCGGCTCGGACGGCTGGTCCGCCCACCAGGCGCTCGGCCGGCTGGCCCCCGAGACCCTGCTCGCCCGGATCCTCGCCGGCCTGCGGGACCAGGGCCCGGACGGCCACGCCGACCGTGACCTCGCCGACCGCGTCCTCGCCGACGAGATCCGCCGCCGCATCCGGGACTTCCGCGCCCTGGTCTCCGCCGAGGCCCGCCGCCGGGTCGCCGAACTGCGCGGCGCCGAACGGATCGCGGAGCGGGCCGTCGCCCCCACCGTCGACCGGATCGACTTCCTGGCCGCCGGCCGCGACCAGCTCGCCGAACTGCGCCGCACCGTGCACCCGTTGGCCCGCAAGCTGGCCACCCGGCTGGCCGCCCGGCGCCGCCGCGCCGCCCGCGGGCGGATCGACCTGCGGCGCACCCTGCGCCGCTCCCTCGGCACCGGCGGGGTGCCGCTGCGCCCGGCGTACCGGCTGCGCCGCCCGGCCCGGCCGGAGCTGGTGCTGCTGTGCGACGTCTCCGGCTCGGTGGCCGGCTTCGCCGATTTCACCATGCTGCTGGTGCAGGCGATGGGCGAACAGTTCAGCAAGGTCCGGGTGTTCGCCTTCGTCAACCGCACCGCCGAGGTCACCGACCTGCTGCGGCGGGGCGAGGGCGACCCGGCCCGGCTCGCCGCCCGCATCGTCGCCGAGGCCCGGGTGACGGGCTACCACGGCAACAGCGACTACGGCTCCGCCCTGGGCGAGTTCGCCGACCACCACCTGGCCGCCGTCGGCCCCCGCACCTGCGTGCTCGTCCTCGGCGACGCCCGCAACAACCACCGCGACCCCCACCCGGAGGCGCTGCGCCGGATCGCCTCCCGCGCCCGCCGGGTCATCTGGCTCAACCCCGAACGCCCCCCGCTCTGGACGACCGGCGACTCCGCCGCCCCGACGTACGCGGACGTGGTGGAGATGCACTCCTGCCGCAACGCCCGCCGCCTCGGCGAACTGATCGCCCGCCTGCTGCCGGTCTGACGCGTACGGCCCGAGGCCGCCGGCCCGGCCGCTGGGGAGCAGCGGCGGGCCGGCGGCCTCGGGTGGTCTGCGGGCACTCAGGCAGTCAGTGGGCGCCCCGGCTGTCAGCGCGCGCCGAGCTGGTCCGGGGCCGGGCGCGGCGCCGCGACGGGCGGCCGGGCGTCGGTGCCGGGCGCGGCGGCCGGGGCCGGTCGCAGCGGCCACCAGAGGGCGCGGCCGAGCAGGGCGGCCAGGGCCGGCACGGTGACCAGGGAGAGCACCAGCGCGGAGAGCAGGATCCCCAGGGTCAGCGAGAACGCGACCTGCTCGCTGCCCGGGGTGGTGGCCAGCGTCGCGAAGGAGCCGGCCAGCACCAGGCCCGCGGTGGCGACGGCCGGGGCGGTGTGCCGGACGGCGCGGGCCACGGCGGAGCGGGCCGACCCGGGCCGGTGCATCTCCTCGCGGATCCGGTCGGTGATCAGGATGTTGTAGTCGGTGCCGAGCGCGACCACGAACAGGAACAGCACCAGCGGGAGCGTGAAGGAGACACCGGGCCGGTCCAGCCCGTGCTGGAACAGCAGGGTGGCCGCGCCGAGGGTGGCGGCGAACCCGAGGCCGACGGAGAGCATCAGCGCGACCGGGGCGAGCAGGCTGCGCAGGAGCAGCAGCAGGATCAGGGCGATCAGGGCGGCCGCGACCGGGAAGACCACGGTGAGGTCGCGGTCGACGGCGGTGGCGATGTCGGCGAAGATCGCCGCGGTGCCGCCGACGTGGCCGACCGTCCCGGCCGGGGTGTGCGCGGCGACCGCGGCGCGGACCGGTCCGGAGGCGAGGTCCCGGGCGCGCTGGCTCTGCGGGTCGGCGTTCAGGTAGAGGTCGATCCGGGCGGCCCGGTGGTTGTCGGCGAGGACGGGCCGGCCGACCTGGCCCACCCCTTCGACGCCCTTGAGCTCGCGGGCCAGGCCGTCGAAGCGGGCCGCGTCGACGGTGCCGCCGTCCCGGGCGACCAGGTAGACGGTCGTCGGGTCGGAGACGCCGGCGGGCATGGCCCGGGCGATCTCGGCGGCGGTGGCGGCGGCGGCCGTGGTGGTGGAGTCGCCCTGGCTGTAGTCCATCTTGAGTCCGGCGGTGCCGGCGGCCAGCGTGCCCAGCAGGGCGACGGAGGCGAGCAGCAGCGCCAGCGGCCGGCGGGCGACGAGCTCACCGAAGCGGGCGGCGACGCCCGGGCGCGGCTCCCGGCGCAGGGCGCGGGAGGGCCAGAAGATCCCGCGGCCGCAGGCGGCGAGCAGGGCGGGCATCAGGGTGAGGCTGCCCAGCAGCATGACCAGCACGGCGACGGCGACGGCCGGGCCGAGCGAGCGGAACTGGCCGAAGCTCGCCACGGCCAGGGTGGCGAAGGCGGCGACGATGGTCAGCGCGGCGGAGGTGATCGCGGTGCCGACCTTGCCGGACACCTCGGCGGCGGCCTCCCGGGCGTTCTGCTCGGGCCGGGCGCGCAACTGCTCGCGGAACCGGAAGAGCAGGAACAGCAGGTAGTCCACGCCGATGCCGAGCAGCACCACCCCGATCAGGCCGGGGGTAGAGCTGTCCAGCTTGAGACCGGTGAGGGCGGCCGCGCCGGCCACGGCGCCGCCGGCCGCGCCGCTGACCATGGCGACCGCGAGCAGCGGCAGCAGGGCGGCGAGCACGCTGCGGAAGACCAGCACGTTGAGCAGCACGATCAGTGCGGTGAGCAGGGCGCTGCCGAGCACCATGGCGCCCCGGTTGGCCTCGGTGGTGTCGGACAGCTGGGCGAGTCCGCCGGTGAACCCGGTGCGCATGCCGATCCCGTCGAACTGGGCCCGGGCCTGGTCCCGGAAGGTGCGGTAGACGCCCTGGACGCCCTCGTCCGCGGCGTTGCCGGTCAGTTCGACGCTGAGCAGTTCGAAGGTGCGGTCCGGTGCGACCGTGGCGGGAGCGACCCGGGGCGTCTGGGAGCGGTCGGGGACCAGCGCGGCCGGCTCGTCCGGCTTCCGGGGCATGGTGACCTTGCGTTCCCCCAGCTTGGCGGCGCCGGCCTCGATCTTGTGCTGGTCGTCGGCGGTGAGCGCCTTCCCGTCGGTGCGGGCGACCAGCACGGTGACGGTGGTGGCGTCCGGCTTGATGCCGAAGTCCTGCTCGGCGATCCGCAGTGCGGCCGCCGAGTCGTAGCTGCGCGGCAGGAACTCCCCGCTCTGCGACTGGGTCACCCGGGACATCAGCATCGGGCTGAGCACGGCCAGCCCCATGCCCAGCACCGCCCACACGGCGATGACCTTCCAGGCGTGTCGGGTGGAGAATCCGGTCAGTGCGCGGATCACTGTTCCTCCGGTCGGTGGACGCGAACGTCGGCCTCTGGACCGGGGGTTCCCGGCCTGTTCCAAGACCATCAGCCGCGGGGGTGCCGGGGCGTCCTGGCAGCGGAGGATTCCGCCGGGGGCCCGCGCTCCCCCGCCGGGGGCCGGGACCGGGACCGTGGTCCTGGTCCGGGCCCCTGCTCCTCCGCCCGGGGGAGCACGCCCGGCCCGGCCCGCCAATGCCAGAATGGGGGCGTCAGCGCTGGTCAGCCGGGAGGAATCAGATGGACGGGCGTCAGCGCCCCGGGGTGGACGCGGGTACCGACGGGCCGCTGGAGGACTGGACGGACCGCCTGCCGTGGACCCGTACCGACGCCATGGTGGCCATCGGCGCCGGCGCCCTGGACCTGATCGGCTACGTCCTGCTCGGCCCGGCGACCGGCGCCCTCAGCATGTCCGTGCCGGGCTTCGCCGTGGTCGTCCTCGCCGGCCTGCCGCTGCTGGCCCGGCGCAGCCGCCCGGTGCCGGCGCTGGCCGCCGTCCTGGTGCTCCAGGCGGCGGCCGACCTGCTCTCCCCGAGGGGCCCGCACTTCGGCGCGGTGCTGGTCGTCGCGCTGTACTCGGTCGCGGTGAGCCGGGGCGTCCCGGTGACCGCGGCCGCCGTGGGCGTGACGGCGGTGACCACCACGCTGAGCCAGCTGCGCTTCGAATCCCCGCTCTGGCCGCAGCTCATCGCCGACCCCGTAGCCGCCGTCATGGTGGCCGGGGCCGGTCTGGCGGTGGCCCGCTGGCAGCGCGAGGTGGCCGCCAACCGCCGGCTGCTGGCGGACCGCGCGGTGGCCGACGAACGCCGCAGGATCGCGAGGGAGTTGCACGACATCGTGGCCCACCACATCACCACCATGCAGCTGATGGCCGGCGGTGCCCGCGCCAACCTCGGGGACCAGGAGGTGGTCCGGGACGCCCTGGTCGTCCTGGAGTCCTCGGGTCGGCTGGCGCTGCGCGAGATGCGCCAGTTGCTGAACGTGCTGCGGACCGGGGACGAACCGGATGCCGCCCCGCCGCTGCCCCAGCCCGGGGTGGAGGACCTGGAGCGGCTGGTGGACGAGTCCCGGGTGGCCGGGCTGCCGACCGAGTTCACCGTCGACGGGCCCCCGCGCCCGCTGCCGCCGACGGTCGGGCTGACCGTCTTCCGGATCGTGCAGGAGGGCCTCACCAACGCCCGCAAGTACGCCGGGCCCGCCCGGGCCACCGTCCGCCTCGCCTACCACCCGGACCGGGTCACCGTCGAGGTGCGGGACGACGGCGGCGGCGCGCCCCCGGCGGAGCCCACCGGCCGGGCCGGGTACGGCCTGCTCGGCATGCGCGAGCGGGTCGCCCTGCACGGCGGCACCCTGGCGACCGGCCCGCAGCCGGGCGGCGGCTTCGCCGTGGCCGCCGAACTCCCGCTGAGCGACGCCGAATCGGCCGAGGCCGCGGTCCAGACCGGGCAGGTGCTCCGATGACCGGGCGGATCCGGGTGCTGCTGGTGGACGACCAGCCGCTGGTGCGCCGCGGCCTGTCGCTGATCCTCTCCCCCGACCCGTCCCTGACCGTGGTCGGCGAGGCCGGGGACGGCGAGCAGGCCGTCGCCGCCGCCCTCCGGCTGCTCCCCGACGTCGTGGTGATGGACATCCGGATGCCCGTCCTGGACGGCGTCGGCGCGACCGAGCGGCTGGCCCGGGAGCTGCCCGGCTGCCGGGTCCTGGCGCTGAGCACCTTCGACATGGACGAGTACGTGGTGGCCGCGCTGCGCGCCGGCGCCCACGGCTTCCTGCCCAAGGACGTCTCCCCGGAGGAGCTGGGCTCGGCGATCCGGACGGTGCACGCCGGGGAGGCGGTGGTCGCCCCGCGGCTGCTCACCCGGCTGATCTCCACCTACGTCCGGGCGCCCGCCGCGCCCGCCTCGGCATCGCCGGCCGCCGTGCGGTGCGGCGAGCTCACGCCCCGGGAGGTCGACGTGTGGCGGCTGATCGCCACCGGGCTCGACAACGCCGCGATCGCGCTGGCCCTGGAGATCAGCCAGTCCACCGTGAAGAACTACATCACCAGCATCTTCGGCAAGCTCGACGTCCGGGACCGCGCCCAGGCGGTGATCGCCGCGTACGAGTCCGGCCTGGTCACCGCCCGCACGGGGCAGGGCGACCAGGCCGGCCGGAACTCCGGCTAGGGCCTGTCCGGCGGATCTTGCCAGGCGCGCGACGCCGGGCATCCCGCCTGGACGCACGCCCGAATCGCCCAAGTACGTCCAGTACGAGGCCGACTCGGGCGCACGCCCAGCCGGGCGCCCAACGCCGCGCGCTGATCTGCCAAGATCCGCCGGACAGGCCCTAGTCCAGGCTCTTGAGGAAGTCCAGCAGCGCCTCGGTGACCTCGGCCGGGCGCTCCTGCTGGGTCCAGTGGCCGGTGTCCGGCAGCCGGACGTGCCGGTGCAGCCGCGGGGTCAGCTCCGTCAGCAGGTAGTCCAGCACACCGGGCGGGATCATCGCGTTCACCAGGTCCTGCTCGCCGGCCACGTACAGCGCGGGCACCTCGATCCGCAGGCCGGTGAAGGCAGCCATCAGCTCGTTGTTGCGGTCGATGTTGCGGTACCAGTTGAGCCCGCCGGTGAAGGCCCGCTCACCGTGCCGGGCGTAGTCGGCGGCGAACACATCGAGGTCCGCGTCGGTGAGCCAGCCGGGCAGCCGGTCCGGCTCCGGGATGGTGTCCAGCAGGGTCCTGCCCTCGGGGACGACCCACGGCCGCGGCTCGCCACCGGGCTGGAGGCCGCACAGCACGCGGCGCAGGCTGGACCTGATGTCGGCGGCCAGCTCGGCGTCGGCCCGGCCGGGCTGCTGGAAGTAGATCTGGTAGAAGCCCTCGCCGAACCTCTCCCGGGCCGCCTGCAGCGTGCCGGGGCCGGCCGGCAGCGGCGGGACGCTCAGGCCGGCGACCCCGCGCACCAGGTCCGGCCGGAGGGCGGCGGTGCCCCAGGCGACCGGCGCGCCCCAGTCGTGGCCGACCACCACGGCCTTTCCCCCGCCGAGTTCGCGGATCAGCGCGGTGACGTCGCCGATCAGGTGCAGTACGGAGTACGCGTCCACGGACGCCGGCTGCGCGCTGCGGGCGTAGCCGCGCTGGTCGGGGGCGACCACCCGGTACCCGGCCGCGGCGAGCGGCGCGAACTGGTGGCGCCAGGAGTACCAGCTCTCCGGGAAGCCGTGCAGCAGCAGGACCAGCGGCCCCTCCCCCTGTTCGGCGAGGTGCAGCCGGACACCGTTCACCTCGATCTCGCTGTGCTTGATCGCCTCGTTCAACTCCCGCTCCCGTTCCGCTCCGTAGGACCCCGAGGGCTCTCCTCCCGGGCTCAACAAGCGGACGGCCCCGGCTTGTTCCGGCACCGGGACAAGCAGCCGAGGCCGCCCCGGAACTCCGGGACGGCCTCGGCCTCAGGCTGGTGCGCTGAACTGGTTGAGCGTCAGTTCACCGTGTAGCTGTAGGGGATCGCCGCGAGCACCGCACCGGTGGTGCCGAGGCTGTTGTTGGCGGTCGGCACGAAGGTCGGGCCGGACACCAGGTAGAGCAGACCCTTGACCGTGCTGCCCTTGGGGCCGGTCGGGGTGACGGTCACCTGCAGCGAGCCGGTGGCGCCGGGGGCGACGGTCACCGGGGCGGCGGCCGTGGCCGTGGCGTTCACCGCGGCGGCGTACGGGTCACCGGTGCTGGAGGTCAGCGCCGGGTCGAACGCCAGGGTGTGCGCGGTGGCGGTGATGGTGGAGGTGCCCTTCGGCGCGCCGGCGGTGCCGAACGGGCCGATCTGCTGGACGAAGGTGCTCCAGGCACCGGGGACGATCGGCTGCTCGGCGCTGCCCTTGGAGGTGGCGACCGAGATGGCGGAGCCGTCCTGGGCCTTCTTGAGGTCACCGAAGAGGTCCGGCGAGGCGGTGGTGGCGCTCAGCTCGATCTGCGCCGGCGTCGAGGACGCCGCCACGGCCTTGAGCTGGTCGGTGCTCGGCGGCACCAGGAAGCTCGGCACCGAGGAGGTCAGGCTCAGCGGCAGGTTGACGCTGGCCGAGGCACCCTGCGGGACGAGCGGCAGGTCGACGCGCTTGTCGAGGCGGCCGTCGGCCGCGATCGACTGGGTGGCGACCGTGTTGTTGGTGTAGTTGACGTTGACGGTGACCGGCTTGCCGGCCGCCAGCTTCGTCTTCGGGTCGTTCGGCAGACCGGCCGCGGTGGCCTGGTTCTGGTTGAACGCGATGCTGCCGGCGAAGTCCTGGGCGAGCTCCTGGCCGCTGACCGGGCCGAGCACGTTCAGGACGAAGCGCCAGTGGCCCTCGGCCGGGTTGATCGTGGTGGCCGAGACGCCGTTGGCGGCGCCGGTCAGGTTGCCCTGGGCGTCGAACAGCGTGTTGCCCTCGATGTCGACCGGGGTGCCGTTCGGGCTGATCAGGGCGCCCTGCATGAACAGGTTCGCGTCCTTGCCGACGGTGACGCCGACCCGCAGGTCCTTCTGGCCCTTCGGGACGTCGAAGCCGTAGGCGAACATCTGCGTCGGCGAGGAGCCGCGGCCGTTGCCACCGGTGATGGTGCCGGTGAAGCTGCCCTTGCCGTCCTTGACCGGGACGAGGCTGCGCAGCACGACCGGGACGCTGGTGGTGTTGCCGTTCGAGCTGGAGACGAGGACCGCCTCGCTGCTGTCACCGCTGGTCGCCGGGGTGGTCAGCTGGACCTTGAGGGTCTTGGTCTGACCGGGCTGCAGCTCGGTGGTGTTCGGGCTCACCGCGCCGGCCGGGACCGCGCGCTGGGTGGAGGTGCCGAACTGGACGTCGCCGGTGTAGCCGGCCTTGCCCGCCGGGGTGTACATGATGGCGGTCCACTCGCCGGCCACCGGGTGCGGGACGTCGACCAGGCCGAAGTTGGCCGGGGTGGCGCCGCCCTGCGGACGGGTGTTGGTCTCGAAGCGGCCCGACGGGTCGAGCAGCGTCATGCGGACCACGGGGCCGTTGGTGACCGGGTTCGGGCCGCCGTGCCAGGCGATCGACGCCGCGAGGCGGTCGGCACCGGCCGGAACGGTGAACTTGACCTGCTTCTGCACCCAGTCGGCACCGTTGGTGGCGTACTTGAAGGTGTCGGTCGAGGCCGAGTCCAGCTTGACGACCTGCTGGTTGGTGGCCTGCGGCGCGAAGCTGCGGGTGGTGGCGCTCACCGACTGCGGCTCGTCACTGGTGTTGGTGACGGAGACGTCGGCGGTGTGGGTCGAACCGGGGGCGCCCTGGATGCTCACCTGGCCGGTGTTGACCACGACGGTGCGGGCACCGTCGGTGCCGTCGCCGTCGTCGTAGCCGCGGGCGGCCTCGACGGCGGCCCGGACGTTGAGCAGACCGGCGCCCTGCTCCTCGGCGGGGACGCCGAGGTCGGTGGCGGTGCCGGTGATGAACTTCTTCACCAGCGCCGGGGACGGCGAGTCGCCGCCGTGGGTGTCGCGGTAGGCCTGGATGACCAGGGCCGCGGCACCGGTGACGAACGGGGCGGCCTGGCTGGTGCCGCCGAAGGGCTGGATGTTCGAGCCCTTGCCGTTGAAGTTGGTGCAGTCCGCGTACTTGGTGGTGTCGGCGGTGCACAGCGCCCAGTCCGACTCGCCCGGGGCGACCAGATCGAGGGTGCGGCCGGCCATGGTGAAGCCGCCCGAGGAGAGCGCGGAGATCCGGCTGTTGTTCCAGGTCTTGTTGGAGAACTTGGAAGCCGCGTAGCCGGTCTGCTGGTAGTTCTGGTTGTCCGTCGACGCGCCGACCGAGATCACGTACGGGTCGGTGGCCGGGGTGCCGATGGTGCCGCTGATACCGGCGTCACCGGTGGAGACCGCGACGGTGACACCGGCCTTGACGGCCTGCTCGTTGAAGAGCGCGATGGTGTCGTGGGCGCCGCTGTCCGGGGTGACGTTGCCGCCGAAGGACTCGTTCAGCACGTCCACGTGGGCGACCCGCACCGCGTAGTCGATGGACTGCAGGATCGACGAGTTGGACATCATCTCGCCGCCGGCCTTGAGGGCGACCAGGTCGGCGTCCGGGGCGAGGCCGCGGATGTTGATGTTGCAGCCGGCCGGCAGCGGGTGCGAGGCGTTGACGAACTGCGAGACGTCGTAGGTCTGACGGCCCTGGGCGATGACCGCCGAGGCGTCGCCGAAGGCCTCGGCGCCACCGCTCGGCGCGTCCCAGCCCTCACCCGAGAAGTCCTGGTGGTCCACCACGGCGTGCGAGCCGTCGGCCCGGATGAAGTCCGGGTTGTTCGGGTCGAGCGCGTCGGCGATGTAGGCGACCTTGACGCCCTTGCCGGTGGCCAGGTTCTCCACGCCGGGGTTGCCGTTGCCGCTGTAGGCACGGACCGAGTAGAGGCCCTCGGGCTCCAGCAGCGGCTTGGTCGGGTCGGAGGGGCAGACCGTGTTGGTCGCGTTCTCCTGGGAACCCTGGCCGTTGCTGCCCGAAACGGCCTTCGACGCGTCGCCGGACTTGCCGGAGGCCGTGGCCGCGGTGTCCGCCTTCTTGGCGGTGGTCGAGGCGACGGGGGCCACCTGGACCTGGGTGTCGGCGACCACGGCGGCGACCGCCGGGTCGGACTGGAGCGCCGCGCGCTCGGCCGGGCTGACCGTGGCGGAGAAGGCGTTGCCGACCACGAAGCTCTTGACGTTGGTGCCGCCGTTGGCCTTGACCTTGTCCAGCAGCGGCTTCTGCGCGCTGGCGGTCTTCTGCTCACGTGCGCCGAGGTGACCGTGGTCGGCCGGGGCGTCCGCTATCTGGTCCTTCAGGATCACGATCACCGGTGCCGGCGACCCGTCCGAGGACGCCGCCTGGGCGTTCTGCGGATCCTGGGTCGGGGCCGCGCTCGCGATGGTCCCGAGGCTCAGGACCATGGACGCGGCGGTGACGGTGACGGCGGCTGCTAGCTGGGTCTTGCGCCAGCCGATCAATGGACATCCTTTCGTCTGATGAGACGTCAGGTTGCACGATCCAGCCTACGAATCCTGGTCGGACGCGCGGTGCTCCGGACCGCGCGTCCCGACAGCGGTCGCATTCCAGCGCATCCGGCACGACCACGACAAGGGGTTAAAACCCCATCAGAAAGTAAAAATGACCATCAGAAAGTAAAATACACAGTATAAATCCGGCCGCTGCTGCCCCTTTTTCACCGATCAGAGCCGGTCAGGGACGGTCAAAACAGGCTTCCGCGGCGGCAAAAACGTCAGTGGCGAACTCTGGACACTGGCGGAACATCGCCACTCCGGCCCACCCGCTGCCTCTTTGTCGACACCGCGACTCTTCTTCCCCGTCGACGGCCCTCGAAACAACGCTCGGCACCCAGAACGCTCGGCACGCAGAACGCTCGGCACGCAGAACGCTCGGCAAGCAGAACGAACGGGGCGGCCGAGGAGTTCACCCCAGGCGCTCCCGGGCGTCCGCGAGGTCCTCGGCCGTCGGCGCGTCGTCCTGGGTCAGCCGGTGGCGCCAGTAGCCGGTGAAGTCGATGTCCGACTTCGGCACCCCGTGCTCCTCCACCAGGCAGCGGCGCAGCGCCCGCACCGCGCCCGCCTCCCCGGCCAGCCAGGCGAAGGGCCGCCCGCCCGGCAGCGCGCCGCCCCGGAACGCCGCGGTCAGCAGGGCGCCCGGGGCCGCGCCGTCGCGGTGCAGCCAGCGCACCTCCAGTTCGGCCCGGGTCGCCAGCCGCTGACGCTCCGCCCGGTCCGCGACCTCGATCCAGGCGTACGCCCGCACCCCCTCCGGCAGGGCCTCCAGCAGCGTCGCCACGGCCGGCAGGGCGGTCTCGTCGCCGGCCAGCAGCACCCAGTCGGCCGCCGCCGCGACCTGGGCGAACGGGACCGGCGGGGCGTACAGCGCGGAGGGCCCGACCATGCCGAGCCGGTCCCCCGGCGCGGCCCGCAGCGCCCAGGCCGCGGCCACGCCGGAGTCGCCGTGCAGGACGAAGTCGACCTCGATCCGCCGGGTGCCGGGGTGCCTGCGGCGCAGGGTGAAGCTGCGCATGACCGGGCGGTCGGCCTCGGGGATCGCCAGATAGGCCTGGTACCAGCCCATCGGGTCGTCCTGCCCCGCCGGCAGCTCCGGCTCGCGCTGCCCCGGGCGCGGGAAGCAGAGCTTGAGCTGCTGGTCGGGCGTGCCGCCCACGGTGTCGTCCAGGGCCTCCGCCTCGAAGACGACCCGGGCGGTGCGCGGCGTGATCCGGTCGACCGCTACGACCTCGATGAAGGTGACGGGCAGAGTCATCGGTAACCCCTCGCTGTGCGGACCGCTGTGCGGAATCCTGATAACTTACGGCATAAAGAGTTGCTGGCGCCAGGATACTTTACGCCATAAGGAGATGTCGGGATGACCGTCTACGCCGGGCAGGGAGACGCCCACCGCTCACTCGCCCTGCTGTGGGGGCACCCCGGGGAACCGCGCACCGGGCGCAGCGGCCCGAAACCGGGGCTGAGTGTGGACGCGATCGTGTCCGCCGGAATCGCGGTGGCCGACGCCGAGGGAATGGCCGCCCTGTCGATGCGCGCCGTGGGCGAACGGCTCGGCCGCACCGCGATGGCGCTCTACACCTACGTGCCCGGCAAGGCCGAACTGCTCGACCTGATGCACGACCGGGTGCTCGCCGAGCTCCCCACCGGAACACCGGAGTTCGACGACTGGCGGGCCGACGTCACCGCCTGGGCCGAGGAGTTGTACGCCTGCTACCTGCGCCACCCCTGGGTGCTCCAGGTCTCGCAGGCCCGCCCCGTCCTCGGCCCGGCCGAACTCGCCGCCATGGAAAACCTGTTGGCCGCGCTGCGACCCGCCGGCCTGCCCGCCGGGCGACTGCGCGGGGCGGTCGCCGCGCTCTGGCAGTTCGTCCGCGGCACGGCCGCCGCCACCGCCGACGCCCGCGGCGCGGCGGCCGCCACCGGCGTCACGGACGAGGAGTGGTGGAGCACCCGCTCCGCCCGGCTCGCCGAACTGGCGCCGGACTTCCCGCAGCGCTTCCCGCTGCTGACCGCCCTCCAGAGCGCCGGCGGCAGCCCGGAGGACACCGGCGCGGACGCCTTCCGCACCGGCCTGGCCGTCCTGCTCGACGGGGTGGCCGCGGGCGTCGGCGCCTGAGCCGAGGGGCCGGGAGGGGAGGCCCGCTACCCCCGCCGGGCGGCGGGGATCGCCAGCAGGGCGCCGAGCACCAGCAGCACGGCGTACCCGGCGGTCTCGTGTCCGTCCGGCACCAGGAAGCGGACGAAGCCGAACAGCCGGAAGCCCCCGAGGTGGTCGGCCAGCAGGCCGGTGCCACCGCCCAGGATCAGGACGAAACCGAGGTAACCGAGCAGGGTCTTCATGCTCCCGAGCCTAGGAATCCGCCGGCCCGCGCCCAACCGACTTTCGGCGCGACCGGCGTTGACCAAAGTCGCGTCCCGCCCTCCCTCCGGACGGAGCAGCCGACACGGCGGTCCGACGGCGGCGCCGGTACGTTCGCCGTGTGCAGCCAAAGCGTGTGCAGTCAGAGCGTGTGCAGCCAGAGCGTGAGCAGCGGGAACCGCAGCGGGGACCGCAGCCGAAACCACCGTCCGTCGCCAGGGTCGCGGCCGTCTCCGCCGCCTCCGCCCTGGTGCTCGCCGCCGGCGCCCCGGCGGCCCTCGCCCAGGACGCCGCCTCCGTCGTCGGCGGCGAGCGGCTCGGCCGCCCGGCCGTCCAGGTCGCGCCGCTGGCCGGGGCCCCCGCCCTGCCGGCCGAACTGACCGGCCGCTCCTGGCTGATCGCCGACGCCGGCACCGGCGAGGTGCTCGCCGCGCGCGACGCCCACCTGCCGATGCCCCCGGCCAGCACCCTCAAGATGCTGTTCGCGGACACCGTGCTGCCCAAGCTCGACCGCTCCACGGAGCACCAGGTCACCCCCGCCGAACTCGCCGACCTCGGCGTCGGCAGCAGCCTGGTCGGCGTCAAGGAGAACCTGCCGTACCGGGTCGAGGACCTCTGGCGGGGCGTCTTCCTCAGCTCCGGCAACGACGCCGTGCACGTCCTGGCCCACATGAACGGCGGCGTCCAGCAGACCGTCCGGGAGATGCAGGCCCGCGCCCAGTCCCTCCAGGCCCGGGACACCAAGGTGGTCTCCCCCGACGGCTACGACATGGACGGCCAGGTCTCCTCCGCGTACGACCTCACCCTGTTCGCCCGCGCCGGGCTGCGCAACGCCGACTTCCGGTCCTACTGCGCCACCCGCACCGCCCGCTTCCCCGGCGGACTCGACAAGACCACCGGCCAGCGCACCGCCTTCGACATCGCCAACACCGACCGGCTGCTCGGCAAGTACCCCGGCCTGATCGGCGTCAAGAACGGCTACACCACCAACGCGGGCGCCACCTTCACCGGAGCCGCCGAACGCGGCGGCCGCACCCTGCTGGTGACCGTGATGCACCCCGAGGCGCAGAGCAAGGTCTACGACGAGGCCGCCGTCCTGCTGGACTGGGGCTTCGCCGCGGCGGGCAAGGTCCAGCCGGTCGGGCAACTCGTCGAGGACCTCGCCGCGCCGAAGGGCTCCACCAAGGACGGCGCCCCGGGCGCGCCCGCCACCCCGGCCGACGGCGCCCCGCAGGCCGCCGCCGACAGCGAGGCCGACCTGCCGCCCTGGTCCCGCACCCCCGTCCTCGGCGGCGACGACTCCGTCCTCGCGCCCGCCCTCTGGACCGGCGCCGCCGTCGCCACCGGTCTCGCCGTCTGGGGCACCGCCCGCGGCTCCGCCCGCCGCCGCGCCGGCCTCGCCGCCGCCCGCACGGCCCCCGCCGCGGGCGGCGCACCCACCGGCCCCCGGCCGACCGGCCCCGCGTCGGCCGGCGGCAGCACGGGCCTCGGCACCGGCGTCGGCACCGGCGCCTCCCGGATCGGTGCCACCGGCGTCGGCGGCCGCGTGGCCCGCCGTCTCACCCGACGCGCCCGCGCCCTCCTCCGCGGCACCCGCCCCCGCCGGGACGGCTGACCCGGAGGTCGGTCGTGGAGCTGTGGCTGCTGAACCACCTCTCCACCGCCTGGCTCGGCGTGCTGGTGGTCGGCGGGTCCGTCCTGCTGGCCCTGGCCGGGAGCGTCCTGGTCAGCCGCTGGTCCCCGGCCCTCGCCCGGGGCGGGAACAACGACATGGTCGGCGTGGTGCTCGGCATCTTCGGCGCGATCTACGGCCTCATCCTGGCCTTCGTCATCGTCAACCTGTGGACCGAGCTGCAGGACACCCAGAAGGTGGTCTCCGCCGAAGCCACCGCGGTCTCCCAGATCGCCCGGGACGCCGCCGCCTTCCCGCCCGGGCCCCGGGCGGCCGTCACCGCCTCGGTCGGCGACTACGTGCACGTCGTGGTGGAGCGGCAGTGGCCGCTGATGAGGGCCGGCCGCGGCGAGTTCACGGCCACCGGCACGGAGGTCGACGCGATGTACCGGGCGCTGCTCGCGTTCGAGCCGCAGTCGCCGTCCGAGCAGGCCTTCTACGCGAAGGCGCTCGACAGTCTCAACGACGTGGCCGGCCGGCGCCGGGACCGGATCAACGCCAGCGGCTCCGAACTGCCCGTCCTGCTCCAGGTCCTGATCGTCGGCGGAGCGGTGGCGATCGTCCTGCTGTCCCTGCTGTACGGCGTCCGCGCCCGGCGGGCACGGCTGCTGTTCGTCGGCTCGGTGGCCGCGCTGATCGGATTCAGCCTGCTGCTCGTCCTGGTGCTGGACCGGCCGTTCGCCGGGGAGCTCTGCATCTCGCCGGAGCCGTTCAGACAGAGCGCCCTCGCCCGCTTCTGGTGACCGGCCACAGCGCTCCCACCTCGTAGACTCTCGGCCATGACCACGCCCGACCCCACCGCCGCGGCCCGGCTCGCCCGGATCGTCAGCCTCTCCTCCGGCAGCTACCTGCTCGTCACCACCTACAAGAAGGACGGCACCCCGGTGCCGACCCCGGTGTGGGTGGTCCGGGACGGGGAGGCGCTCGGCGTCTGGACCGTCGCGGACTCCTGGAAGGTCAAGCGGATCCGCAACCGGTCCGACGTCCTGGTCGGGCCCTGCGACGTCAAGGGCCGCCCGACCGGCGACCAGTACCCGGCCACCGCCGAACTCCTCGCCCCCGAGCGCACCGCCGCCTACCGCACCCTGCTGCGCCAGAAGTACGGGCTGCTCGGCGTGCTCACCCTGCTCGGCAGCCGGCTGCGGCGCGGTGAGCGCGGCACCGTCGGCATCCGGATCACCCTGACGGATCAGGCGGACCGGACGGACTGATGGAACATGACGAAGCCGGGCCGCCGCCCCTGCTGGTGGTGGACGGCGCGAACGTGGTCGGCTCGGTCCCCGACGGCTGGTGGCGCGACCGGCACGGCGCCGCCGAACGCCTCCGGGACGCCCTGGTCGCCGTGGCCGCCCGGGGCGTGCCGGAGCACCCCGGCCCGCTGGAGGTGGTGCTGGTGGTCGAGGGCGCGGCCCGGGGCGTCACCGGGCTGCCGGAGGTCCGGGTGGTGTCGGCGGCGGGCAGCGGCGACGACCGGATCGTGGAACTGGTCCGCGAGGCCCGCACCGGGGATCCGGCGCGGGCCTGCCTGGTGGTCACCGCCGACCGCGAACTACGGGCCCGGGTCGGCGCGTTGGGCGCCGCCGTGACGGGCCCGCGGAGCGTCCGGCGCTGAGCCCCCGGCCGGGTCCGACCACGGTCGGTCCGTCGGCGGTCGGTCCGTAGGCGGCCGGTCCGTCGGCGGTCAGTCGGTCGGCGGAGCGGGGCGGACCTGGAGGGCGTTGATGCCCCAGTGGATCGACGGGTCCGAGGTGCGGACGGTGAACTGGAAGTCCCGGCCCGGCCGGGCGGGGATCTCCACCGAGCCGACGCCGACCGCGTCCGCCGGGCACTGCACCGTGAAGTCGGCCGGGGCCTGCCCGCCGACGTGGACCTGTGCCGAACCGCCGCCCCGGCAGCCGACGACGACCGTGATCGGCAGCGACTCCGTCACCGAGGCCGTCACGGCGCCGCCGTTGCCGATCCAGTCCGGGATCGAGAACATGGTGTCCTCGTCCGGGGTCGGCGGCAGGATCCGCCCCGTCCCCGGCCCGCCGATCGGGGTGTCAGGCCCGTCGGTCGGCCGCGCCGACGCCGTTCCGGCGAACGCCAGCGCCACCCCCAGGACCCCGGCCGCCACGCCCAGTGCGCGGGCCCGCTTCGTCGTCTCCATCGCCATCCCCCCGGATGCTCGTCGTACCTGCGCCGGTCTTCGGCACACGAATGATCGTACGACGCCGGTACGACAGCGGTACGACACCCGGTACGACGGCGGCGGGCGGACCGGGCCGGGCGGACCGTGACGAGCGCCACCCGCCCGGCCCGGAAGGTTCGGGAACCGACCGCTCCGGCCGTCCGACTGGTGGGGGGTGAAGCCGAAATCGCCGGGTGTCCGGCCGTCGAGTGTGCTGGTGGGGTTCGCCCTGCTGCTGGTGGTGGTGTTCGTGGTCTCGTACGCGGTGGGGCGGCAGGCGGGGCCGGTGGCCCCGGGGCTGACGCCGAGCCGGGGCGGCGGTTCCTCGCCCGGCATGGGCGGGCACGACATGGGCGGGATGCGGTGAGCCCGGTCGCGGGGGCGGACACCGGGGAGCTGGTGTCCACCGATCTGGCGGTCGGCGGGATGACCTGCGCGGCCTGCGTGGGCCGGGTGGAGAAGCGGCTGGGCCGGATCGACGGGGTGACGGCCGGGGTGAACCTGGCGACCGGCCGGGCCCGGGTGCTGCACCCGGCCGGGGTGTCCGTGGACGAGCTGGTCGCGGCCGTCGAACGGGCCGGGTACACGGCCGAGTTGGCGGCCTCCGGGGTGCTCGGCGGACTGCCGGAGGAGGAGCCGGACGAGCGCCGGCGGCTGCTGGTCACCACCCTGCTGGCCGTCCCCGTGCTGGCCCTGTCGATGGTGCCCGCGCTCCAGTTCGACGCCTGGCAGTGGGTCTGCTTCGCCCTGGCCGTGCCGGTGGTGACCTGGGGGTCGGCCGGCTTCCACCGGCGCGCCCTGCAAGGGCTGCGGCACGCCGCCGCGACCATGGACACCCTGGTCAGCCTGGGCGTGGTGGCCTCCTTCGCCTGGTCCGCCTACGCGCTGTTCCTGGGCGGGGCAGGCGAGTTGGGCATGCGGATGCCGTTCTCGCTGACCGCCGACGGTGGCGGCGCGGCGCACGTGTACCTGGAGGCGGCGGTCGGGGTGCCGCTGTTCGTGCTGGCCGGGCGGCTGCTGGAGGGCCGGGTGCGCCGCCGCAGCGGCTCCGCGCTGCGGGCGCTGGCCGAGCTGGGCGCCAAGCAGGTCTGCGTCCGGGCGCAGGACGGCGAGGAACGCCTGATCCCCGTCGAACTGCTGCTCCCCGGGCAGGAGTTCGTGGTGCGGCCGGGCGAGCGGGTGGCCACCGACGGAGTGGTCGTGGAGGGCGGTTCGGCCCTCGACCTGAGCCTGCTGACCGGGGAGAGCGTGCCGGTGGAGGTCGGCCCCGGGGACGCCGTGGCCGGGGCGACGGTGAACGTCGGCGGTGCGCTGGTGGTACGCGCCACCGCCGTCGGCGCGGACACCCAACTGGCCCGGATCACCGCCCTGGTGGCCGAGGCCCAAGCCGGCAAGGCCCGGGCGCAGCGACTGGCGGACGCGGTGGCCGGGGTCTTCGTGCCCTGCGTGCTGGCGGTCGCGGTGTGCGTCCTGGGCTTCTGGCTGGGCGCGGGCGCCGCCCCGCAGGCGGCCGTCACGGCGGCGGTCGCCGTCCTGGTGGTGGCCTGCCCGTGCGCACTGGGCCTGGCCACCCCGACGGCGCTGCTGGCGGCGACCGGGCGCGGCGCCGAACTGGGCGTGCTGGTACGCGGCCCCGAGGTGCTGGAGAGCCTGCGCCGGGTGGACACCGTGGTGGTGGACAAGACCGGCACGCTGACCACCGGCCGGATGGAACTGGCGGCGGTGACGGTCGCCGAGGGGTGCACCGAGGCGGAGGTGCTGCGGCTGGCGGGCGCGGTCGAGCACCGCTCGGAGCACCCGATCGGACGGGCCGTCGCGGCCGCCGCCCGGGAGCGCTGCGGGACACTCCCCCCGGTGGACGGCTTCGCCGCCGCCACCGGCCTCGGGGTGTCCGGCACCGTCGAGGGCCGTCCGGTCCGGGCCGTCCGGCCGGACGGCGACGCGCTGCCCCCGGAGCTCGCCGCGGCGGTCACCGCGGCCGGGACGGCGGGCCGCACCGCCGTCCTGGTGGAGCTGGACGGACGGGCCGCGGCCGTACTGGCGGTCGGTGACACGCTGCGTTCCGGCAGTTGGCGGGCCCTCCACCGGCTGCGCGGGATGGGCCTGGAGACCGTGCTGCTGACCGGGGACGGCCCGGGCGCGGCCCGGGCGGTGGCCGCCGAGCTGGGCATCGAGCGGGTGCACGACTCGGCCTCGCCCGAGCGCAAGGCCGAGGTGGTGGCCGAACTGCGGGCCGCCGGACGGACGGTGGCGGTGGTCGGCGACGGCGTCAACGACGCGGTCGCCCTCGCCTCGGCCGACCTCGGCGTGGCGCTGGCCTCCGGCAGCGACGCCGCGATCGGCGCGGCCGGACTGACCCTGGTGCGCGGTGACATCGAGGCGGTGGTGGACGCCGTGCGGCTGGCCCGGCAGACCCTCGCCACGATCCGGGCCAATCTGCTCTGGGCCTTCGGCTACAACCTGGTGCTGATCCCGCTGGCGGCCGTCGGGCTGCTGAACCCGATGCTGGCGGCGGTGGCGATGTCGCTCAGTTCGCTGCTGGTGGTGGGCAACAGCCTGCGGCTGCGCACCTGGGAACCGGGGCGCGGACGGTCGACCGGGGGTCGTACGACCAGCGGCCGGCCGACGGGGGGCCGTACGACCAGCGGACGGTCGACGGAGGGTCGTACGACCAGCGGCCGGACGACGGGTGGCCTGCGGTGAGGACACGGATATCCGGGCCGCTCGACCGGCTCGCCGTGGTCGGCCCGCCGGTCGGCGCCGCGGCACTCGCGCTGGCCCTGCTCACCGGCTGGACGGCGGTCGGCGGAGCCGGCGTCGGCCCCCGCCCGGTGGAGGCCGGCCCCGGCTGGGTGCTGCTGCCCACGGCCGGCGCGGCCACCGCCACCGCGGCCTTCTTCACGATCCGCAACCCGGGCGACGTACCCGACGAACTGACCGGCGCCGACTGGGAGTTCGGTGGACCGATCACCCTCAAGCGGCACCTCCACCAGGGCGCGGCGGGCCGCTGGGAGCCCGTCCCCGGCCTGCCCGTCCCCGGTCGGGGCGAACTGGCCATGACGCCCGAGGACGCCGACCTGATGATCCCCGCCCCGCCCGCGCTGCGGCCCGGCCAGCGGGTGGCCTTCACCCTCACCTTCCGGCACAGCCCGCCGCTGCACCTGACCGCCGAGGTCCGCACGGCGGCCGACCGGCCGCGCTGAGCCCGAACGGGCCGGCCCGGTGCCGGGGAGCGCGGGCTCCCCGGTGCCGGGCCGGGCCGTTCAGCCGAGCGTCTCCTCGACCGGCCGCCGGGGCGTCGCCGCACCGGGCGGGCCGTACCCGATCCGCAGCACCAGCTGGACGTGCGCCGGGCCGTCGGCCGGGTCGCGCAGCGCCCAGCGGAGGTCCGGCCACTCGAGCGCCTGGTGCCAGACCGTCAGCCGCACCCCGTGCACGGTGGCCAGCAGCCAGACCCTCTCCAGCGCCTGCCCGGCGCGCAGCCAGTCCAGCGGGCCGTCACCGGGGGTGGTCAGGGTGCACAGCTGCGGCAGCGCCTCGAAGCGCCGCTCCGGCCCGACCGGCGGGGCGGGCGGCCCACCGGGGGCCGTGGCGGAGCCCGGGCCGTACGGCGGGCGGCCGGCGTACCGGCGCATCGGGACCCTCGCGTCGCGGTCCAGGGAGCCGAGCGCCTCGTAGGGGATGCCGTCGGTGCACTCCCCCGGCGGGCGCAGCCAGGCGCGGCTCTCCGCCACCCGGGCCGGGTCGTCCTCGCAACGGCGCTCCGCCTCGACGGTCAGCGCCAGCACCCGCCGGACACCGGCTTCCTCCAGCGCGGCCACCACGACGCCCTCCTCGGCGGCGGCGGTGAGCAGTTCGCCGAGCACCGCCTCGGGCACGTCCCGCTGGGCGAAGGGCTCGCGGCTGGAGCGGCGGGCGGCGACGGCCGGGCGGAGGTCGCGGCCGAAGGGCAGGCGTACGCGGGCCGGGGCGGAGAGGTCGAGCAGGGCCAGCAGGCCGGGCTCAGCGGGCTCCGGGAGCAGCCGGACCGCCGCCGTGCGGCCGAGGTGTCCGGCGGCCACCCGCAGGTTGAACACGGCGGCGCCGACCGCGATGTGCAGCGCCGCCCCGACCGGGTCGGCCAGCGGCAGCCCGCGGGAGGGGTCGGCGTGGACGGCGAGCCCGTGGCCGTCCGGGGTGGGCACGAAGCGCCAGGGCTGGCTGTTGTGCAGCGACGGCGCCGCGCCGCCCGCCGCGGCGAGCAGGCGCAGCTCCGCCGGGGTGAGCGCCGGGGTCGGAACCGGGGTCGGAACCGGGGTGCGCATCATGGCGATCAACTCCTCACGACCGTCCAGCGGTCGACGACTCGACCGCGGAGTCCTCGCTGCTTCCGAGCCTGCGCGCCGGGCCGCCGCGCGGGCCAGGGCCGAAAGCCCTTCCGCCGCCGGGGCGTCGGTCACCCGTGCGGGACGACCGCCACCGGGGCCTCGGCGTGGTGCAGTGCCGCGTGGGCGATCCGGCCGAGCCGGGGGCCGAGCTCGATCGGACGGCGGCGCCGGCCCACGACCACCAGCCCGGCCCCGGCGGAGGCCTCCACCAGGCCGCGCGCGGCGCCCAGCCGGACGTCCTCGACCACCTCGACCGCCGGGTGCCGCTCGCGCGGCCCGGCCAGGGCGAGCGACAGCAGCTTCGCCTCCAGCGCCTCCAGTTGGGCGACCTCCCCCGCCGGCACGGCCCCGCCCGCGTAGCCGAACAGCGGCGGCAGGTCCCAGCCGTGCACCGCCCGCACCCGGGCGCCGCGCAGGGCGGCCTCCTGGAAGGCGAAGGCGAGCACCTCCTCCTCGGGCGCGTGGGCGTCCACGCCGACCACCACCTCGCCGGCTCCCTCCCCGGCCCCCTCGCCGCCGACCTCCCGCACCACGACCACCGGCGTGCCGCTGCGCCCGGCCACCGCCATGCTGACCGAGCCGAGCAGCAGCCCGGTGAAGCCGCCGCGTCCGCGCGAGCCGAGCACCAGCAGCTCGGCGTCGGCGGCGGCCGCCACCAGCCCGTCCACCGGGGCGTCCAGCACCGTGTCGGTGTGCACGACGAGCTCCGGGTGGTGCCGGCGGACCGCGTCCGCGGCTTCGGCCAGGGTGCGCTCGGCGGCTGCCGGGAGGTCGTCGGGCTCGGCGTAGGAGGACACCCCGTCGGTCAGCCACGGCCAGGCGTGCACCAGCCGCAGCGCCGCCCCGCGCCGCCCCGCCTCCTCGGCCGCCCACTGGGCGGCGGCGGTGCTCGCCGGCGAGCCGTCGACCCCGGCCACCACGGTTGACGTCATGACGGTTCCTCCACTGTCTCGGCACCGGGGACGGTGCGTGACTGACGCCCCGTCCGCTCTGCTCCCACCCTGTCGCCCGCCGACGGCGAGCCGCCAGAGGCCGCAAGGCCCCCGCCCACAGGACGAAAGACCCCCGCCGAACAGTACGGGCGACCCCGGCCGCCACCCCGTCGACACCCGGGCACTACGGTGTGGACACGGAATACCCGCTGGTCGGACGGTCCCTGATCGGACCGGGCGGCGCGGGCCGACGGGTCGCGGTGCGAACGAGGAGGACAGCGGTGGGCGGAGCGGACGGCAGCGCGGCGGGCGGCGGCGCGCGGATGCCCCGGCTGCGCCTGGACGAGCTGCTGGAGGAGCTCCAGTGGCGGATCGACGCGGCGCGCGGCACCCAGAACCGGGTGCACAGCCTGCTGGAGGCGGTGCTGGCGGTCGGCCGGGAGCTGGACCTCGCCCAGGCGCTGCACCGGATCGTGGAGGCCGCCGTCGACCTGGTGGACGCCCGCTACGGCGCGCTGGGCGTGATCGGGCCGGACGGGCACACCCTGTCGCAGTTCCTGACGGTCGGTCTGTCCGAGGCGGAGATCGAGGAGATCGGCCCGCCGCCCTCCGGCCGGGGCATCCTCGGTGAGCTGATCCGCCACCCGCAGCCGCTGCGCTGCCCGGTGCTGTCCGAGCACCCGGCCTCGATCGGCTTCCCGGTCGGCCACCCGCCGATGCACACCTTCCTGGGGGTGCCGGTGCGGATCCACGGGGAGGTGTTCGGCAACCTCTACCTGACCGACAAGCGCGGCGGGCTGGACTTCGACGAGGACGACGAGGCGGTGATCTCCACCCTCGCGGTCGCCGCCGGGGTCGCGATCGACAACGCCCGGCTGTACGAGGAGGCCCAGCTGCGCCAGCGCTGGCTGCGGGCGAGCACCGAGATCACCCGCAGCCTGCTGTCGGGCGCGCCGCGCCTGGAGGTGGTCGAGCTGATCGCCCGCCGGGCCCGGGAGATCGCCGGGGCCGAGCTGGCGGACGTCTCGGTGGCGCTGGCCGGGCCGGAGGAGCGGGCCGAGGAGCTGGCGGTGGAGGTCGCGCTCGGCGCCGAGCCCGCCGCCCGGCTGGGGGTGACGGTGCCGGTGGACGGCACGCTCTCCGGCGCCGCGTACGCCTCCGGCTCCCCGGCCACCAGTGACGACCTGGCCGCCGACGCCCGCTTCCCGGCCGGTCCGGCGGGCCGCTTCGACGGGCTGGGCCCGGCCGTGGCGGTGCCGCTGGGCACCGGCCCCGGGTACGGGCGGGGTGTGCTGCTGCTGGCCCGGGCGCAGGGGCAGCCCGCCTTCGGGCCGGAGGAGACCGGCCCGCTGCTGGGCTTCGCCGACCAGGCGGCGCTCGCCCTGGAGCTGGCCGAACGGCGGCGCGACGCAGAGCAGTTGAACCTGCTGGAGGACCGCGACCGGATCGCCCGGGACCTGCACGACCTGGCGATCCAGCGGCTCTTCGCCACCGGGATGACGCTGCAGAGCGCGGGCCGGCTGATCGAGAGTCCGGCCGCCGCCGACCGGGTCGCCCGGGCGGTGGCGGACCTGGACGAGACCATCAAGATCATCCGTTCGACCATCTTCGGCCTGCGCGCCCACAGCGAACCGGACCGCGGCCTGCGCGCCCGCGCCACCCGGGTGGTCACCGAGGCCCAGGGGCCGCTCGGCTTCGCGCCCCGGCTCAGCCTGGAGGGGCTGCTGGACACCGACGTCCCGCAGGAGCTGGCCGAACACGTGGTCGCCGTGCTGGCGGAGGCGCTCAGCAACGCCGCCCGGCACGCCGGGGCCGGCCGGGTCGAGGTCAACCTGCGGGCGCTGGCCGGGCGGGTGGTGCTCACCGTCACGGACGACGGCACGGGCATCCCCGAGGGCGGGCGGCGCAGCGGGCTGCGCAACCTCGCCGAACGCGCCGCACGGGTCGGCGGGGCCTTCACCCACGGCCCGGCGGACGACGCGGGCGGCGGCACCCGGCTGGTGTGGGAGGCCCCGCTCGGGTCCTGAGCGTCGCCGCCAGGGCCCTGACCGGCGACCCCGTCCCCGGCGCGACCGGCGCTGCACCCCGCCGCACCCCGCCGCGCCCGCCGCCGTACGGGGGAACTCCGCCGCGGCCCCGCCCCGTAGCGGCGCCGCCGCCCCGGGGCGCCCCTAGCCTGCTTCGCGTCCCCCGAGCGTTGCGCCGAGCCCCCGCCGTGCGCCCCGCCGAGCGTCGAGCACGAGGACGGCCGATGGCCCACGAGTCACCCGCGACCGCCACCCCGCCCCCGGGCACCGCCGAGGTGCCGTCCGCGCCGCCGCCCAGCGGGTCGGTGACGGCGCTGCGGCTCGCGGCGGCCGCCGCCGGCGCGCTGCCCGCGGTGGTGCTGCGGCTGGCCGGGATCCACCCCTCGCCGGTGCCGGCCATGCTGCTGTTCGGTCTCGGGGTGCTGTCGGCGGCGCTGCTGCTGATGTGGGCGGCGGAGACCGCCCGGGCGGACATCTCCGGGCCGCTGGCGCTCGCCCTGCTGGCCTTCATCGCGGTGCTGCCCGAGTACGCCGTCGACCTCTGGTTCGCCTACACGGCCGGCACCCGCCCCGAGTACGCCGCCTACGCGGCCGCCAACATGACCGGCGCCAACCGGCTGCTGGTCGGCGTCGGCTGGCCGCTGGTCGCGCTGGCCGCGTACCTGGCCGCCCGGCGCCGCGGCGTCGCCCCCGGGATCGTGCTGCGCGAGCACCGCCGGATCGACACCGCGTTCCTGGGGGCCGCCGCGCTGGTGGCCTTCGTGATGCCGGCGATGCGGCGGATCTCCTGGGTGCTCGCGGTGGTGCTGATCGCCTGGTACGCCTACTACCTGTTCCGGATCAGCCGGTGCAGCGAGACCGACGAGGAGGAGCTCGTCGGTGTCCCGGCCCGGCTGGCCCTGCTGCCGACGGCCCGCCGACGGCCCGTCACCGTCCTGGTGTTCCTCGCGGCCGCGGCCGTCGTCTTCGCCTGCGCCGAGCCCTTCGCCACCTCGCTGGTGGACGCCGGCTCCTCGCTCGGCATCGACCGCTTCCTGTTGGTGCAGTGGCTCGCCCCGCTGGCCTCCGAGGCCCCGGAGCTGATCGTCGCCGTGGTGTTCGCCTGGCGGCTGCGCGGCGACGACGGGCTGGGCGCGCTGCTCTCCAGCAAGGTCAACCAGTGGACGCTGCTGATCGGCTGCCTGCCGCTGGCCCACCTGCTGGGCGGCGGCCCGGCCTCGCTCCCCCTGGTCGAACGCCAGGTGGACGAGGTGCTGCTGACCGCCGCTCAGACCGTGCTGGCCGTCGTCCTCCTCCTCGACCTGCGGTTCCTGCCCTGGAAGGCCGCCCTGCTGCTGGTGCTGTTCGGCGTCCAGTTCGCCCTGCCCGGCGAGTCCTCCCGGCTGGTGCTCAGCTGGGTGTACCTGGGCCTGGCCCTGCCGCTGCTCGCCCTGCGGCTGCGCGAACTACCGCCCACCGTACGGGCACTGGCCGGGCGGATCGCCGGCGACCCGCACTGAGTGGGGCGAACTGCCGTGCGGGCGGCGGACGGAGGAGCCCAGCGGGTGGGCGGTGAACTCCTCGGGGCGCCCGGGCGCACCGTCCTCACCCGAACGATTTCCCCGGTCGGGGGCGGTTCACAGTTCCACCACGGAGCCTTGGAAGAACACCCTCAACATCCATTGTCGCCACGCATGTTCGAAGGTAGAGTCGCCGTTCGCCGAGCACGGATGAGCAGTTCTCAGCGCATTTGGGGCGGGCATGTCAAATATTCACGGTTTCCCCCGGGTCGCCCCCGACCTACTTGACGTCCTCAGAGATATCGCACGTCGAAATCCCCGCCGTCCGGCGATCGTCCACCGCGGACCCGCCCCGACCCACGGCCGACTCCTGGAATCGGCGAACTCCCTGGCCACAGGCCCGGGATCGAACCCCGGCACGGTCGCCGTACGGGCCGTCCACGCACCGGAAACGGTGGTCGCACTCCTCGGCGTGCCGACCGCCGGGGGCCACTGCCGCCCCGTCGACCCGGTATTCCCACCGGCCCGCCGACAGACCGTGGCGGCGGCCGCGCAGTGCCGTACGACGGTCTCCGCAAGCACCGGAGAAAGCCTTCAACTCGCAATCCGATTAGTGGAGTCACCGGAGCCGACCGCAGAGCCTTCGAAAAACCCCGGGGACCCCCCGGCGCTCCCGTCCACGGTGGCGCCGGAACAACCGGGCCGCATTCCCTCCACGCTTCACGACGGGTTCGACCGGGCAGCCGAAACCCGTCCTGACTTCCCATCAGGCCGTCCGAACCGCCGTCGAAACCCCCACCCCGGCCGGCCCGGGCCGACGCATCGCGGCCACCGCAGGAGCGAGGGCCACCTCGAACTCCACGCCCCGACAGGCTGATCGGGCCTCGGAGCCACCCTCACCACGCCTGACCCCGGAGCGGGCCGAGGCCGAGGTCCGCCCTGCGGCCGAGCCCCAACCGTTCCCCCGGCCGAGCCCCCACCGCCCCCGCTCCGCACCACACCCCTCACCACACCCCTCACCACACCCCTCACCACACCCAGGCGCCCGCCCGAGAGGCCGCGCGCCCGGCACCCCACGCCCGGAGACCGCCATCACCCCCGCCGCACCCCGAGGAGCCCGATGACCGCCCCCGCCCCGCCCGGCCCGCTGCGCCGGCTGTGCTGGATCTTCCCCGACCGGGAGTCCTCCCGGATGGCCGAGATGTGGCACGGCTTCTTCTGGGACCTCTACGCCGAGAGCGCCGCCGACCTCGGCCTGCGCTGGACCAGGCACGCCCCGGACGCCGTCAGCGTGGACGCCACCGGCCCCGGCCGCCCCCGGGTGTACGTCGACGACGAGGTGGTGACCCCCGAGGACACCCTTTTCATCACGGCGCTCTACTCGCTGCCGTACCAGTCGATGGACGTCTTCAACCAGTACGCGCTCTACGCGGTGCTCGAACAGGCCGGCTTCTACCTGCCGTTCCCCCCGCAGGTGTCGCTGATCGGCAACGACAAGCTGGCCACCCTGCTGTTCCTGGCCGACTCCCCGGTGCCGACCATCCCGACCGTGCGGATCGGCACCGGGCGGGACACCGCCAAGTACGGCTACGAGGTCGCGCTCGGGCGGATGACCTACCCGGCCATCGTCAAACCGGCCGGCTGGTGCGGCGGCGGCGGGATCAACCTGGCCCGCAACCCCGAGGAGGTGCGCGGCCTGGCCAGCCTGGCCCAGGGCGGCGACACCACCCTGGTGATCCAGCCCTACCTGGGCGACGGCACCATCGACTACCGGGTGTACGTGGTCGACGGCCGGCCGTACGCGGTGATGAAGCGCACCCCCGAACCCGGCTCCCCGGTCGCCAACGCCAGCCGCGGCGGGGGCATGGAGTTCCCCCCGGTGCCGCCCGAACTCGCCGCCGCCACCGCCTGGTTCGCCGAACGGCTGCCGATCCCGTTCTTCTGCGTCGACTTCCTGTACGACGGCGAGCGGTACTGGTTCTCCGAGCTGGAACCGGACGGCGTGATCGCCCCGGACCGCACCGACCCGCACCGCAGCCTGCAACGGGACGTCACCCGCGCCCGGTTCGCCGCCTACCGGGACGGCCACGCCAGGTGGCTCGCCGACGGCGCCCGCCCGCTCACCCTCGACACCGCGCCCCGCACCGGCCCCGTCCTCGCCCCCGTTCTCGTCCCCGCCCCTGCCCCCGCCTTCCGGACGGACCCCCGATGACCGCCTTCTCGCTGTCCCCCGAGGCCGCCGCGCCCCGGCTGCACGTGGCCCGTCGCACCCTGGACCGGCTGCGCAGCGTGCCCGCGCTGGCCCCGCACTACCCCGCGCACCTCGACGCCGACTCCCTCGACGCGCTCGCCCAGCTCCCCCCGCTGGCGAAGGTCGACCTCAACACCGCCCTCGCCCACCTGGAGCCGACCGCCGAGCAGTCCGCGACCTGGCTGTTCCAGAGCGGCGGCAGCACCGGCGCCCCCAAGGTCGGCTACGCCCCCACCGGCTTCTACATGGCCGGCGTGCACGCCCACTGGCAGCCGCTCGACCGCACCGACCTCTTCGTCAACGCCTGGGGCGCCGGACGGATGTGGGGCGCCCACTTCCTCGCCGCCGCCCTCGCCGACCTCTCCGGCTGCCGGATCATCGCCCTCGGCTCGGTCGCCAAGGACGAGTACGGCGCCTGGCTGGAGCTGCTGGCCGCGCGGCGGGTGACCGCCATCGGCGGCACCCCCAGCGTGCTGCGGCTCTGGTTCGCGCACGCCAGGTCCGCCGGCATCCGGCTGCCCGCGCTGCGCAAGGTGCTCTGGCTCGGCGAGGCCTGGCAGCCCCAACTGGACGCCGACCTCGCCGAGGTGGCCCCCGAGGCGCGGCGCTGGGGCATGTTCGGCAGCACCGAGACCTGGGTGGTGGGCACCAACACCCCGGACTGCCCGGCCGAGGTCTTCCACCCGCTGCCCCACCAGCTGGTGCACGCCGACCCCGGCGGACTGCTGGACTTCACCGCCCTCGACCCGGAGATGCTCAACCCGGTGCTGCGCTACCGCACCGGCGACGCGGGCGAGTTGACCGACTGCCCGTGCGGGCGCCCCGGACCGGCCATGCGGGTGCTGGGCCGGCGCGACAGCGTCGTCCAGGTCCGCGGCCTCGGCCTGGACGTGGACGAGCTGATCGAACGGGCCGAGCGCGCCCCGGGCGTGGCCCGGGCCCAGGTGGTGCTCACCGAGCGGGACGGCCGGGCGACCGGCGTGGACCTGCTGGTGGTGACCGCCGGCGCCGCGGCGGTCCCGGACGTCGAGCGGCTGCGCACCGAGCTGTTCACCGCGACCTGCACCCTCGGCACCGCCTTCCAGCACGACCCGTGGGCCTTCCGGGTGCGCCCGGTGGACGAGCTGGTCAGCAACGGCCGCACCGGCAAGACCGTCGCCCTGGTCGTCCGGGAGGAGTCGTGACGGCCGACACCACCCCGGCGAAGCGCGCCCCGGCGCCGCTCGGGCGGAGCTTCTCGCTGTTCTGGGCCGGACAGACCGTCAGCCTGGTCGGCGACAAGGTCACCGTCTTCGTCGTCCCGACCCTGATGATCTTCGTGCTGCACGCCTCCGCCCTCCAGGTCGGCGTGGTCGCGATGGCCCAGTACCTCGGCATCCCGCTGCTCGGGCCGGTCGCCGGGGTGCTGGTCGACCGCTGGGACAAGCGCCGCACCATGCTCGTCTGCGACCTGGTCCGGCTGGCCGCCGTCGCCGCGATCCCGCTCGCCCACGCCCTGGGCGCGCTCTCCACCCCGCTGCTGTTCGGCTGCGTGGCCGTCATCAGCGGCGCGACCATCTTCTTCAACGTCGGCTACCTCGTCGCCGTCCCCGCCGTCGTCCCCGAGGACGGCATGGTCCGCGCCTACTCCCGGCTGGAGGGCAGCGGTTCGGTCGCCGAGGTCGCCGGGCCGTCCGTCGCCGCGGCCCTCTACAGCGCGCTCGGCGTGGCCGCCCTGCTGGTCGACGCGGCCAGCTACCTGGTCTCGGCGGCCTGCTTCCGCCGCATGCGCCCCTGGGGCGAGCGGACCGTCGAGGAGGGCTCGATCCGGGAGCGGCTGACCCGCGGCTTCCGGCTCAACTGGGCCGACCCGGTGCTGCGCCGGGTGGTGCTGGCGGCCGTGGTCCTCAACTGCGGCGGGCCGGTGTACGTCACCGTGCTGCCCGTCCTCGCCTACCGCGGCCTGGGCGTGCAGGTCGGCGTGTTCGGCGCGGCCATGTCGGTCGCCGCGCTCGGCGCCCTGCTCGGGGCCGTGGTCGCCCCCCGGCTCTCCCGCCGGTTCGGCCTCGGCCGGACGATGGCCTGGTCGCTGCTGCTGCACTGCCTGGTCGGCCTGGGCGTGCTCGCCGCGCCCGCGCTGCCGCCCGGCTCGGTGATCGCCGTGACCATGGGCTGCTACGGCTTCTTCATGTCCTGCATCAACGTGTGCAGCGCCCCCGTCCGGCAGTCCCGGATGTCCGCGCGCAACCAGGGCGTGATGCACGCCGCCTTCCGGACCGTCACCTGGGGCGTCATCCCGCTCGCCGCGCTGGTCGGCGGACTCGCCGTCTCGCTGCTCACCGGACCGCTCGGCGTCCTGGACGCCGCCCGCCTCACCATGGCCGCCGGCACCCTGCTGGCCGCCTGCTCCTTCGTCCCCGCGCTCGGCCTCCAGCCGCTGCTGGACACCGCCGAGCGCACGAAGGGCACGGCCGCGGTCCCGGCGGAGGCGGTCCCGGCGGAGGCGGTCCCGGCGGAGGAGCCGACGTGAACGACACCGAACCCGCCGACCCCACCGGCCGGGTCCTGCTGATCACCGGCACCTCCTCCGGCATCGGCCTGGCCACCGCCCTCGCCGCCGCCCGGGCCGGCTACACCACCGTCGCGACCCTGCGCGCACCCGAGCGCGCCGGGCCGCTGCGGGCCGCCGCCGAGGCCGCCGGGGTCACCCTGGACGTCCACCGGCTGGACGTCACCGACCCCGGCTCGGTCACCGACTGCCTGGCCGCCGTGCACCGGCGGTACGGGCGGCTGGACGCCGTCGTCAACAACGCGGGCGTCTCCAACTCCGACCCCACCCTGGAGATGTCCACCGACGCGGCGCTGCGCGCCAACCTGGACGTCAACTTCTTCGGCGTCGCCACCGTCAGCCGGGCCGCGCTGCCGCTGCTGCGCGCCGCCGGCGGCCGCCTGGTCACCGTCGGCAGCGTGCACGGCGTGGTCGGCCAGCCCTTCAACGAGGCGTACTGCGCGGCGAAGTTCGCCGTCGAGGGCTTCCTGGAGGCGCTCGCCCCGGTCGCGGCGGCGCACGGGGTCCGGGTCTCGGTGGTGGTGCCGGGCTTCGTCCCGGACACCGGGTTCGGCGTCTTCCCCGACGTCAACCGGGCCACCCTGCACGCCGCCTCCGGCCCGTACGCGGACACCTTCGCCGACTACCTCGACTGGGTCGGCGGCCCGGGCTGGGAGTCGGCCGGCCAACCCGCCCGGGAGGTCGCCGAGGTCGTGCTCCGCACCCTGCGCGAGCCGCGGCCGCCGTTCCGGGTGCCCGCCAACGCCTGGGCCGCCGACTACCTGGCGGCCAAGCTCGCCGACCCCGACGGCTCCGCCGTCCAGACCCTCGCCCGCGGCTGGCTCGGACGGCCCGCGGCCACCACCGACTGAGCCCCGTCCGCCCGCTGCCCGCCGCCCGACCGGCGTCCCGACCCTCCTCCCGACCCACGGAGTCCCGCCCATGCCCGCCAAGCCCCTGGCCGAGCTGATCCGCTTCGCCCGCGCCCACTCGCCCTTCTACGCCGAGCTCTACCGGGAGCTGCCCGAGGGCGCCGACCGGCTCGACCAGCTCCCGGTGATCGACCAGACCGCCTTCTGGGCCGCCAACACCTGGCCCGACAACCGCGTGCTGACCGGCCCGCTCACCGACGCCGGCGTCTACAAGACCGGCGGCACCACCGGCGTCCCCAAGTTCTCCCCCTGGACCCGCGCCGAACACGCCGACTCGGTCACGGCCTTCGGCGCCGGCCTGGTCCGGGCCGGCCTGCGGCCCGGCCACCGGGTGGCCAACCTGTTCGTCGCCGGCGAGCTCTACGGCGGCTTCCTCTACATCGAGAACGCCCTGCACCACGCACCGGTCGACAACGTGCGCCTCGGCGTCGGCGGCGCCGCCCCGGAGAGCTACATCGCCGACCTGATCACCGGCTTCGGCGTGCACGTCCTGGCCGGCGAGCCGATGAAGCTCAGCGCCGTGGCCGAGTGCCTGGTCGCCCGCGGCGAACGCGCCGACGGCGTCGAACTGCTGCTGTTCGGCGGCGACCTGCTCTTCGCCGACCTGCGCCCGCTGCTCGCCCGGGCCTTCCCCCGCGCGGCCGTCGCCTCGGTCGGCTACGCCTCCAACGACGCCGGACTGGTCGGCGCGCCCGTCCCCGGCGACGACGTCCGGGTGCACGAGGCCTTCGCCGACCGCACCGTGGTCGAGCTGCTCGACGAGGTCACCGGCGAGCCCGTCACCACCCCCGGCACGCCCGGCCGCGTCGTGGTCACCAACCTGTTCCGGACCCTGATGCCGATCCTGCGCTACCCCACCGGCGACCGCGCCGCCTGGGTCGACGGCGAGTGCCGACGCTTCCGCCTGCTCGGCCGCACCAGCGAGGGCGCCCGGGTCGGCACCGTCACCCTGCCCACCGAGGAGATCCGCAGCGTGCTGGTCGCCGCCGACCCGGACCGGCACATCGCCGGGATGCAGCTGGTGCAGCGGCGTTGGGACGGCCGCGACGGGGTCATCCTGCGGCTCGGCCACATCGGCCAGCCGCCGCCCGCCGACCTCGCCGACCTGTCCGACCGGCTGGTCGACGCCGTCCACCGGGCCCTGCCGCTCTACCCGTCCGAGGCCGCCCTCGGCAGCATCCACCCCCTCACGGTGGAGTGGGTGCCGCGCTCGGAGCTGGTCACCAACCCGCGGACCGGCAAGCTCCAGCAGGTCCTGGACGAGCGGCCCCGGGAGTAGGGAACGGGGGGTGGATGATGACGCACTGTCAGCACCCTGCCGGTGGCCCGCCGGTGCTGTCAGCGGTCTGTCCGCGTCCTGTGGGTGGCGCTGCCCAGTCTGGTCCACGACAGCAGCGCCGAACCCACCGGAGGCACCACCGTGACCACCACCGTGACGACCACCCCCCTTCCGCTCGACTCCCCGGCGCACCCCGGCGCCACCGGACCCCGGGCCTCGGTCCTGGTCTCCGGCGCCGGCATCGCCGGCACCGCACTCGCCTACTGGCTCCAGCGCTACGGCTTCCGCGTCACCGTCGTGGAGCGCGCCCCCGGACTGCGCGGCGGCGGTCAGCCCGTGGACATCCGCGGCAACGCCCTGGAGGTCGTCGACCGGATGGGCCTGCTCGCGGAGGTCCGGTCCCGCCGGACCGGCCTGCGCGGCATGTCCCTGGTCGACGGGGACGGCCGCGAGCTGCACCGCACCACCGAGTGGACGGCCAGCGGCGGCCCGGTCGGCGGCCCCGACGTGGAGATCCTGCGCGACGAACTGGCCGAACTGATCGCCGGAGCCGCCGGGCCGGGCATCGAGTACCGCTTCGACGACAGCATCGACACCCTCGTCCAGCACGGCGACGGCGTCCAGGTCCGCTTCCGCAGCGGCGAGGAGCGCTCCTTCGACCTGGTCGTCGGCGCCGACGGCCTGCACTCCCGGACCCGCCGCCTGGTCTTCGGCCCCGAGGACGACTACCTGCACCCCGTCGGCGGCTACGTCGCCGGCTGGACCGTCCCCAACCACCTCGGCCTCGACCGCTGGGAGATCGCCCACGAGGGCGCGGACGGCCACGGCTGCCTGGTGATGACCGTCCGCGACAACACCGAACTGCGGGTCTTCGTCACCTTCTCCACCGACGAACCGCTCGACCGGATGCTGCCCCGGGACCGCGCCGAGCAGCGCGAGCTGGTCGCCGGGCGCGCCGCCCGACTGCGCTGGGAGGTGCCGCGCTTCCTGGCCGGGATGTGGGAGACCGAGGCCTTCCACTACGACGTCGTGGCCCAGATCCGGATGGACCGCTGGTCCCACGACCGGGTCGCCCTGCTCGGCGACGCCGGGTACTGCTGCTCCCCGTTCACCGGCCAGGGCACCAGCGTGGCGCTGACCGCCGCCTACGTCCTGGCCGGGGAACTCCACGCGGCCGGCGGCGACCATCGCACCGCCTTCCCCGCCTACGAGCGGCGGTTGCGCGACCACGTCGCGGCCAACCAGGCCATCCTCGACCTGACCCGCGACCGCTACGGGGCCGACGCCTCGCTGCTCGGCGGCCCGGACGCCGACCGCCCCCGGCTTCGACCGGCCCGGCATGGAACTGGAGGCGGCCTTCCGGGCCGCCACCGCCTTCGACCTGCCCGACTACGCCTGAACTCCCGGTACCAGGGCGTCTAGGGCCTGTCCGGCGGATCTTGCCAGGCGCGCGACGCCGGGCATCCCGCCTGGACGCACGCCCGAATCGCCCAAGTACGTCCAGTACGAGG
>NZ_JBIAXC010000062.1:0-51627 GCF_042896295.1 Kitasatospora sp. NPDC001309 | reverse complement strand
CGACTGGCTCCACACCTACAATCACCACCGCGGACACACCGCACTCGCAGGCAAGCCACCCGCCAGCCGCGTCCCCAACCTCACAGGACAGAACATCTAGGGCCCGCCTTCGGAATCCCGTCGTTCGCCCGGAGGGCGGGCGGGGGTTCGAAGACGGGCCCTGGCACCCGGGGGTGGTCAGCGACGCCAGCGGCGGTAGGCGTTCCACTCCTGGGTGAGCCAGGTGCCGTCGCCCAGGGGCAGCACGTAGTCGACCTCGGGCATCGGGTACTCCAGGCGGCCGTGCAGGGCGCCGGTGGCGGGGTCGGCGAGCCAGTGGCTGTACTCGCGCCAGTCCTGCTCGCCGAAGAGGAGCACGGCGCCCTCGTCGTAGCGGTTGTGCAGGGTCACCAGCACGGTGGAGTCGTCCACGAAACCGGACAAGGAGGAGATGGACGGGTCGTTGTGGACCGAGCAGTCGCCGGTGCCGGGGGCCGGGAAGTCGCTCAGCCGGAGCGTGGCGGTGACCTCGTAGGAGGGCACGGCGTGCCAGCTGATGTCCCGGCCCCTCCGATCGACGGTCATGCAGCGGGTGTTGCCGGAGTCCGCGTCCAGGTAGTCGCGGTCCGCCGGGAGCCGGGGGACCGCGTCCTGCGGCAGCGGCTCGGCCAGGACGAGGGCGCCGGACTCCCGGCGGAGCCGGTGGCGGGTGGTCGGCCCGGAACCGCCCGAGACGTCCACCCCGATGACCTCGCCGTCGGCGTCCAGGAGCAGGTGGGCGTACCGCTCGTAGCCGCCGCACTCGAGCACGCTCCGGGCCAGCACCCGCCCCTCGGCGTCCAGGGTCAGGAAGAGGGTGGCGTCCGGCAGTCCGGAGGGCAGCCGCAGCCAGATCCGGAGCTCCCGGTCGGGACCGGTCATCGTGAACAGGACGTAGCCCCAGCGGTCCACCCGCCAGGTGCCGTACGGCTGCCGCCAGAGCTCCGTGCCGTCCTGGGCCGTCGCGACGTACCCGTCGCCGGTGCCGAAGACGGCGAAGGTGAGGTCGGGAGCCGTCCACACCGGCGCCCACCACTCGGGGCCCGGGGCCGGGAACTCGGCCTTCAGTTCGGCCTGCTCCCGCAGGTCGTAGAGGCGCAGCGAGGTGCCGTCGTGGACCTCCAGGCGGGGAACGGGGCCGGTCGGATCGACGGAGGAGCGGGAGTTGCTCCCGCTCGGGATCGGGTAGCTGGCCACCGGCGTGGGGGTGATCGTCATGTCGCCATCCTCTCCCGACGGGCCGACAGCACCTGGCGGGATCTTGACGACCTTCGGCGTTCACGCCACTCGTGGGGGTGGGCCCCGGGACCGGAGGATGGAGTCATCGCCGACCGGGGAACCCCGGAACGGCCCACCGAACCCCGCCCCACCAGCAGGAACACGAGGTTTCCGATGTCCGCCAGCGCCGTCCTGACCGTGCCCGCCGCCACCCCGGCCGAGGCCGCCGCCCACTACGCCGCCCGGCTCGCCTTCGAGGCGGACGTCTCCGACGTCCACGCCGACCTGGCGTCCGGCGCACCCGGCGTGGTGGTGGTCGACACCCGCAGCGAGGACGCCTGGAACCAGGGCCACATCCCCGGCGCCGTGCACATCCCCACCGCGCGGATCGCCGAGCTCGCACCGAAGTTGATCGACCCGGCCACCACGACCGTGGTCACCTACTGCTGGGGCCCCGGCTGCAACGGCGCCACCCGGGCGGCCCTGGCCTTCGCCCTCCTCGGCCACCCCGTCAAGGAGATGCTCGGCGGCTTCGAGTACTGGGTCCGCGAGGGCTTCGCGTACGACACCGCCACCGGCCCCGAGAGCCGCCCCGTCGACGACCTGACCGCCCCGCGCTCGGGCATCTCCTGCGCGTGCTGAGCGCCGACGCACGGCCGGGCGGCACGATCCGCCCGGCCACCCCGGCCGACCTGCCCGCGCTCGCCCGCCTGTGCGCCGACCACGCCGCCCACGAGCGCGCCGAGCCGGTGCCCGCGGACCTCGCCGCCCGGCTGGCGCCCGCACTGTTCGCCGCGCGGCCGAGGGCGTGGTGCCTGGTGGTCGACCACGGCGGCGAACTGACCGGCTACGCGAGCTTCTCCCGGGAGTTCTCCACCTGGCAGGCCGCCGACTACGTCCACCTGGACTGCCTGTTCGTCACCGAGGCCCACCGGGGCGGCGGGTGGGGCCGCGCCCTGCTCGACGCCGTACGGGACGCGGCCGCAGCACTGGGCGCCGCGCAGCTGCAGTGGCAGACACCCGCCTGGAACACCGACGCCATCCGCTTCTACCACCGGACGGGGGCCCTGAGCCCCCCCAAGGCCAGGTTCTCGCTCCCCACCCGCCCGACCGCTCAGCCGACCACCTCGTACGCGACGTAGTCCGGATGGGCCGCGCCGACCTGGCCCGAACGGCCAGACATGTACGGACAGGGGAACGGCGGCCCCGGCTACCCGGGCATCACGCCGTGGATGCGGGAGAGGGTGAACACGCGCTCGTCCTCGCGCAGGTGGCACCAGGCGTTCAGGTAGGGCGCGTCCAGGGCGAGGCGGCTGAGGGTGCGGACGGTCGTGTTGCCGGACGTGGCGACGTACTCGATCGTGACGGCCTGTCCGTGGTCGACGGCGTGGGCCAGTTGGCGGACGTCGGTGAAGGTCAGATGGCGCGCGTTCCGGGCGATGATCTCCTCGGTGTCGCCGGCGTAGGGGCGGCCGTCGTCCGGGGCGGGCTCCGCGCCGTCCTGCGGGGCGGCGCGGAGCCGGGCGGCGAGGGCGCGCAGGTCGGCGGGCTCGTCCTTGGTCGGGGTACGGGCGCCCGTGCGGGGCCTGCCGGGCCGACGCGGGGGCGGGGCCGGGCGCGCGGCGCGGGGGTGCGGGGGCCGTTCGATCCGGACGGTCCCGTCGGGGGTCTCGGCGACGGGGGCGTAGCCCGCGGCGCGCAGGGCCGCGAGGGTCTTGTCGGGCGGGGTCCGGCTGATCAGTACCGTCGGCGCGAGGTGCCGTAGGCCGAGCGGGGCGAGCTTGCGGTGGGCGGCGAGTTCGGCCAGCAGGGCGGGTTCCTGGCCGTGGATCACGCAGGCGGCGGCCGCGACGCGCACCCGGCCGTGGCTGCGCGCGGTGTCGTGGATCAGGTAGGAGAGCGGCTGGGGCAGCGGTTCGACGGCGACCGCCGCCAGGTCGGCGGTGAGGGCGTCGGGGGTGAGGCCCGCGTCGAGGGCCCGGCGGACGCTGCCCGGGCCGAACCGCCAGACGGAGGCCGCACCGGCGCTCTCCCGGTCCGCGGCGGAGTCCAGCAGTGCGTGGAGGTGCGCGGACGGGGTGCCGGCGACCACGGCGGTGAGGTCGCTGCCGAAGCGGGCGCTCGTGCTGGCGGCGGGCAGCAGCCGGTGGCAGGCGTCGACCAGCGCTTCGGCCTCGGCGTCGTCGCCGAGCGGGGCGGCCCCGAGCAGGGCGGCCCCGATCGGGGAGAGCGCCCCGAGGGCGAGGGCGCCGAGCAGTTCCGCCTCCCGGATCAGGGTGGCGAACGGCTCGGCGTCCTGCGGGAGTTCGTCGGCGAGCGGGCGCAGCCACCGGAGCAGCGCCCCCAGGTCCGCCGGTTTCGCCGCGCCTTCACCGGCCGGGAGCCGGGAGGCGGCGGTGAGCAGCCCGTGCCGGGCCTGGACGCAGCCCCCGCAGGGCGGCGCCCCGGCGAGCGCCGGCCGCGCCTTCCCGTCCTCGTCGCGGCTCCGGCCGGGGGTCAGGGGGAGCGACCACCAGGCCCGGAGCAGGACGGCGAGCCGCTCGGCCGGTTCCCGCCCCGCCCAGGTGTCGTAGGACGCGGTCGCGACGACCCGGTCGCCCTCCACGGCCAGGAGCCCGGCGGCGCTCGCCGCCTCCAGCACGAGGCGTAGCGGCAGTTCGCCGCACTGCGCGGCCCGGCCGATCCTGGCGAGCTCACGGGCGCCGATCCCGCCGGCCTTGAGCCGGACCGGCGGGGCGGCGGCGCACACGGCGAGGACGGACGTCGCGTCGGCGGCGAAGGCCATCGAGGCGGCCGCGGCCTCCCGTTCGACGTCCGTGGCGGTGGCGGGCGCCGTCGGCACGGCGGGCGGGAGGGGTGTGAACGGGGCGTGCCAGTCGGCACCGCGCAGGGCGAGGGCCACTTCGGCGGGCATGCGCGTGGGCCCGTAGTGGTAGCGGTCCCGGATCAGCAGTCCCCGCTCCACCGCCCACTGCTCGCCGGGTGCGGAGGCGGCAGGCGGCCCCCCGAACATGATGGCGCCCACGTGCTCGGGAACCGTACGGGCCCGCCGTGCCAGGAGTTCCCGGGTGGCCTCCGGCGCCTTGGCCGCCAGCGCCGCGACCCGGGCAGGATCACTGTGGTGGTCGATCAGCGCCGCCAGCCGCCGCTCCTTCCTGTTGCCGTCCGGCTTGATCCCGGCCTTCGCCAGCATGCGGGCGAGATCGTCGGAGTTCGCGCCCGCGAGCAGGCGTGCGAGCGGTGCGTCGAGCCCCAGCGGCGCGCGCCACGCGCCCCCCAGTGGCGCCGCCATCCGCAACCGGCCGTCGCCGCCCGGCCACACCAGCGCGCGGTCCGCCAACTCCCCCAGGGCGGCGGCCAGTCCATGGGCACGTGCACCGCCCGTCGCGTCCAGGAGGCCTGCCAGCTCCTCCTGCGACGCGTTCCCCAGCGCGGCGAGGGCTTCCGCCGCCTGGAGGCACGGCAGCGTCAGCCGGGGCAGGGCCGAGGCCACCGACGCCGGGCGCTGCAGACGGTCCGCCAGTTCGCCGACCGAACGCGGTTCCGGGGGCGAGGCGGCGTCCGGGCGCGCTGCCAGGATCCGTTCCAGGGCCGCCGTGTCGAGGCCGCGCAGCCAGGCGACCAGCGCCGACCCGTTGTTCTTACCGATGGGACACCTCACCGCTCAGCAGGGCGGCCGTACTCGCCCGGGGGTACCAGGATGGCCCATCGGCAGCGGCGCGGTGCACCGCTCCCGGAATGCGACGTCCGGGACTCGACAGTCAAATGACTGATGCTGCGTGTGCGTCGGAGCGGGAAGCATCGGTGGCGGCGGTCGGAGGGTGCCCCACCCCCGGCCGTCGGTCCCCCGATGTTCTCTTCCAAGGAATTCCCATGAGCTCCCTTCGCGCCAAGTGGCGCATGGCCGCCGTCACCGCGACGACCGCCCTGGCCGTGCTGATGTTCTCCAACGCCCCCGCGTCCGCCGCCGTGTTCGGCGAGAGCAGCACCTGGGCCAGCGAGATCGAGGACAACGTCCCGGTCCGGGCGAACGGCTTCATGGGCGAGGCCCGGGCCGTCAACGGCGATCTCATCCAGGTGTGGCGCGGGTACGACAACCCCGGCATGTACCTCTCGCTCGACCACGGCCGGCCGGTCCGCCTCGCGGGGGCGACCAATGCCAGCCCGCAGGTGGTCTACATGGGCGGGGCCCAGTTCGTGCTGTTCCACACCGGCACCAACGGGTTCATCTTCTACTGCGTCCTGACCGTGAACCAGGCCAACAACGGCCAGCGGTACCTGAACTTCGGCAACTGGATCCAGGTCCCGAACGGCGCCCAGACGAACGACGGCCGCCCGGTGGCCATCGCCGCGCTGCCGCACAACAACATCTCGCTGGCGTTCCACGGCGCGAACAGCAACGAGATCTGGAGCATGATCTTCAACATCCCGAACAACCTCTGGGGCGACCCGGTGCGGGTCGCCGGCGCCACGAGCAACTCCTCCCCGGCGCTGGCGTTCAGCCCCGCCAACAACCTGCTGCTGATGGCCTACCGGGGGCTCGACAACCGGGTGAACGTCATCCGCACGTACTACCAGAACAACGGCTGGTACGGGCGGAGCATCCTGGACGGCGTGCAGACCGACTCGGAGCCGGCCATCGCCATGGCGGGCTCCGGCTGGGGGCAGGTCGCCGTCCGGCAGCAGGGCACGGGCGTGCTGTACCTGGAGGACGTCCAGGACACCGGCTCGCACGGCGACTGGACCCGCGAGGCCGTCGCCTTCGCCTCGGCGTACGGCCCGCGGCTCATCATGGACGCCTACCGCGCCTACCTGGTCGCCACCAACCTGAACGGGTACGTCATGTGGAAGCAGTCCCGCCAGTACTGAGCCCGAACTGAGCCCGAACCGGGCCCGACCGGCGACCTGACACTGCCCGGGGTGGGGCGGCCCTGAACACGGCCGCCCCACCCCGGGCTCCGGCGTCCGGTCAGGCGGGGTGCGGCGCCCAGGCGGCTTCGATCATCCCGAAGACCTCGTCCACCGTGGCCGCCGGGTCGGCCGCGTCGCGGGCCAGTGAGAAGGCGTCGATCACGAAGCGGGCGACGGCCCGGCAGGCGGTGGGGGTGCGGGTCTGCCCGGGCAGGGCGGTGACGGCCGCGGCGAGGGCCGCGGCGTGGCGCAGCCGCATCGACTCCTCGTAGGCGCGCAGGGCGGGCGAGGAGTCGATCAGGCGCCAGATCGTGGCGGCGCCGTCGGCGGTGCAGTGCCGCACCATGGCGTGGATCTCGCGGCGCAGGGCGGGGATCAGCGGGTCCTCGGGGGTCCGGTCGGTGACGGCCCGGACGAGGCGCTGTTCGAAGTCCTCGTCCTGCTCGAAGACCAGGGCCTCCTTGGCGGCGAAGTGGGAGAAGACCGTGGTGACGGCGACGTCGGCCTCGGCGGCCACCTCGCGGATGCCCACCGCGTCGTAGCCGCGCTCCAGGAAGAGCCGCAGGGCGGTGTCGGCGATCTTCCGGCGGGTCGCGGCCTTCTTGCGCTCGCGGCGGCCGGTCGGCTCGGGCGCGGCGCCGGCCCCGGTGGTCCCGGTCGCGGCGATGGTCCCGGTGGTCCCGGTCGGCTCGATGGTCCCGGTCGGCTCGGTCATGCCCGTGATGCTATCAGCCATGAAAACGGAACAGTTCCAAAATCCTAACCGTTAGTGCTACGGTCGGCCGCATGGAGACCATGAAGAAGGTGAGCTACACCGAGTTCGGCGGCCCGGAGGTCCTGCGCCTGGTGGACGCCGCGCGGCCCGAGGCGGGCCCCGGCCGCATTCGGATCGCCGTACGGGCGGCGGGCGTGAACCCCGTGGACTGGCGGCTCCGGGAGGGCCAGGTGCTGGGGGCCCATCCGCTCCGACTGCCCGCCGGGGTCGGGCTGGACGCCGCCGGGGTGGTGGACCAGGTCGGGGCGGGCGTCGAGGGGGTCGAGGTCGGCGACCACGTGTTCGGCGAAGGGGTCGACACCTACGCCGAGTTCGCGGTGCTGTCCGCCTGGGCGAGGATGCCCGAGGGGCTGGGCTTCGAGGAGGCGGCGGGGTACCCCTCCGTGGTGGAGACCGCGCTGCGCGTCCTCCGCGAGGTCGGTGTGCAACCGGGGCAGACGCTGCTGGTCAGCGGTGCGGCCGGGGGCGTCGGTTCGGCGGTGCTGCAGATCGCCCGCGACCGCGGCATCACGGTGATCGGCACGGCCGGCGCCGCGAACCAGGACTACCTGCGCGGCCTGGGTGCGCTGGCCACCACGTACGGCGAGGGCTGGGTGGAGCGGGTGCGCGGGCTCGGCCGGGTCGACGCCGCCCTGGACCTCGCCGGCAACGGTGTGATCCGCGAACTCGTCGAACTGACCGGGGATCCGAGGCGGGTGGTGTCCATCGCCGACCTCGACGCGCCCGGGCTCGGGGTCCGGTTCTCCGGCACGGCCGGAAGCGTCCCGGCGGCGCTCGCCGAGGCCGCCGACCTGATCGCCCGGGGCCGGCTGCACATCCCCGTCGACACCTCGTACCCGCTGGCCGCGGCCGCGGCGGCGCACGCCGACAGCCGGGCCGGGCACACCCGCGGGCGCCGGGTCATCGTGGTGTGAGAGCGGGCTGACGCCCCGGACCGGACCGAGCAGTGCCGGTCCGGGGCCCCGCTCGGGCCGGGGCGGGTCAGCCGTCGTTCTCCGCGGAGGGGATGTAGGCGCCGGGGACGTCGTTCGGGGCGTGGATCGCGTCCTCGCCCGGGTACGGGGTCCGCCAGTTGTGCGTCTGGTACCAGGTCAGGTGGTTCATCTGGGCCGGGTTGGCCCGGTCCGGCGCCGCGTTCGGGCCGGTCAGCTGCTGCTTGGACTTCCAGTCCTCCCACTGGGCCGCGACCTGCCGCTCGGCCGCCGGCGGGGCGACGGTCACCGGCGCCGCCGCGCCCGCGTCCGGGGCCCCGGGTACGTCGACGCCGCAGGACGGCGGGGTCTTGAGGCCGTCGGTCAGCGAGGTGCGGTTGGGCACCGCGGTGAACGGGGTGAGGTCCGGCTTGTCGGTGAAGGCGGTGGTCATCGGGCTGGCCGCGCTGTCCTTCTGGTTCATCGGGTGGATCCCGAGGATCTGCTCGATGGTGCGGACCATGGTGATCTGCGAGTAGTAGCGGCTGTCGACGGCGCCGTGCTGCGCCCAGGGGCTGATGATCTGGATCGGGGCGCGGTGGCCGTCGACGTGGTCGAGGCCGGCCTGGGAGTCGTCCTCGACCACGAAGATCGCGGTGTCCTTCCAGTACTCGCTGTGCGAGATCTCCTGGACGATCCTGCCGACCGCGAGGTCGTTGTCGGCGACCTGCGCGGCCGGACTGGCCGGACCGCCGGTGTGGTCGCTGGACAGCCACAGCATGTTGAGGGCCGCCGGACCGTTCTGCTCGAAGTCCTGCTTCCAGATCTGGTAGCGGTAGAGGTCCGGCACATCGGTGTCGAACTTCGGGAAGCCGGGCACCGACACGTCGTTGAGCGAGGGGATCGGCGAGGAGGAGTTGAGCGGGTAGGCGGTGTCGTCGCCCGTCGCGTCCATGTTCTTCGAGTCGCAGTACAGGTTCTGCCAGGTCGCGCCGTCGGGCTTGGTGAGGAACTGGTGGAACTCGCCGAAGTCGCGCACGTCCTGGCCGGCCGCCTGGGCACCGGTCCACAGGAAGCCCGAGCGCTGGTGGCCCAGGGCGTCGTCCTCGGTGTCGTAGCTGCGCTCGTACTCCCCGGCCGAGGACTCGGTGTACTCCGGATTGTCCGCCTGCATCAGCCAGTTGTGGCCCTCGGCGGAGTTGGTGCCGATGTCGTAGGTGTTGTCGTAGAGCCCGAACTGCTTGGCCAGCGCCTGCTGGTTGGGCGTGACGTTGGCACCGAACTGGGCCAGCTTCGGGTCGCCGTTGCCCTTGCCGATGTCGCCGAAGACCTGGTCGTAGGTCCGGTTCTCCTTGACGATCAGGAAGACGTGCTTGATCGTCGACGGGTCGCCGATCCGGGCCGGCACCGCGACGGGCTTCGCCTTGTGCCCGTCCGCCGTCCGGACGGCGCCCTTGGTCCAGCCGTTCTGCCGGAAGACCTGGTCCGTCCGGGAGCGGATCTCCTGGTCGGACGGCAGGGTGAACTGCGTCAGGCTGGAGGTGGTGTCGTGGGTGTTGTGGGCGCCGGTGGAGTTGGGGCGGCGCGCGTCGATGCCGCGGGTGTTGGAGACGACCACCTTGGAGCCGACGGTGGTGACCTCCGCCGGGAAGTAGTCGGTGGGCAGCAGGCCGACGTAGCTCACCGGCTCCTGGGCGCCCGCGAAGCGGTAGACGGCCACCGCGTCGGCCCGGCCGAGGGTGACCAGCAGGCGCCCGTCGTCGGTGAGCGTGATCGCGGTGGGCTCGTAGCCCACCGAGGCCTCCGGCCAGGGCTTGGTGGAGATCCGCTGCACCACCTTGCCCCGTGCCGCGTCGATCACGGACACCTGGTCGGAGGAGGTGTCCGCGACGAAGACCGTCCCGCCCTTGGCGTACACGGCCGTCGGGTGCAGGCCCACCTCGATGGACCCGACGGCGGCGGAGCGGTCCGCCAGGTCGATCACGCTGACGGTGCCCGTGGTGGTGGCGCCGGTGTCCGGGTCGGCCGGCACCTGGGTGCCGTAGGAGTTCAGCGTGTCGTCGTCGCCGGTGGCGGCGCGGCCGCCCTCGTTGCTGACGTACAGCTTGTGCCCGACCTGGACGATGCCGCGCGGTGCGTTGCCGGTCGTCCAGCTCTGCCCGAGCGCGCCGGTGGCCGCGTTGATCTCGACCACCCGGTTCTGGCCGTTGACGGCCGCGTACACCGTCGAGCCGTCGGCCGAGAACACCAGGCCCGAGGCCAGCGCGTGCTTGGTGCCGTCGGCCGGGATGGCGACCTTCACCGGGTTCGCCAGGGAGCCGTCCGCGTTCACGGTGAACCTGGTGTAGCCGTCGAGCTGGCCGAGCCAGAGCTGCTTGCCGTCCGGTGAGTAGACCGGGGCCTCCTGGCCGACCGAGCCGTCGGTCAGGTGCAGGTCGGCGGTCTTGGCCTTGCCGGCGCGCTGCTGCACCTTGCCGGTCCTGAGGTCGACCACGACCAGCGAGGCGTCGCCGTCGGCCAGCGAGGCGGCCAGGTGGGTGCCGTCCGGGCTGACCCGGGAGCCCATCAGCTTGCCGTTGTCGATGACCAGGCGGTCGCCGTACGGGGCGATGTACTGGTCGCTGGAGATCACCTGGCCGTCGGCGGTGACCTGGCCGACCTGGTCGGTGCCGAACTGGTGGGTGGTGGCGAAAGCGGTGCCCGTGGCCACGGCCACCGCCGTGATGCACGCCGTGGCCAGGGTGGCCCGGCGGCCGACCTTGCGGCCGAGGAGCACCGGGTGCTCCCTCTGGACTCGTCGACGACGCGTTACCTGCATGGCGTCAGCCCTTCGTGGTGAGTGCGCTGCGTTGATTCCGGTGTCTTCGCTGCGGGTGGTGCTTGTGGTGCTTGTGGTGCACGTGGTGCCGGTGATGCGAGTGGTGCGGGTCATGCGCTCAGTGCGCTCAGTGCGCTCAGTCCGTCGAGGAGTCGAGCAGGTCGATCTGGCCGTCGAACTGCCAGAGCGGGTTCGGCGCGTCCCCGGTGCCGGTGTGGACCAGGAAGTAGCCGTTGACCTCCTTCGGCCCGTCGCCGTCGGCCATCACCCGGCCGTCCGAGGCGACGTCGAGCTGGTAGACCGCCGTACCGGGGGCCTCGGTGCCGGGCAGGTGCCAGGTGACCACGCAGCGCCAGTCGTTGCCCGGGCCCTCCGGTTCGACCTGGCCGTCGCCCCGGTTGCAGTCCGCGGCCACCCGCAGGTCGGCCTCGGTCACGGCGGGGCGGTGCAACTGCTCGGTCTGCAGCCGGTACAGGTGGGCGAACACGGTGGAGACCGTCCGCTGGACCTTCGCCCGGCTGATCCCCGAGCCCGTCGAGGGCGCGGCCACCGCGACCACCCCGGTGGTCAGCGCGAGCAGCCCGGCCAGCGGCAGCACCCCGTGGGTGAGCGCGCGGCGCTTCTCGCCGTCCTCGCTGCCGTTGGTGAAGTCCCGCCGGACGAACAGCCGGTAGGCCGCCGCGGTCGCCACCACGGCCCAGACCAGGCTGACCGCGACCGCGATCAGCAGCTCCGGCAGCCGGTTCGGCTCGGCGAACAGCCCGTTCCAGGAGACGAAGGCGTAGCCGGGCAGGGCCAGCCGCAGCGGCACCGGGAGCGGCAGCGTCTGGGCGAGCTGCATCGCGACCGCGGACAGCGCGGGGACGAGCAGGCCCATCGGGGAGCGGCCCAGCACGACCGAGCCGAGCAGGCCGAGCGAGGCCAGCGCCATCGTCGGCGCCAGCGCGGCGGCCCAGGCCAGCAGGACGCCCACGGCCGCGTCGGACGGCGCCAGCAGGTGCCCGTCGACGCCGACCAGCGGCTGGTTCCCCACCGCGGCGAGCCCGCCCGCCGTACCGGACGCCACCAGTCCGGCCACCAGCAGGACGATCACGGTGGCGCTCGCCAGGGTCTTGGCGAGGAAGATCCGGCGCGGCGAACGGACCGCCACCAGCAGGTGCCGCCAGGTGCCGAGCCGGTCCTCGGCGGCGAACACGTCGCCCGCGACCACCGAGGTCAGCAACGGCAGCGCCCAGGAGCCCGCGAAGCCCAGCAGCACCAGCGGGCCGGCCCACGCCGTGGCGTGCATCCAGCGGCCGAACAGGGTGTCGGAGGGCAGCGTGCCCTGCTGGGCGACGGCGGCCACGAACAGCCCGGGCAGCGCCCAACAGGCCAGCACCAGCAGGCGGATCCGCCACTGCGAGACCAGCTTCACCAGCTCGAAGCGGTACACCCGGCCCACCGGCACCGGGCGCGCCCCGGCCCCTGCCGCCGCACCACCGGCCGTCGTCTCCCCGGCCGTGACCGTGCTCATCGTCCGTCCTCCTGCTGCTCCTCGGTGAGGGCCAGGTACGCGGCCTCCAGCGGGGACACCACGGGGGCGACCTCGCGCACCCGGACGCCCTCCCGCACCAGTCCGTCCACCAGCCGCTCCACGGCCGGCCCGGTGGCGCGCACCACCAGCGCCTCCGTACCGCGCCACGCCCCGGCCCCGTCCAGCACCGTCACCCCGGCCGTCCCGACGGCCACCCGCCGCGCGGCGCCCAGGTCGGAGGTGAGCAGCCGGTGGTCGAGCGCGCGGGTGTCGGCGGCCAACCCGCCCAGCGGGCCGGAGAACCGGACCCGCCCGGTGGCGAGGATCGTCACCTCGGAGCAGAGCGACTCCAGGTCGTCCATCCGGTGGCTGGACAGCACGACGGTCACGCCGTCCTCGGCGAGCCGGCGCAGCGCCCCGTGGACGTGCTGCTGGCCCGCCGGGTCCAGGCCGTTGGAGGGTTCGTCGAGCACCAGCAGCCGCGGCCGGGTGAGCAGCGCGGCCGCCAGGCCGAGCCGCTGGCGCATGCCCAGGGAGAAGCCGCGCACCCGGTCGTCGGCGACGTCCCGCAGCCCGACCTCGTACAGCACCTCGTCGATCCGGCCCGCGCCGGCGTCCTCCCCGCGCAGGGCCGCCAGCGCGGCCAGGTTCCGCCGCGCGGTCAGCGAGGGGTAGAGGCCGGGACCGTCGACGAAGCCGGCCACGCCGTCCGGTGCGGCAAGCGCCCGGCCGACCGGTCTGCCCAGCACCTCCAGCTCGCCGCCGTCGGCGACGGCCAGCCCGAGCAGCAGCCCGAGCAGGGTGGTCTTCCCCGCGCCGTTCGGCCCGGCGAGCCCGTGGATCCGCCCGGGGAGCAGCTCCAGCCCGACCCCGTCGAGCGCCACGACGTCACCGAAGCACTTCGTCAATCCCCGTGCCCGTACGGCAGGTTGCGTGTCTTCCATGGCTCCTTCTCGCAGTCCCCCAGGGAAGGTAGGGGGTTGACGGGGTGGCGTCAGGAGCGCGCGGTTGAACTCCGGGGGAACAGCAGTCCGAGGGGCCTACACGAAGGGGCACATCACCATGTCGTACGACTCCACGCCGGACACCCTCCGGCACAGCCTGCGGGTCGCCGAGCTGATGGGCGAGCTGATCAAGGAGCTGCTCGACCGCTCCGTCCGGCACGACCTGAGCAAGACCCGCGAACCGGAACGGCCGGTCTACGACGCGGTGGTGCCGCGACTGCGCGCCGCGGCCTACGGCAGCGAGGAGTACCGGGCCCTGGTCGACACGATGGGCGAGGGGCTGCGGCACCACTACGCGCACAACCGCCACCACCCGGAGCACTTCGCCGACGGGATCAACGGCATGACCCTGGTCGACCTGCTCGAAATGCTGGCGGACTGGAAGGCGGCCACCGAACCATCCCGCACGGCGACCTCGTGGAGAGCCTGGCGATCAACCGCGAACGGTTCGGCATCGCACCGCAGCTGATGGACGTCCTGACGAACACGGCCGGCCACTTCGGGTGGCTGACCGCAGAACCCGATCCATCCATAACCGGTCAAGGAAGTTACGACATCGAGCCGAATGACTGTGAATGATCCGGATTATCCGTGACAAACCAGGGCAGTTGAGCACCAGCGCCTTGACTGCCGCGACGGCCTCGCTCAATACTCGTCACCAGTTGAACCGGTGACGCAGAGAGCAGGCGCACCGGACGGACACTCACCAGGAGGCACAGTCATGGCAGTCAGCTACACCGGAACGGTCATCGTGACGGGCGAGGGCCGCAACGGCGGGCACGTCGCCTCCAGCGACGGCAGCCTCACCATCTCGCTCGCCGTCCCGAAGGAGCTGGGCGGCGCCGGCGGCGCCACCAACCCCGAGCAGCTGTTCGCCGCCGGCTGGGGCGCCTGCTTCCTGGGCGCCGTCCGGCGCGCCGCCGCCGACCGCAAGGTCCGGCTGACCAGCACCTCCATCGCGGTCGGGACCACGCTGACCCACGGGGACGACGGGGAGTTCGGCCTGAGCGCCGTCCTCACCCTCGAACTCGGCGGCGTGGACCAGGAGACGGCCACCGAGCTGGCCCACGCGGCACACCGGATCTGCCCGTACTCCAAGGCGACCCGGGGCAACATCCCGGTGACCGTGCAGGCGACCGCGGTGACCGGCTGACGCCACCGGCACGGGTCGCGTCCGGGCCCCGACCGGACGCGCAAACGCCGAACCCCCGCCCGGTGGCCGCAGCAGCGGCCGGGGCGGGGGCGGAGGACCAACCCTGCGGCGGGGCGTCAGTCGTCGGCACCGCCGTGCTGGCGGGCCCGGTAGGACGCGGCCTTGACCCGGTTGCCGCAGGTCCGCATGGCACACCACTCACGCCGGTGGCCGCGGGAGCGGTCCAGGTAGACCTGGGTGCACTCCGGCCGGGCACACTCCCGCAGCAGTGCGGCGTCGTCGCCGCCGAGGATCTCGACGGCCTCCCGGGCCAGGGCCGCGAGGCCCTGGGAGACGGATCCGCTCCTGGTCGCCCCGGTGGCGTGCAGGCGCAGCGTCACCGGCAGTCCGGCCGCGTGCCGGTTCAGCTCGGCGATCGCCCGGGCCGGCATCGGCTGCCCGTCCAGCCGGGCGGCCACCAGGGCGTAGATCGACTCGCGCAGGTCGACCGCGATGTCGAGGTCGGTCTCGTCGGCACCGGCGCCGCCGTCGAACATCCCGGACTCCACGAACCAGGCGTCGAGTTGCTCGGGGGCGGCCAGCTTCTCCAGCGGCGCGGCGTTGCGCCGGGCGCGCAGCGTGCCGACGAAGTCGAGGGGCAGGGTCCCGCAGGGGAAGGCGTGCATCACGTCACCATACTGACCAGTCACCGCCCCGAACGCAATGCCCGGAGCACTCCCCTGAGCCTTCCCGGGTCTCCGGGGGACTTCCCGACGGCGATGCGCCGCGTCGCCCGCTCCATCACTGTCCAGACCAGTAACGTTCCGCCCGGGTCCGGTTCCCGTACCGGCCCCGCAGCTTCCGGAGGGCAACTCATGATCGACAGGCGCAGCTTCCACAGGACCGTCGGACTCGGCGCCGGCGCGGCCGCCCTCGCGCTGGCCGGCCTGCCGGGCACGGCCGGCGCCGCCCCCGCCCCCGCACCCACCCGCGGCCGCTCCGGCCCGGCCCCGGTGGTGCCGACGATCGCCCCCGGCACCCACACCACCTTCCCGGTGCTGCGCCAGGCCACCGCCGGCGTGCTCGACGTCGGCTACGCCGAACTCGGGCCCGCCGACGGGCCGGTGGTGCTCTGCCTGCACGGCTGGCCCTACGACATCCACAGCTACCTGGACGTCGCCCCGCTGCTCGCCGACCTCGGCTACCGCGTGATCGTCCCCTACCTGCGCGGCCACGGCAGCACCCGCTTCCGCTCCGCGCGCACCGTCCGCAACGGCCAGCAGTCGGCCATCGCCCGGGACATCATCGCGCTGCTGGACGCGCTCCGGATCGACCGCGCCGTGGTCGCGGGCTTCGACTGGGGCGCACGGACCGCCGACATCCTGGCGGCCCTGTGGCCCGAGCGGGTCAAGGCCCTGGTGTCGGTGACCGGTTACCTCATCACCAACCGCGACGCCCAGCGGAACCCGATCGCACCGGTCACCGAGCACGCCTTCTGGTACCAGTACTACTTCGCCACCGACCGCGGCGAACGCGCCATGCAGGACCCGAAGCTGCGGCACGACCTCGCCCGGGAGGTCTGGCGGACCGCCTCCCCCACCTGGAACTTCGACGACGCCACCTTCGAGCGCACCGCGGCCGCCTTCGAGAACCCCGACTACGCCGCGATCGTGGTCCACAACTACCGCTGGCGGCTGAGCCTGGCCGACGGCGAGCGCCGCTACGACCACGACGAGCACCTGCTGGCCCGCAAGCCGACCATCCAGGTGCCGACCGTCACCCTCGACCCCGCGCTGGACCCGTTCACCCCCGCCCCCGGCGACGGCTCCTCGTACCGGTCCATGTTCACCGGCCCGTACGAGCACCGGACGCTGCCCGGCATCGGCCACAACCTCCCCCAGGAGGCGCCGACGGCCTTCGCCCAGGCCGTCGTCGACGCCGACCGGCTCTGACGCCGAGTCCCGCGCCTCGCGCCGGAAAAACGAACGGCGCGGGGCGAAGCGGACTGCTACGCTGGCGAACGACCTACCCCCCCTACGAGGAGTGCAGCAGACATGGCGGGTGACGACGACATCTCCGGGTGAGTCCCGGGCTTCTTGACCGTTGCGGGCGCAGGGCGCCCAGTGCAGCGGTCGGAATCGTCGTACCCAGTCCCCCTGTCTCATCCGGGCCGGACTCGTCTCCGCCCGCTCACTTCCAGGTAGTCCTCCATGTCTTCTGCGTCCTCTGCGTCCTCCGCGTCCGTCGTCGGCTCCCAGCTGTCCTTCTCCTGGCCGGACGACACCCCCGTGTTCCACGACCTCTCCTTCTCCGTCGGCACCGGCCGCACCGGCCTGGTCGCGCCCAACGGCTCGGGCAAGAGCACCCTGCTCAAGCTGATCGCCGGTCAACTGCGCCCCTCCACCGGGTCGGTGACGATCAACGGCACGGCCGCCTACCTCCCGCAGGACCTCCCGCTCACGGCCGGCCTCACGGTCGCCGAAGTGCTCGGCGTGGCCGGGGTGATCCGGGCCATCGACGCGGTGGAGTCCGGGGACGTCGCCGAGGAGCACTTCACCACCATCGGCGACGACTGGGACATCGAGGAGCGCTCCCTCGCCCAGCTCGAACGCCTCGGCCTCGGCGCGCTGCCGCTGGACCGCCGACTGGGCACCCTCAGCGGCGGCCAGGTCGTCCGACTCGGACTCGCCGCCCAGCTGTTGAAGCGACCGGACGTCCTGCTGCTCGACGAGCCCACCAACAACCTCGACCTCGGCGCCCGGCACCGCCTGTACGACGCGCTGGAGGACTTCAACGGCTGCCTGCTGCTGGTCAGCCACGACCGCGCCCTGCTCGACCGGATGCACCGCATCGCCGAACTCGACTCGCACGAACTGCGCCTCTACGGAGGCGACTTCACCGCGTACGAGGAGGCGGTCCAGGCCGAGCGGGAGGTCGCCGAGAAGAACGTCCGCAACGCCGAGCAGGACCTCAAGCGCGAGAAGCGCGAGATGCAGCAGGCCCGGGAGCGCGCCGAACGCCGGGCCGGCAACGCCGCGCGCAACCTCAAGAACGCCGGGCTGCCCCGGATCTTCGCCGGGAACATGAAGCGCGGCGCCCAGGAGTCGGCCGGGCGCTCCGGCCAGGTGCACTCCGCCCGGGTCGACGAGGCCAAGGCCCGGCTGGACGAGGCCGGGCGCGCCGTGCGCGAGGAGCAGCGGCTCACCCTCGACCTCTCCGGGACCAGGGTGCCCAGCGGGCGCGACCTCTTCATCGGCGAGCAACTCCAGGTCTGGCGCGACGGCAGCCCGCTGTTCGCGGACGGCGGGATCGACCTGACCGTCCGCGGCCCGGAGCGGATCGCCCTCTTCGGCGCCAACGGCGCGGGGAAGACGACCATGCTGCGCCTGCTCGTCGGGGACCTCGCCCCGGACGAGGGCCAGGTCAAGCGCGCCGACGGCCGGGTCGCCTACCTCTCCCAGCGGCTGGACCTGCTGGACCAGGACCGCACCGTGGCGGAGAACTTCGCCGCCGCGGCGCCGGAGCGCCCCGAGGCCGAGCGGATGAACATCCTCGCCCGCTTCCTGTTCCGCGGCGCCCGCGCCCACCTGCCGGTGCGGGCACTGTCCGGCGGCGAGCGGCTGCGCGCCACCCTGGCCTGCGTGCTGTGCGCCGAGCCCGCACCGCAGCTGCTGCTGCTCGACGAGCCGACCAACAACCTCGACCTGGTCAGCGTCGGGCAGTTGGAGGGCGCCCTCAACTCCTACCAGGGGGCGTTCCTGGTCGTGAGCCACGACGAACGCTTCCTGGCCGGCATCGGCGTCGACCGCTGGCTGCGGCTGGCGGACGGCACGCTGACCGAGACCGGCGCCCCGACCGCCTGAGGCCCGCTCCCCCGCGGCGGCCGGCGGGGCCGCGCCGAGCCCCGCCGGCCGCCGGGCCGTTGCCCTCCGGGCGTCGCGCACCCCCGAGGCGGCCCCAACGCGGTTCACCGCCGGGGCACCCGGGGCGCCGGCGCCCCTGCCGAGCGGAGCCTGGCCTCGGTGAGGGCGGTCAGCCGGGCCGCGCTCGGGGTCTGGTCCTCGCGGTGGCGGTCGATCAGCCGGTACTGGGTGGCGGCCCTGCTCCAGGCCTCCAGACCGGCCGGATCGGCCAGCAGCGCGGGGTTGGCGAGGTAGCGCTCGGCCATGGCGTCGGCGAGTTCCTCGATCCTCGGATCGTCCGGCTCCCAGCCCTCGGCCTCCCAGGCCCGCTGGGCCAGGTCGACGAAACCGGGGTCGTCCAGCTGTCGTTCGAGCTGGGCGAGGAAGGCCTCGAAGCCGCCGGGCACCAGCACCCGGGCGAGCACCAGCGCCTCGCGCTGCCCGGCCACGTAGTCCGGGCCGAAGCCGAGTCCGGCCATCCGGTCCAGGACGGCGCAGGCGCGGTCGGGCAGCAGGGCCCGGTCGCCCTCGGCCAGCCGGTGCAGCGTGGCGCGGCGCTGCTCCAGTTCGGCGATCCGCTCGGCCAGCCGTCGTCGGACGTCGGCCAGGGCGGCGGTGAACTCCTCGGCCCCGGCGTCGAGCAGCGGCCCGATCTCGGCCAGCGGGACCCCGGCGGTGGCCAGCGTGCGCACCTGCACCAGGCGCAGCAGGTGGTCCGAGCCGTACCGCCGGTAGCCGGAGCCGTCCCGCGGCGGCTCCGCCACCAGCCCGTGCTCGTGGTAGTGCCGCACCGTCTTCACCGAGACGCCGAGGAAGGACGCCGCCTGACCGATCGTGACTCCGCTCATCATGCGCCAAGTCTCCCGTGCGATCGGGCCCGGGCCCGGCGGCCGACGGTCGGCCGGTCAGCCCGCCGACCCGGCCGGCCCGGCCGGCCCGGCCGGCCCGGCCTGCTCGCCGCCGAACACCGCGCCCACCAGCAGCTGTTGGGCCCGCTGGAAGCCCGCGGCGACGGACATCTCCGGGTCGTCCACGAAGTTCAGACCGGCCGTCAGGACCCGGCTCCCGTCGGCGGAGCCGTACATCAGCGCCGCCGAGCCGATGGTGGCGCCGTTGTGGTGGTAGATCGTGCCGCCGGCCGGGCCGAGGTCCTGGGCGAACAGGCCGAGGCCGTAGCCGGCCCGCTCCTCCGGGGTGCGCATCTCGGCCAGCAGCCCGGCGGGCAGCAGTCGGCCGCCCATCAGCGCGGCGAAGTAGGTGTGCAGGTCCTGGGTGGTCGAGATCATGTCGCCGCCGGCCGCGACCCAGCTGGGGTCGTGCCGGGTGACGTCGACCGTGCGCTCCTGCCCGCCGTCCCGGTAGCGGTAGTAGCCGTGGTGGTGCGGCTCGGGGAGCTCGGGCGAGCTGCCCGGCGCCACGGTGCCGGTCAGCCCCAGCGGGGCCAGCACCAGCCGCCGCAGCTCCTCGGCGAACGTCCGGCCGGTGGCCCGTTCGATCACCAGCCGGGCCAGCACGTAGTTGGTGTTGGAGTAGCTCCACCCCTCCCCCGGCGCGAACCTCGGCGCCCGGGACAGCGCCAGCCGGACCAGTTCCTCGGGCCGGTAGGTGTGGAAGCGCAGGTCCACCCACTCCTTGCCCCGCCAGGGGACGCCGGGCTCGACCGTGCCGTCCGCCAGCAGCTCGCCGGTGTGGCTGAACACCCCGCTGGTGTGCTGGAGCAGCATCCGTACGGTGATCCGGTGGTCCAGCCCGAATTCGGGCAGGTAGTGGTCAGCGGGGGTGTCCAGGCCGATCCGGCCCTCGGCGACCAGCAGCAGCACGGTGGTGGCGACGAAGCTCTTGGTGCTGCTGCCGATCCGGAAGTGCCCGTCGGTCAGCGCCGGGGCGTCGCCGCCCCGTTCGCGGGCTCCGGCGCTGCCGGCCCAGCTGCCCCGTTCGTCGCTCACCCGCAGCTGCACGCCGAGGAAGCCGGAGCCGGCCAGCTCCTCGATCGCCCGCAGCAGTTCCGGTCGGTCCTGCCCCTGGTCGGGGCCGGCGGATCGGTCAGGGTGGGTGGTGGCCATGGGTGCTCCCCGGTGTTCGTCGTGCCCGGACCGCTGTCCGGCTGCTGCGACGAATCTCCACCCTGCCCCAGGGGCGGGCTCAAGCGTGATCCGGCTCACAGCGGCGCTGCGCACCGCGCCGGGGACTCAGCCGGTGACTCAGCCGGTGACCTCGATCGTCACGTCGTAACTGCGCTGTTTCGGCGTGCAGTTGAGGGCTTCGCCGCAGACGGTGCGGGAGGCGGTCAGGTGGGCCGTGCCCGCCGTGCGGGCGGTGAAGGAGGTGGTGACGGTGCCGCAGCCGCCGCCGGGGCGGCAGGAGGGGGACGGCGCGGTGGTCGGGGAGCCGAGCGGGGAGAGCACCTCGGGGGCGGAGCTGGTGGCGGCGGACCAGTACGTCCCCTGGAGTTCGACCGAGACGGTGGCCCCGACGGTCGCCTTCACCGTGGTGTGGTTGGCCTTCTCGTCGGCGGTCACGGCGGCCGGCTTGATCGTGACCAGGGCTGTGGGGGACGCCGGGGCGGGCGCGCCGGTGGAGCCGCAGCCGGTCAGGGCCAGCAGGGCGGCGGCGCAGCCGAGGGCGAGGGTGAGGGGTCTGCCGAGATTCACGGGGGTTCCTCCGGGTCGGGGTGGAAGCGGTGGTGGTTCGACGCGCGGGACGCCGGATCGGATCCCCCCGAATGCGGAAGTACCGCACCGGGGCGGGCGCGAGGCCCACCCCGGTGCGTCGAGCCGAGGCGATCGTCAGGAGACGGTCACGTCGTCGTAGTAGGTGTAGGTCGGGTCACCCGGGTAGTTGTCGTCGTGGTTGCTCAGGGTGAGGGTGTACGAGTGGCCCGGGGTGACGGCGGCCGTCTTGTTGGTCCAGCTGCCGGTGGTGGTGCAGGTCTTGGCGAGGACCGTGGTGGTGGTGCCGGTGGTGTTGTCCTTCAACGTGGCGGTGGCCCAGTCGTAGGTGACCGTGTCGTCGCAGGTGTTGCTGTACCAGAAGGACAGCTTGCTGGAGCCGGTCGGGGCGGTGAAGGTCTGGGCGACGGAGGAGTCCCCGGTCGGGTTGGTGGAGCCGACCATCGCGCCGTAGCTGCCGCTGTGCGCCGCGCCCGTGGTGGCGGAGGTGGTACCGGCGGCGGTCCAGCCGCTCAGGCTGCCGGTCTCGAAGCCGCCGTTGGTGACGGCGTTGCCGCCGCCGGAGCCGCCGGACTCGGTCCAGCTGAACGTGGTGCTGCCCGCGGCGCCGGTGGTGTCGGTCGCGGTGACCGTCACGTTGGCGGTGCCGGCGGCGGTCGGGGTGCCGGAGATCAGGCCGGTCGAGGAGTTGATCGACAGGCCGGCGGGCAGGCCGGTGGCCGAGTAGGTCAGGGTCTGGCCGGAGGCCGAGTCGCTCGCGCCGATCTGCAGGCTGGCCGCGGTGCCGACGGTGCCCGACTGGTTGCCCGGGTTGGTCACCGTGACGGTGTTGGTGGTGCCGCCGCCGTGGTTCAGGATGGCGTGGGTGATGGCGCAGGAGTTGGTGTCGTTCGACCAGCTGGCCTGCTCGGCGAAGGTGCCGTAGGAGCCGAAGGAGACGTTGGCGGCGCCACCGGTCGAGCCGGGCTGGATCCAGGCGCACTCGTCCGAGTTCTCCTGGCCGTTGTACGAGCTGCCGGAGACGTGGTTGGTCCAGCCGCCGGCCGGGTTCTGGTCGGACATCATCTCGTGCCACTCGTGGCCGAGGGTCATCGTGAAGCCGTCCAGCGTGCCGGGCGAGTTGACGAAGCCGACGCCGCAGCTGCTGCCCTGGTCGATGTTGTACGGCTGGTTGGAGAAGGCGATGTCGCCGTAGGGCGAGCTGGCCGCGCCGCCGTTGAGGGTGGTGTCACCGTTCCAGTCGTGCCAGGCGCAGTACCCGGTGGTGGGGTTCTGGTAGTCGTCCGGGTTGGTGCCGTGCGGCGACAGGACGATGTAGTACGCGTCGCGGTTGGCGGCGGCCGTGGTGTTGCCGAAGTGGCCGGCGGCCTTGACGGCCTCCTGGGCCAGCTGGTTGCCGCTGGCCGAGGCGGGCGAGGCGGCCGCGTTGTCGTACCAGACGCCGGAGAGCACGCCGCCGCTCTGGTACGGGATGAAGTTGGCGTTCGACGGGCAGCTGACCGCGCCGGAGGCGACGTTGGGGCCGTCGCACCACTGGGTCAGGTCGGCCGACCAGGTCTCGCCGTTGGTGCCGATGCCCTTGAACATCTGCTGGGTGGCACCGGCCGCGCCGGCCGAGTCGCCGGAGAACTTGGCGTTGCCGTTGGCGTCGGTGCTCTGGGTGCCCCACTGGGTGCCGTAGAAGACCAGGTAGACCTTGGAGTGGCCGCTCTGCACGCCGATGCCGTCGACGCCGCCGCCGTAGGAGAGCGTCTCCTGGCCGGTGGCCGCCGCCTGGTTGTGGGCGGCCATCCACTCCTTGTACTTCTTCTGCTGCTGCTTGCCCATCACCGCGCCGTGGCGGTACGGGTGGCCGTTCTGGGGGCTCCAGGGGTTGAACTCGTTGTTGACGCTGCCCGAGGAGCTGGAGATGTCCTGGGCGGCGGCCGGTCCGGCCGCGCCGGCGAGACCGGCGGCGGCGAGCGCGATGGACGCCAGGCCGGTGAGCGCCGCGTTCTTCGCGCGCCGCATTCTGGGGGAGTGACCCATGGGGTGAGGGTGCCTCTCTGCTTACCGATCGCCCGTTGCGGCCGGGGGGCCGCGAACGATCCCTTTGTGGGGAAGGAGCAGCAGGCGGAATCCACCGAGCGCCGAATCCGGTTCTATCTTCCGGACAGCCGGAATTGACGGTCTCTCGGTGGGGCCAGCTGCTTGGGGATGAAGGAAAGCAGAGTTGATGAACGGTGGTCAACGGCTGCGGGTAAGGAAACATTAAGAACGGCGTCCGGGCAGGTGAAGGGAGTGATGGGAAGTCAATTCGCCGCCCTTCACATTCACTGAATATCGCTCGGAAGACTGTTTCGACATTCGGTGAAACGTCACCGTTTCAACATTGCAGCTTTTTCGGAACCAGCTGTCGCACAACACCCGTCACAACCGCCCGCCGGCGCTGTCCGCCGACAGCCGCTGGGCCAGGTACACCGGGACGACGGAGAGCAGCACCAGCACCGCCGCCACCACGTTCACCACCGGGGCCTGGTTGGGGCGCGCCAGGTTGGCGTAGATCCAGACCGGCAGGGTCTGGACGGTCGGACCGGCCGTGAAGGTGGTCACCACGATCTCGTCGAAGGACAGCGCGAAGGCCAGCAGGCCGCCCGCGAGCAGGGCCGACCGCACCGCCGGGAAGGTGACGTGCCGGAAGGTCTGGAAGGTGTGGGCGCCGAGGTCCGCCGAGGCCTCCTCGGCCGAGGGGGCCAGCCGGCGCAGCCGGGCGAGGACGTTGTTGAAGACCACCACCACGCAGAAGGTGGCGTGCCCGATCACCACGGTGAGCAGGCCGAAGCCGATGCCGGCCGGGCCCAGCACCGTGCGGAACGCGGCGTTGAGCGCGATGCCGGTGACGATGCCGGGCAGCGCGATCGGCAGGATCACCAGGAAGGACACCGCCTGGCGGCCGAAGAACCGGTACCGCTGGACGGCGAAGGCCGTCATGGTGCCCAGGACCAGCGCCACCAGGGTGGCCCCCGCCCCGGCCTGCAGCGAGGAGACCAGGGCGCTGCGGGCGCCCTCGGACTGCCAGGCCCGGACCCACCACTCGGTGGTGAACCCGGTCGGCGGCCAGGCGAAGGAGCGGTCCCGGTTGAACGAGTTGACCAGCACCAGCAGCAGCGGCAGGTAGACGACGGCGAGGCCGAGGAAGGTGGCCGCGCGCAGCGCGATCCGGGTGCGGCGGGAGAGGATCACGGGGGTACGCCTCCGAAGGGGTCCTACAGCGAGTCCAGGGCGCCGGTGCGGCGCACGGCGAGCAGGTAGCCGACGATCATCACCACCGGGACGCAGGACAGCGCGGCGGCCAGCGGCAGGTTGAGCGTCACGTTGTCGGCGATCGCGGTGCCCAGCACCTGGGTCTTGCCGCCGACGATCCGTACGGTGATGTAGTCGCCCAGGCTGAGCGAGAAGGTGAACACCGACCCGGCGAACACCGAGGGCAGGACCAGCGGGAGGACCACCGAGCGGAAGGTCCGCCAGGCGGAGGCGCCCAGGTCGGCGGAGGCGTCGAGCAGGTTGCCGGGCAGGTTGTCCAGTCCGGCGTAGACCGGCAGGATCATGTACGGCAGCCACAGGTAGGCGAGGACCAGGATCACCGCCGTGGTGCCGTACCCCGGGCTGGACAGCCCGAACGGGGCACCGAGCCGGTCCAGCACGCCGCCCTGGCCGAGGATGGCCCGCCAGGCGTAGGCCTTCACCAGGTAGCTGGCCCACAGCGGCGTCAGGACGGCCACCACCAGCAGCTTGCGGGTGCGCGGCCGGGCGATCCGGGCCATGTAGAAGGCCATCGGGAAGGCCACCACGGCGTCGATGACGGTGACGGCGGCGGCGATGCCGAGGGTGCGCAGGGCGATCGTCCGGTAGACCGGCTCGGTGAGGACGGTGTGGAAGTTGGCGGTGTTCCAGACCCGGACGAGGTCGTAGGTGAAGTCGTCGACCGTCCAGAAGGCCGACAGCAGCAGGACGGCCAGCGAGCCCAGGTAGGCGAGCAGCAGCCAGGCCATCGGGGCGGACAGCAGCAGCGCCAGCCGCAGCCCGGCGTGCCGGTGCAGTACGGAGGCGGCCCGCCGCACGCCGCCCCGCCGCGGCTGCGGTGCCGGGGCGGGTGCGGCGGCCGTGTCGGTCGGGCCGGTCGCCGGGCCGGTCGGTCCGGTCGTGCCGGTCGCGGTCATCAGCCCTTGATCTCGGTCCAGGCGGACGTCCAGGCGGCGTAGTCGGTGCAGGCCACCGTGCGGCCGTCCAGGCAGCTCTTGACCGGGGTGGTCCAGTAGTACACGTCCTTCCAGTAGGCCTCGTCGGCGGCGTGGAAGGTGGTGCAGAAGCCCTTGTCGGTGGTCAGGTCGCAGGCCTTGGAGTTGGCCGGCGCCTCGCCGAACCACTGGGCGACCTGGGCGTTCGCGGTCGGCGAGACGATCCAGTTCATCCACTGGTAGGCGCAGTTGGGGTGGGCGGCCTTGGCCGACACCATCCAGGTGTCGGACCAGCCGGTGGCGCCCTCCTTCGGCAGCACGGCCTTGACCGGCGCCTTGTCCGCCTGGGCCAGGTTGGCGATCACCTGCCAGCTGGTGCCGACCACGGTGTCCCCGGTCTTGAAGGAGTTCTCCGACTTCTGGAAGTCGCTCCAGTACTCGCCGATCGCCTTGTGCTGGGTCTTCAACAGGTCGACGGCCGCCTTGAGCTGGGTCGCGTCCAGCGCGTACGGGTTGGTGATGCCGAGTTCCGGCTTCGTCTTCATCAGATAGAGCGCGGCGTCGGCGATGTAGATCGGGGAGTCGTAGGCGGTGACGTGGCCGGCGTAGGGCGCGGCGCCGTCGAAGACCACGCTCCAGGAGTCGGGGGCCGGGGTGACCTTGTCGGTGCGGTACATCAGCAGGTTGGCGCCGCGGCCGTGCGGGATGCCGTACATCTGGCCGTTCACCGAGTTCCAGGGCTGGTTCTTGAGGCCGTCGAAGACGTCCGCGTAGTTCTGCACCAGGGCGGTGTTGACGGGGGCGACGTCACCGGCGGCGATCAGCCGCAGGGTCGCGTCGCCGGAGGCCGAGACGGCGTCGTACTGGCCGGTCTTCATCAGCGAGACCATCTCGTCGGAGGTCCCGGCGATCTTCGCGTTGACCTTGCAGCCGGTCTGCTGCTCGAAGGGGTGGACCCAGTCGACGCCCTTGTCGTCCGAGCCGTCCTCGGCGTACCCGGCCCAGGCGACCAGGTTCACCTGGCCCTCCCCGGCGCCCAGGGACTGGAGCATCGGCAGCTTCGGCGGGTTCAGCCCGTGCGAGCCGTTCGCGGCGCCCGTGCCGCCGCTGCTGCTGCCGCACCCTGCGGCGAGCAGGACGGCGGCGGTGGCGGCGGCCGCGGCGCGGGCGATCAGGGGGATGCGCATGGCGGGGTGTTCCGTTCTTCGGTGAGGGGGTGGGGGTGGGTCAGGAGCCGACCCGGACGGTGTGCCGGCGCTGCCAGGCGAGGACGACCTCGGCGCCGCGGTGGCGCAGGACGTCGGCGGAGCCCTCGTCGACGTTCTGCCGGACGGCGGTCAGCCGCCCGCCGGCCTCCAGGTCGACCAGGAAGCGGGTGTGGCCGCCCGCGTAGACGACCTCGGCGACCCGCCCGGTGGCGGACAGCTCGTCCGGCCCGGCCGGGTCGTCCGGGTGCGCTATCCGGATCTTCTCCGGGCGGACGCTGAACAGCCCGGCCTCGCCCACCACCTGCTCGGCGGCCGGGCCGTCCAGCAGGTTGGAGGTGCCGACGAAGCCGGCCACGAAGGCGGTGGCCGGGTGCTCGTACACCTCGGCGGGCGGGCCGACCTGCTCGATCCGGCCCGCGTTGAACACCGCGACGCGGTCGCTCATCGTCAGGGCCTCGTCCTGGTCGTGGGTGACGAACACGAAGGTGATCCCGACCTCGCGCTGGATCCGCTTGAGCTCGGCCTGCATCTCGTGCCGCAGTTTCAGGTCGAGCGCACCGAGCGGCTCGTCCAGCAGCAGCACCTTCGGGCGGTTCACCAACGCCCTGGCCAGCGCGACGCGTTGGCGCTGGCCGCCGGAGAGCTGGGCCGGGCGGCGGCGCTCGAAGCCCTCCAGCCGGACCATGGCGAGCGCCGCACGCACCCGCTCGGCCCGTGCGGGCTTCGGCACCCGGCGGACCATCAGGCCGTAGCCGACGTTCTGCTCGATCGTCATGTGCGGGAACAGCGCGTAGTCCTGGAACACCGTGTTGACGTCCCGGTCGAACGGCGGCAGGCCGGTGACGTCGGCGCCGCCCAGCAGGACCCGGCCGGAGCTCGGGGCCTCGAAGCCGGCGATCATGCGCAGCACGGTGGTCTTCCCCGAGCCGGAGGGCCCGAGCATCGCGAAGAACTCGCCCTCGCCGATGTCCAGGTCGACGCCGTCGACCGCGCGGACCTGGCCGTCGAAGGTCTTGGCCAGCCCTTCGAGCCGGACCGCGCCGGGGGCCGGTTCCGGTCGGGGTGGACGGTCGTGGCTGCTCAACTCCGGTGGCCCTTCTGGCTGGTACGACAAGCGGACGGTACGGACGGGTTGTCGTGTCGGTTCGCACGGAACCCTAGGAAGGGATCACCCCGCCCGGCTATGGACGCCCGCACGGTCTTCCGTCGGCGAGTTGTGCGGCGCTACAGTCCGGCGCATGCCGGTGACGCTGCGCGATCTGCTTCGGGAAGAGGGCCTCGGCCTGCGACTGTGCACCGGCACGGCCGGGCTCGACCGGGTCGTGCGCTGGGTCGCGGTGACCGAACTCGCCGACCCGACGGAGTGGTTGACGGGCGGCGAGCTGCTCCTCACCACCGGCCTGCGGCAGCGCGGCGCCGCCGCGCAGACCGCCTTCGTCCAACGGGTGGCGGCCGCCGGCGCCTCGGGGATCGGCTTCGGCACCGGACTGAGCCACCCCGCCGTGCCCCGGGCCACCGTCGCCGAGGCCGAACGGCAGGGCCTGGCGGTGCTGGAGGTCCCGTACGAGACGCCGTTCATCGCGGTGAACCGGCTGGTCGCCGAACGGATCACGGCCGAGGACCACAGCGCGCAGCGGCGGCTGGTCGACCAGCACGACCTGCTGGTCCAGGCGCTGCTCGGCGGCGAGGGCCTGACCGCGCTGCTGCGGGTGCTGCGGCGGGCCACCGGCTCGGAGGTCGCCGTGGTGGACCGGCACGGGGTGGTGCTGGCCGCCAGTCCGGAGCGGTCGGAGGCGCTGTTCGCGGAGCTGCGGGCGGCCGGGCGGCCGGAGCACCTGGCCGCCGGGCGGACGGGCCCGGAGGTGCCCGGCGGCGCCGGGCCGCTGCGGCTGCCGGTGCAGGTCGACGGCGCGGTCGCGGCCTTCCTCTGCCTGCGCTCGGCGGGCCCGGCGGCGGACGTCCTCCCGTACGCCGTCCGGCTGGTCGGGCTGGAGCTGGCCCGCCGTCAGGCCCACCTGGCCGGGCGGCGGGAGCTGGTCGGCCAGGTCGTCGAGGACATCGTGCGGGACGTGATCGCGCCGGCCACCGCCGAGCGCCGGCTCGCCGCGTTCGGGCTCGACCCCCGGGCCGCCCACCGGGTGGTGCTGGGCCGGCTGGCGCCGGAGGGGGCCGGGTCCGGGTCCGGCTCTGGGGCCGGGGCCGGGGCGCAGGCGGACGGGCGGGCCGCGGACGGACGCGGCGGGCCGGAGGCGGACCGGCGGCTCGCCCGGCTGCCCTGGCTGCCGGCGGAGCACCCCGACTCCGCCGAGCCGGTGCTCACCGCCGTCGTCAACCGGTACCTGGTGGCGGTGCTCCCCCGCTCCGCGCCGGTCGACGACCTGGCCCGGCGCCTCGGCACCGCGCTCTCCGGCCTGGACACCCGCGCGGCGGTCGGCGTCGGCGGCTGCTACCGGGGCGTCGACGGGCTGCGCTGGAGCTGGTTCGAGGCCCAGGCCGCCCTCGCCAAAGGCCCCGGGGTGCACGGCGGCGACCCGCTCAACCTGCCCCGCCTGCTGCTGTCCAGCCCCGACCTGCCGTTGAAGCAGCTCGCCGCCGAGGTGCTGCGCCCGCTCACCCGCTTCGACGAGGCCAACCGCGCCGACCTGGTCACGACCCTGCACGCCTACCTGGCGGCGGACTGCTCGGTGCAGGCGGTCGCCGACCGGCTGTACGTCCACCGCAACACCGTCCGCTACCGGCTGGACCGGATCGAGCGGCTCACCGGCCGCTCCCTGGCCTCCATGCAGGACCGCTTCCAGCTCTGGCTGGCCCTGCTCGCCGCCTACCCCGAGCGCCAACCGGCCGTGCAGCCGCAGGACTGACCCCAACGCGCCGGCACCCCGCCAGCGGTGGGGACCCGATCGGGTGAGCCCGGTCCGCCGCCATCACCCGGACGGGTGACTGCCCGGTGGTGCGGGCCGGGAGCCGGGTGGCAGGGTGGGGGCGCCCGTCCGTCGGCGGGCGGCGAGGGATCGGAGCCGACCGTGGGTCCACGGCGAAGCAGGCGCAGCGGCAGTCGCGGCGGAGCGGGCCACGCGCTCGTGCTCGGTGCGGGGATCAGTGGCCTGTGCGCCGCCCGGGCCCTCTCCGGGTTCTTCGAGCACGTCACCGTCGTCGAGCGGGACACCTACCCGCAACCCCCCGACGTCCGGCGCGGCGTCCCGCAGGGGGCGCACGTCCACTCGCTCACGCCGGGCGGCGCGCAGGTCCTGGCGGAGCTCTTCCCGGGATTAGTCGAGGAGTTGGCGGCCGACGGCGGCACCCTGGCCGGGGCCCTGGACGAGCTCGACATCGTCTTCTTCGGGTCGCGCCTACGGCAGGTGCCGCTCGGCCGGGTGCTCCAGGTGAGCCGGCCCTTCCTGGAGGACCGGCTGCGCGAGCGGGTCCGCGCGCTGCCCGGCGTCACCCTGCGGTCGGGGCTGGAGGCCACCGCCCCCATCACCGCCGACCCGATCACCGCCGGTCCGGCCCGGGTCGGCGGGGTCCGGCTGGCCCGCCCCGGCGAGCCCGACTCCGCCGAGGCCGTCCACGCGGACCTGGTCGTGGACGCGATGGGCCGCGCGGGCCGGGGCGCGGCCTGGCTGAGGTCCCTGGGGTACCGGGCGCCGTCCACGGCCCGCCTGGCCGTCGACGTCGCCTACGCCAGCCGCCGCTACCGGGTCGCCCCGGGCGCCCTGGGAGCAGCCAAGGGCGTGCTGATCGGAGCGACCACCACCCGCCCCCGCGGCGCCGTCCTCACCCAGCAGGAGCACGACGCCTGGGTGCTCTCCCTCTACGGCTTCGGCAAGGACGACCACCCGCCCCTCTCGCCGGAGCGGTTCCTCGACTTCGCCGAGGACCTGCTCCCCGCCGGGACGTCGACCGCGCTCCGCAACGCCGAGCCGATCACCGGGGTCTCCTCCTTCGCCTACCCGGCCTCCCTGCGCCGGGACTTCCACCGGCTGCGCCGGCTCCCCGACGGGCTGATCTCCACCGGCGACGCACTGTGCAGCCTCAACCCGATCTACGGCGCGGGCATGACGGTCGCCGCCCTGGAGGCCAGGGCGCTCCGCAGGTGCCTCGCCGCCGGTCCGGCCGGCCTGCCCCGGCGCTTCTACCGGGAGGCCGCCCGGGCGGTACGGCTCCCGTGGCTGTTCTCCACCATGGCCGACCGGGCCATGCCCCAGGTCCCCGGCACCCACCCCGCCGTCGCCGGCCTGCTGGCGAGGTCCTTCCAGGCCACCATGCGCGCCGCGGCCGAGGACGCCCGGGTCGCCACCGCCGTGTGGAACGCCGTCAGCCTGACCGGCTCACCGGCCGAACTGGCGGCGCCACGGGTCATGGCCGCCGTGCTCCGGCACTGGTCTCCGGGCCCCACCCCTCGAACCGCGCCCCCGCGTGGAAAGGACTGAACCCGTGCCGGACTTCGACCCGAGCGAGCGGAAGGCGTTCGTCGAACGCTGGGTGACCATGTGGGACTCCCCCACCGCCCCCGCCGACGCGATGGAGTACTACACCGAGGACGCCGTGATCGAGGACAAGGCGTTCGACCACACCTACCGGGGCCACCGGGAGCTGCACGAGTACTTCAGCCGGGCCGGCGAGCTCTTCTCCGACATCCGTTCGGTCAGCCAGGGCGTGGTGGTCGGCCCGTCCCACGCGGTGGCCCACGTGCACTACAGCGCCACCGTCCGGGAGCCTTTCCTCTGCCTCCCGGAGTCCAGCCGCGGCAAGCGGTTCTCGCTCTACCTGATGAGCCTGCTCGAGTTCGCCGAGGACGGCCGGATCGCCCGCTCCGTGGACGCCTACGACCGGGCCGGCGTCCTGCAACAGCTCGGCGTCCTCCCCGACTCCGCCGCCGACTCCGCCGCCGCGCCGACCGCGCACGCCGCGCCCGCCACACCGTTCACCGGGACCACCCCGTCCGGCTGAGGACTTCTCCGGGGGCAGCGGAGCACGGTTCAGCCGGACACTCCGCCGGCGGCCAGGTGAGCGGCGACGTAGGGGACGGCGACGGTCTCCAGGCCGCGGTCGGTGCCGAACGCGGGGTGGACGTTGACCTCGAAGACGACGCCGCCGCTCTCCGCGGCGAGGTCCACCCCGGCGAACGACAGGCCGAGCGACTCGGCCGCGGCGACGGCGAGTTCGGCCAGGCCGGCGGGCAGGTCCCCCGGCTCCAGGCGAGTGGAGACGGCGCCCCGGCTCTCGTTGCACGGTGCGTCCGGGTCCGGCTGGACGTGCTCGACCACCCGCAGGACCCGTCCGCCGAGCACCACCACGCGGTACTGGTGGCGCCGCCCGTCGGGCCCGAAGTTCCGGGCGTCACGGGCGATCAGCCAACCGGTGCCCGCACGGGCGTAGAACTCGGCCGCGGCCCGGAGCTGGGCATGGGTGGAAACGTGGAAGACGTCGGTACCGCCCATGCCGATCGTCGGGCGGGCCCAGACGTCGCGGCCCAGCCGCTCGAACGCCTCGGCGGCCTCCTCGGCGTCGGGCCGGGTGAAGGCCACGGTCGGCATGTGGGCGATGCCGTCACGGGTGAAGCACGCGACGGTCCGGTCCTTCTCGGTCGCCGCCCGCCAGGCCGCCGCGTTCGTCCCGAGGGAGCGCACGCCGGCCGCCCGCAGCCCGTGCTGGACCGTCTCGAAGTCCCGGCGCCGGTGTGGCGGGATCTCGTAGACCAGCACGGTGTCGGCACCCACGCTCACCCCGTCCGCCTCCAGCCGCGGTTCCTCGCCGTCGGTGCGGATCCGACCGCTGCCGCCGGGGGTGAAGTGTCGCGCGTCCAGCAGGGCGGGGGCCCGGCCGGTCAGGGCGTGCACCGCGGCGACGAGGGTGTCGCGGCTGCCCTCGGTCGAGCTGTGATCGGTCATCAGGACGAGCTCGCTCGATGCCATACCGGCCATTGGACGGCCGATGCCCGCCCGGGACAAGACCGCCTCACCCGCCCGGACAGATCCGGACAGGCTCTGGCAGGACCAGGCAGGAGCAGGCAGGACCTGCCCGATTCCGCGACATCAACCGTCGGTTACCGCCCGGGACCAGGACGTTCTCCTACGATCGGGCCCACGACGGACGCCGAGGACGGGGTTGCCAGCATGGCCGATGAGAGCAGCGGGATCGACCGGTCGAAGCCGAGCATCGCCCGGGTCTACGACTACCTGCTGGGCGGCAAGGACAACTTCCCCGTCGACCGCGAGATCGGCGACTTCTTCCTGCGGGACCTGCCGGGCTCGGTGGCGATCGCCTTCGCCAACCGCCGGGCCCTGGTGCGGGCCGTGGGCGCGATGGCCGACGACGGCATCCGGCAGTTCATCGACATGGGCAGCGGGCTGCCGACCGCCGACAACGTGCACCAGGTCGCCCAGCGGCACGCCCCCGACGCGCACGTCGTCTACGTCGACAACGACCCGATGGTGCTGGCCCACGGCCGCGCGCTGCTCGCCACCGACGAGCGCACCGCCGTGGTTCAGGCGGACCTGCGCGCGCCGGAGACGATCCGCCAGCACCCCGAGGTGCGGCGCCTGATCGACTTCGACCGGCCGGTGGGCGTCCTGTTCAGCGCCGTCCTGCACCACCTCAACGACGACGAGCGGCCCGCCGACGTGGTGCGCTGGTGGGCGGACCGGGTGGCCCCGGGCAGCCTGGTGTACGTCTCCCACTTCCGCTCCGGCGCGAACGAGGAGACCCGGCTCGCGGAGCAGAAGCTCCAGGGCAGTCTCGGCCGCGGCCGCTGGCGCACCGACGAGGAGCTGCTCGGCCTGTTCGGCGGGCTCGAACTGCTCGAACCGGGGCTGGAGTTCTGCTCCTCGTGGCGCCCGGATCCCGGGGACGGTGACACCGGCGACCTGACGGTGTGGGAGCGGCTGATCTCCTGCGGCCTGGCCCGCAGGAACTGACGGCCGGACAGACGGCCGACCTGCCGGCCGCAGCGCACCGGCGCGCCGACGGCGCCCGGAGCGGGCGCCGTCGCGTTCACCACCAGAGTGATTCCATCCGACTACCGGCTCATCGGCGCGCAACCGCGCGCTCTTACCCCCTGAGGTGTCGGGCCCCGATCCTGGGCTGCGGACTCGGTCGTCATCGAACCGTGTCACCTCCGCAGGCGTGTTCCCCAGGAGAGGAAGCCCTCCATGGCCTTCGGCATCCGGCTGTCGCACGGCTCCGCCGCCCTCGGCGCCGTCCTCCTCGCCGTCTCCGCCGTCGTTCCGCTCACCGCGACGCCGGCCCGGGCCGCGAGCCCGATCTGTCTCAGCGGTACGCTCCAGTACGACTACCAGTCGGCCGAAGCCGGCCCGGCCAAGCCCACCCAGACCAAACCGGCGCGCAGCGCGGACGCCCAGCTGTGGGGAGCCGAGAAGGTCACCGACACCGCCCACCAGCTGACCGCCGACTACCAGCTGACCAGCGCCGCCGACGGCAGCTTCAACCTCTGCTACACCCCGGCCGCCACCACCTCGATGAGCAGCCTGTGGGTGCGGTTCCGCACCGAGAGCAACCAGTACTGGAAGGTCGCCGACACCACGGGCACCCCGTACACGCTGGACTCCGCCACCCAGAACAACATCGCCGCCAGCACCTCGCTGGGCACGGTCAAACCCCCGGCGGCCACCGCCCGGGCCTGGCACGCCTTCGACACCGTCAACCTGCTCTACCAGCACCGGAACAACCCCGCCACCGCCTGCTGGTCCTCGCACGAGGCGAACAACGCCTGCACCGAACTCACCGTCCGCTGGACGGCGAACTCGGCCGACGGGACGTACTACGACCTGGCCGGCACCGTCCACCTGGCCGCCGCCGACCCGGACTCCGAGCACACCGTGCTGCACGAGTCCGGCCACTTCCTGATGCACCGCCTGTACAACGGCGTGTTCCCCGCGGTGAGCAACTGCAGCCCGCACTACGTCAACCTGGTCAGCTCGGCGAGCTGCGCCTGGACCGAGGGCTTCGCCGACTCCACGGCCGCCTACCTGCTCGGCGACTACCGCTACGTCTGGCCCGACGGCAGCAGCTACCCGTTCACCTACACCACCGGCTGGAACACCGGCGACCAGGTCCAGGGCAACGTGGACGGCTCGCTGCTCGACCTGTGGAACAACGTCGACGGCGGCTGGAACGGCACCGTCGCCCTGCTGACCTCGCACGCCCCGTCGACCTTCGCCGACTACTTCAAGAACGACCGACCGCTGGGCAACCTCGCCACCACCGGCAGCGCGCTCAACTACCTGGCCGCCCACACCGTCGACTACGGGCCCAACCCGGTGGGCGACAACCAGTACCACGCCTTCACCAACGGGGGCGGCCTGGCCCTGGAGCACGCCGGGCAGTGCGCCAACTCCACCAACGTGGTCGCCGACCTCGACACCTACGACTCCACCCACGCCTCGGAGAAGTGGAAGCTGGACCCGAACGCGGACGGCACCACCCGGATCTACGACAGCTGCCCGACCCCGCTGACCCTCACCGCGCCCGCCGCGGCCGGCGGCCAGGTCACCCTCCAGGCCTTCAACTCCGCCAGCCAGTACCAGAAGTGGCAGGTCACCCAGAACGGCAGCGGCACCCTGACGATCACCAACCCGGCGACCGGCTACGTGCTCGACAGCGCCGCCGTGAGCACCGGAGCGGCCGTGGTCGTCAACGCGGCCGGCAACGCCAACACCCAGGACTGGGCCACCCTCGCCTGAGCCGCTCCCGGGCCCTGGACCACGCCCCGAGGCGCCGGGCCAAGGCCCCGGCAGCACGACCCCGGGCCCGTCGTCCTCGCTCAGCGCTGAGGACGGCGGGCCCGGGGCTCCGCTACGCGGTCACTGACAGGCCTTGCGGCCGTGGTTCGCCTTCTTCTTCCGCCGGGCCTTCTTCTTGCGGGCGCGCTTGGACACCGTGCTCCTCCTGGTCCTGGGTGGGTGGACGCGGTTCAGGCGGCCCGGCCGACCAGCTGGTCGGCGAGCTTCACCAGGCGCTTCTGCGAGCGCTCCTCCTGGGCGGCCTGGGCCGTCGGCGCGGCGACGCCGCCGTCGTAGTAGGCGCCGTTGGCGATCTCGGCATCCGGCAGGCAGAGCCGGACCACGGCCGCCGCGCCCTCCGCCGCCGGTGCGCCGACCCGCCCGTAGAGCGGCAGCAGCGCCGTGTCGCACAGGCCCGGGTTGAGGCTGACGGCGGTGACGCCGGAGCCGGCCGGCGCCATCTCGGCGGTCGCCATGGTGAGCGCCAGCTGCGACTGGGCGTACGCGGCGACCCGGGAGTACTTCTTCACCCGGTGCGGGTCCGACCAGTTCATCGACGCGGTGCGGTGCAGGGAGGAGGACACGTTGACGATCCGGGCGTCCCCGGCGGCCGAGAGCGGGGCCCGGAGCAGCTTGGCCAGCAGGTGCGCGGCCAGGAAGTTGACCTGCAGGGAGAGCTCGTTGCCGTCGTCGGTCAGGGTGCAGCGCTCGGGCGCCATCACGGCGGCGTTGTTCACCAGCAGGTCCAGCGCCGGGTAGTGCTTGACGACCGTGCCGGCCAGCACCGCGACCTCCGCCAGCCGGGTGAAGTCGGCGGCCAGCTCGACGAGTTGGTCACGGCGGGCGCCGGCGGCGATCAGCCGGTCGACGGCGTCCTCCGCCTCGGCGGCGGTGCGGGCGTGCACCAGGACGTTCGCGCCCCGCCCGGCGAGCAGCCGGGCGGTCTCCCAACCGATGCCGGAGGAGGCGCCGGTGACAAGGGCGGTACGGGCGGACAGAACGGTGTCGGACATGACCCATCCAAGGGTGCTGGGCACCGGCGGGGTACGGCGACGGGGCGGCGCGCGGCCGCCCGCGCCGGGGCCGCCGGTGCGAGAAGGAGTGTGGTGCGAGAAAGGTGTACTGCGGAGACGACCGCCCACCCCCGCCCCGGAGCCGAACGGGGCGGAGGACGGGCGGCGGTGATCGGCACGGGCTCGGCGGGACTGCCCCGGGCCCGTACGCGCGGCCGGTGACCGGCGGGAAGGAGCTCGGTACTACCGGACGGCAGTGGCGACCGCGACCGCGACGACGAACCGCGGCCGGCTATGCGGCGGGCGGTCGTGGTGGCGGGTCGAGCGGTGCATGCCGTCCATCAAAGCCCGCGCCGATGCCCGGGGCAAGCTCCGTCACCCGCCCTGACGAACTCCTGACGCCTCCCTGACGCGGGCCCGGCTGACGGCGGGCCCGGCGGCGCTCCGGGGGGTGGTGCGGGGAACTGAACGGCCCGCGCCCCGGGGTGGCGGGGCGCGGGCCTTCGGTGGTGGTTCAGTGGTGGTTCAGCGGTGTCTCAGCGGTGATCGGTCCGGCGTCAACGGCCCTGGAGCGACCTGGCGTTGTCCCCGAAGGTCCAGCCCTTCGAGCCGTCCCAGTTGAGCGACCAGGTCATCAGGCCCTTCAAGGCGCCGCCGAAGTTGCCCCAGGCCTGGCCGACCGAGCCCGGGTCCAGGTAGCCGCCGCCGGCACCCGGCTGGGCCGGGAGGCCGGGCACCTGCTTGTCGTAGGGCACCTTGACGGTGGTGCCCTGGATGGTGAGGCCGTTGTTCAGGCAGGTGGTCTGGACGGTGAAGCCCTGCACCGTACCGGCCTGGTAGGAGTCTCCGGAGCAGCCGTACATGCTGCCGTTGTAGTACTGCATGTTCAGCCACCACAGCCGGCCGTTGTCGGCGTACTTCTTGATGATCGGCAGGTAGGCGCCCCAGATGGAGCCGTAGGTGACGCTCCCGCCGGTGACGTACGCGGTCTCGGGGGCCATGGTGAGGCCGAAGCCGGCGGGCATCTGGGCCAGCACGCCGTCGATGATGCGCATCAGGTTGGCCTGGGAGGCGGAGGGCGTCTTGATGTCGCCGCTGCCGGAGAGGCCGGTCTCGATGTCGATGTCGATCCCGTCGAAGTTGTACTTCTTGAGGATCGGGACGACGGTCGCCACGAAGCGGTCGGCGACGGTGCTGGAGCTCAGGTCGATGCCGGCGGCGGCACCGCCGATGGACATCAGGATCGTCGCCCCGGCCGCCTTGGCCTGGCACATCTCGGCGGGGGTGGAGACCTTGACGTTGGCGTCCATGCCGTCCTGCCACTGCACGGTGCCGTCGGAGAGGATCACCGGGAAGGCGGCGTTGATCACGTTGTAGCCGTGCGCGGCGATCCGGCTGTCGGTGATGGGCACCCAGCCCAGGCCCGGGTGGACGCCGTTGGCGGCGCCGTCCCAGTTCTCCCAGTAGCCCTGGAGGACCTTGCCCGTGGGCCGGGGCTTGGTCGGGCAGGTGTCGCCGCCCGGCGGGGTGGTGGGAGGCGTCGTGGGCGGGGTGGTGGGGGGCGTGGTCGGAGGCGTGGTGGGAGGCGTGGTCGGCGGGGTCGTGGGAGGCGTCGTGGGCGGCGTGGTCGGCGGGGTGGTGGGCGGCGTGGAGCTGCTGCCGCCGGGGCCGGTGAGCGACACGTCGTCCGCGTAGTAGGCGGGCTGCCCGTACCAGCCGTGCAGGTAGACCGTCACCGAGGTGGTGCCGGGCCCGGTGGTGAAGTTGACGCTGAGCTGCCCGTAGGAGGCGTTGCCGGGCGCCCAGGTGGACGGGTCGCTGCCGCCGGTGCCGCTGGCGCCCAGGTAGACGTAGCTGCCCTGGACGTAGGCGCTCAGCGTGTACGCGGAGTTGGGCTGCACGCTGATGGTCTGGGAGCACTGGGCGGTGTCCTGGCCGGTCGGCGTGGATCGGAGGGCGGCGCTGCCGGAGTGCACCGGGCTGCCGACCACCGCCGCCGTGCCGGGCGAACAGGTCCAGTTGGAGAGTCCGCTCTCGAAGCCGGGGTTGGCCACCAGGTTGGGGGTCGCGGCGCCGGCGGTGACGGAGCCGGTCACCGCGATGCCGGCGCCGACCAGGGCGGCCGTCCCGACCACGGCGAGGGAGCGGACCAGCGCGCTCGGACGGTGCTGGGCGGCCCGGGGTGTGGGCCGCGACGCGCGTTCCAGACCCGTCCGGCGCGGCTCCCCGCCGGGACGGCCGGCCTCCGGAGCGGGGTGGGAACCGCCCGACGGGCGTGGGGTTCGGGACCTCCGACGGAACATGCTGTGCTCCCTTCCGACCGGGGCGCCAGGGACGTGACCGACGCGTGGGGGCGTGACGCCCGGCCGTGGGTGAGGTGGGGGACATGTGGGGCTGTGCCGGACCGGATCGTAGGAGGGGAGCCGGAGTTGGTCAATAGGTCTGGACCATTAAGGTCTGGACCACTCACGGTTTGAGCCACCCGGACGGCCGCCCGTCCACCACCCCGGCCCGCCGCCCCGGGCCGCCGGGGTCCGATCGGACCAACCGCCGGCCGGCCGCGGGAACGCCCGGTCCGGCCCCGGCCCCGGGGCGGAGTGGATTTGACGCACGATCATGCCGCGGGTGACGGTTGCCGGAACCCGTTCACCACGCCGCGGAATGCAGGGGTGCCAGATGCACGAGCTGATCCTCCGTCACGCCTCGGAGCAGCCGGACCGGGCGGCCTTCACCGACTCCGGCGGTGCGGTGAGCTACGGCGACCTCGCCCGCCGCACGGCCCTGGTGGCCGGCAACCTCCGGGTCGAGCGCGGCAGTCGGGTCGCGCTCCAGCTGTCCGGCGGGGTGCCCGCGATCACCGCCACCCTCGGCGTCACCCGCGCCGCCGCCGTCGGTGTGCCGATCGACCCGCGGCTCGGCGACGACGAGCTCCGGTTCCGCCTGGCCGACGGCGGCGCCGACCTGGTGGTCACCGACCGCGCCCACCTGGCGCAGGCCCGCCGGGTCGCCGGGGTCCGGGTGGTGACCGTGGACGAGCTGCTCTCCCCCACCGGCGCCCCGCCCCGCGACGACCTCGCTCCGGACGAGCCCGCCTGGCTGCACCACACCTCGGGAACGAGCGGGGACCCGAAGGGCGTGCTGTCGACGCAGCGGGCCTGGCTCCGGTCGGCCGACCACGCCTACCGCGGCCTGCTGGGCATGTCCGCCGAGGACCACCTGCTGTGGCCGCTGCCGCTGTTCCACGCCTTCGGGCACTCGATGTGCGTGGTGGGCGTGCTGGCCCTGGGCGCGAGCGCCCACGTGATGGACCGCTTCACCCCGGAGGCGGCCGCCGGGCTGCTCCGCCGGACGCCCTTCACCGCACTGGGCGGCGTGCCCGCGGTCTTCGCCCAACTCCTGGACGCCGGGGCCCGGTTGCCGCCGCTCTGCCTGTCGGCCGGCGCCCCGCTGCCGGCGGAGCTGCGCGAGCGGTTCCGCCGGGTGTCCGGCCACGAGCTGCACGACGGGTACGGCAGCACGGAGGCCTCCGGGAAGGTCGCCGTCGACGGCGTCGTGCTGCCCGGGATCGAGACCCGGTTCGTCGACGGGGAGATCCGGCTGCGGTTGCCCGGCGCCGTCGACTGGCAGGCCACCGGGGACCTCGGCCGGGAGGAGGGCGGCCGGCTGGTGGTGACCGGTCGGGCGAGCGAGATCATCATCCGGGGCGGGGAGAACGTCCACCCCGCCGAGATCGAACAGGTGCTGGCCCGCTGCCCGGACGTCCGGGCAGCGGCCGTGGCGGGCGAACCCGACCCGGTGCTCGGGGAGGTACCGGTCGGCTACGTCGTCGGCGCGGTGGATCCGGCGGCGGTCCTGGCCTTCTGCCGCCGGCACCTGCCCCCGCACCGGGTGCCGGCGGCGATCCGCCCGGTCAGCCGCATCCCGCAGACCTCCTCCGGCAAGCCGGCCCGGCGCCGACTGCGGTTCCAGTACGTGCTGGACCTGGTCCGCCGGGAGACCGAGGGGATCACCGGCCGGGCACCGGAGGTGGACCAGCCGTTCGCCGAGGCCGGTCTGGACTCGCTCGGCACCGTACGGCTGCGGGAGCGGCTGGGCAGCGCGCTCGGGGTCTCGCTGCGCCCGTCGCTGGTGTTCGACCACCCCACGCCCCGCGCGATGGCGGACCACCTGACCGGCGGGGCCACCGACGCGCCGCCCCCCGCGCGCGGGGCCACCGAGCCGGTCGCGATCGTCGGGATGGCCTGCCGCTACCCCGGCGGGATCGCCGGCCCCGAGGACCTGTGGCGGGTGGTCGCCGCCGGCCGGGACACCGTCACGGACTTCCCCACGGACCGGGGCTGGCCCCTCGACGAGCTGTTCCACCCCGACCCCGACCACGTCGGCACCAGCTACGTCACCCGCGGCGGCTTCCTCGCCGACGCGGCCGACTTCGACGCCGCGTTCTTCCGGATGTCACCGCGGGAGGCGCTGGCCACCGACCCCCAGCACCGGCTGCTGCTGGAGACGGCCTGGGAGGCCGTCGAACGGGCGGGCATCGCCCCCGAGTCGCTGCGCGGCAGCAGCACGGGCGTGTACGTGGGCCTGATGTACGACGACTACGCCGGCCGGTTCCGGGGCACCGACCACGAGCTCCTGCCCCAGATCGCGCTGGGGTCGGCGGGCAGCATGGCCTCCGGGCGGATCGCCTACGGCCTGGGCCTGCACGGGCCGGCCCTCACCCTGGACACGGCCTGCTCCTCCTCCCTGGTGACCCTGCACCTCGCGGCGGACGCGCTGCGCGGCGGGCAGTGCGACCTGGCCCTGGCCGGGGGTGCCACGGTCATGGCGAGCCCGGACAGCTTCGTCGCGTTCAGCCGCCAGCGCGGCCTCGCCCCGGACGGGCGGGTGAAGCCGTTCTCCGCGGCCGCCGACGGCACCGTCTGGTCGGAGGGGGTGGGGCTGCTGCTCCTGGAGCGGGTCGAGGACGCGGTGCGCAACGGCCACCCGGTCCTGGCCCTGCTGCGCGGCTCGGCGGTCAACCAGGACGGGGCGTCCAACGGACTCACCGCGCCCAGCGGCCCCGCCCAGGCCGCGGTGATCCAGCAGGCACTGGCCGACGCCGGACTGACCGGCGCCGACGTGGACGTGGTCGAGGCCCACGGCACCGGAACCGCCCTGGGCGACCCGGTCGAGGCGGCCGCGCTGCTCGCCACCTACGGCCAGGCCCGGCCGGATCCGGTGCTGGTCGGCACCGTCAAGTCCAACCTCGGGCACACCCAGGCCGCCGCCGGGGTCGCCGGGGTGATCAAGACCGTGATGGCGATGCGCCACCGGACGGTGCCCGCCACCCTGCACGTGGGCGAACCCTCCCGCGAGGTCGACTGGACCGCCGGCCGGCTCCGGCTGGTCACCGAGCCGACCCCCTGGCCGGCCCGGGACCGTCCGCGCCGTGGCGCGGTGTCGGCGTTCGGGATCTCCGGGACCAACGCGCACGTGATCGTCGAGGAGTACGAGCAGCTGCGGACGGCCTACCTCTTCCCCGGGGAGGGGGCGCAGAAGCCGGGGATGGGGCGGGAGTCGGCCGCCGGGCACCCCGTGTTCGCCGCGGCCTTCGAGGAGGCCTGCGCCCATCTGGACCCGGCGCTGCGGGAGGCCCTCGACACCGAGCTGGTGCACCGCACCGACTTCGCCCAGGCGGCCCTGTTCGCCTACGAGGTCGCGATGTTCCGTCTGCTGGAGTCCTGGGGCTACCACCCGGACGCCCTGATCGGGCACTCCGCCGGGCAGATCGCGGCCGCCCACCTGGCGGGCGTCCTGTCGCTGCCCGACGCCGCGCGGCTGGTCACCGCCCGCGGCCGGCTGCTGCTCACCGTCGGCCACGCCGTCCACTCCCCCCTGACGGACCCCCAGCTGGCGGAGTTCGCGCGGGTGGCGGAGGGCCTGACGTACCGTCCCCCGGCGATCCCGGTGATCGGCGCCCGCCCGGACGACCCGGCCCACTGGGTGCGGCACCTGCGCGAGCCGGTCCGCTTCGCCGACCAGGTGGCCGCGGTCGGGGGCGCCACCCTGGTCGAACTCGGCCCGGGCAGCACGCTGGGTGCGCTCGTCGAGGGCGTCGTCCCCACCGCCGACCCCGAGCGGGCGGCGGCCCGACTGCGGGGCACCCGGGCCTTCCGGCGCCGGCGCTACTGGCTCGACCCCGGCGCCGAGCACCCGCTGGTCGGGTCGACCGTCGTCGTCCCCGGATCCGGCGAGGTGGTGTGCGTCGCCGACCTCAGCCCCGCCTGGCTGCTCGACCACGTCGTGGACGGGACGGCGCTGGTGCCCGCCACGGCCGTGCTGGAACTGGTCCTGCACGCCGGCGAGCGGGCCGGGTGCACCGGCATCGACGAGCTGGTGCTGCACACCGCGATGCCCCTGCCCCGGACCAGGCGGGCCGAGATCGTCGTCCGTCCCGAAGCGCCGGACGGCACCCGGGCGTTCGAGGTGTACGCGAACGGGGTCCGCTGCGCCGACGGCCGGCTCCACGCACGGCCGGCCCCGCAGGTGGAGACCGGCGAGTGGCCCCCGCCGGGCGCCGAGGAACTCGACGTCGAACACGCCGACTACGGCCCGGCGTTCCGCGGGCTGAGCCGCCTGTGGCGGCGCGGCGACGAGCTCTTCGGCGAGGTCCGCGGCGACTTCCCCGACGCCGGGCGGTACGCCCTGCACCCCGCCCTGTTCGACGCGGCCCTGCACCCGGCCCGGCTGCTCACCGGCGGGGTGCCGTTCGTCCTGCGCGGCGTGCACCTGCTGGCCCGGGGGGCCACGGCCCTGCGGGTCCGGATCCGGGCGGGGCGGATCGACCTGACCGACCGTACGGGCCGGCCGGTGGCGTGCGTCGAGTCGCTCACCGCGCGGGCGGCCGGCACCGGCCGGGGCGCCCTGTTCCGTCCGGAGTGGCGGCGGGTCACGGGGCAGCCGCGGGGGAAGCTGCTGGAGGTGCCGGCCGGGGACCCGCCCGCCGCCCTGGCGCTCGCGCTGCGGGAGCTGCAGGCCGGCCACGAGCACCTGACCGTCCTGGTGCGGCCGGGGGACCTCGCCGGAGCCGCGGTGGCCGGGCTGGTCCGGGTCGCGCAGACCGAGCACCCCGGGCGGTTCACCCTGGCCGAGGTCGCCGACGGGGAGCCGGAGACCGTCGCCGAGCGCGCCGAGCTGGTCCCGGTGGCGGGCGGCGACTCCTTCGCCTGGCGCGGGACCGTCCTGGTCACCGGCGGCGGCGCGCTGGGACGCGCGGTCGCCGGCCACCTGCGGGCCGGGGGCGTGCGCGTCGTCGTCGCCAGTCGCAGCGGCGAGACCCGGCTGGACGTCACCGACCGGGCCGCGCTGGCCGCCCTGGTCGACTCGATCGAGGACCTGCGGGCCGTCATCCACACCGCGGGCGTCCTGGACGACGGGATCCTCACCTCGATGACCCCGGAACGCCTGGCGACCGTGTGGCGCCCGAAGGCCGAAGCGGCCCGGCACCTCCACGAGCTGACCGCGCACCGGGACCTCGACGCCTTCGTGCTGTTCTCGTCGGCGGCCGGGGTGCTCGGCCACGCCGGGCAGGCCAACTACGCGGCGGCCAACAGCTACCTGGACGAACTCGCCCGCCACCGCAAGCGCCTGGGCCTGCCCGCGCTGTCGCTGGCCTGGGGCCCGTGGACGGTCGGGATGGCGGCCGACCGGTCCGCCGGTCCCGGACTGCTGCCGCTCACCCCGGCGGAGGGCGTGGCGCTCCTAGAGGCCGCGCTGGGCACCGACGAGCCGGTCCTGGTGCCGATCGCCTTCGACCGCGCCCACGACCTCGCCCGCGACCTCGCCCCCCACCCGGAGCCGCGGCGCGCACCGGAACCGGTCCGTCCGGCGGACCTGTTGGAGCTGGTGTGCGCCGAGGTCGCCGCCGTCCTGAGCTATCCGGAGGTGGACCCGGACACCCCGGTGCCCGACCTCGGTTTCGACTCGCTGACCTCGATCGAGCTGCGCAACCGGCTGGAGGAGCGAACCGGCCTGCGGCTGCCCGCCACCGTGGTGTTCGACTCCCCCACCCCGAGGGCCCTGGCCGACCAGCTGCGCCCGCCGCCGGCCCCGGGAACGCTCGCCGACCTCTACCACCGGCTGTGCGGACTGGGCCGGCACCAGGAGGCCATGCACCTGCTCGTCTCCGCCTCCTGGGCACTGCCGTCGGCGGCGGCCTTCCCGCCGGTCGCCCCGCAGCGGCTCAGCGACGGCGCGGGCCCGGCGATCGTCTGCTTCCCCGCCTTCACCTCGCCCCCCGGGGAGTACGGTCCGCTGGCCCGGCACCTGCCCGGCCTGTGGCTGCTCCCGCACCCGGGGTACCGGGGCGGCCCGGTACCGGAGGACGTGGAGGCCCTGGTGCGGACGCACGCGGCCTCGATCGAGCGGCTCGACCGGCCGGTGGTGCTGCTGGGCCGCTCCACCGGCGGCCTGGTCGCGCAGGCCGTCGCGGAGCGGGTCGGTGCCGAGGCCGTGGTGCTGCTGGACACCCACCCCGTCCGGGACGAGGGACGGCTCACCGAGCTGGCGGCCCGCACCGCGCTCCGCCTGGACGAGCCCGCGCTCGCGGCCCTGGGCGCGTACGTGCGCGTCTTCCTCGGCCGGCCGGAGGAGACGACCGTACCGACCCTGCACCTACGGCCCGGCGACATCCCGGGGGACCACTTCTCGGTGCTCGACCAGCACGTGGCGACGACGGCCGAGGCGATCCGGACCTGGCTCGCCCGGACGGTGGGCCCCGGACGGTGACCGGCCCAGGCCCTGTCCGGCCAGGCATTGTCCGGACAGGCCCTGTCCGGTCGGCCGGACAGGGCCTCCGCCGGACAGGGCCTGGCCGTCACCGGCGGGTCTCGATCCGCAGGTCGCCCATGGTCACCCGGCGGAGGTGGTCGCTCGCCAGCACCTCGTGCGGCTGGCCGAGGTCGACCGCGCCCGCCGCGTCCAGCCGGTCCAGCTGGGCGGCCGAGAACTCGACCGCCAGAGCGCCCAGGTTGTCCTCCAGCTGGGCCAGGGTGCGGGCACCGATCAGCGAGGTCGTCACCGCCGGGTTCCGCAGGGTCCAGGCCAGCGCCACCTGGGCCGGGGTGCGGCCCAGCTCGGCGGCGACCTCCCGGACGACCCCGACGACGGCGAGGTTGCGCTCGGTGAGCGTGCCCAGCGCGAGGTTGAGGCTCCTGCGGGTGCCGTCCCCCGCACCGGCGTCGGTCGCGGCCACGTCCTCCCGGCGGTACTTGCCGCTGAGCACCCCGCCGCCCAGCGGCGAGTACGGGACTACGCCCAGGCCCAGCTCGCGGGCCATCGGGATCAGGTCGCGCTCCCCCGTGCGTTCGATCAGGCTGTACTCGGTCTGCAGCGCGACCAGCGGCGACCAGCCGCGCAGGTCGGCGATCGCCTGCATCCGGGACACCTGCCAGGCCGGGGTGTTGGAGATCGCCACGTACAGCACCTTGCCCTGCCGGACCAGGTCGTCCAGCCCCCGCAGGATCTCCTCGACCGGCGTCCGGAAGTCCCAGACGTGCAGGTACAGCAGGTCGAGGTAGTCGGTGTCCAGCCTCCGCAGGCTCCCCTCCACCGAGCCGAACAGCGCCTTGCGGTGCGCGCCACCGGAGTTGGGGTCGCCCGGGCGGCGCAGCGTCGAGTACTTGGTCGCCAGCACCAGGCGCTCGCGCTCCTGGTGGGCGAACTCGCCCAGCAGGCGCTCGGAGCTGCCGTCGGTGTAGGTGTCGGCGGTGTCGAGGAGGTTGCCGCCGAGCTCGACGTAACGGTCGAACAGCTTCCGGGCCTCGTCCCGTTCGGCGCCCCAGCCCCACTCGGTGCCGAAGGTCGCCGTGCCCAGGGCCAGCGGTGAGACCCGCAGCCCCGACCGGCCCAGCAGCCGGTAGTCGTCGAGGGTCAGTGCCATCAGGTTCTCCTGCGGTCGTGATCGGTTTGTCGGGACCGAGTCTGTGGCGGCGGCGGGCCGGGGGTAAGGGAAGGCCCTTCCTGGGAAGGCCAGTCCCACCCTCACGGTTGGACCGGCCATGACGACCCGAACCGTGGACACCACCCGGACCACCTGGACCACCCAGGCCACCCAGACCACCCAGGAGCTGGCCGCCTTCCTGCGGAGCCGACGCGAACGCTCCGCGCCGGACCGGCCGGACCTGCCGTCGCGCCGAAGGTCCCGGCGGACACCGGGGCTGCGCCGCGAGGAGGTCGCCGAACTCGCCGGGGTCAGCACCGACTACGTGGTCCGGCTGGAGCAGGGCCGCGGGCTGCGGCCCTCGGCGGAGGTCCTGGCCGCGCTGGCCCGGGCCCTGCGCCTGGACCCCGGCGAACGCGACTACCTCTTCGACCTGGCCGGACGGCGCCGCCCCGGCCGTACCGACGGGCCCGCCCCCGGCGCGGCGCCGTCGCTGGCCCACCTGGTCGACGAGCTCTCGCCGCTACCGGCCATGCTGCTGGACCACCGCTACGACATCCTGGCCTGGAACCCCGAGCTGGCCCGGCTGCTCCCGGGCTTCGACACCCCGTCGCCGGTCCGGCGCAACGCGATGCGGCTCTGCCTGCTGCACCCGGCGATGCGCGGCTTCTACGCCGACCGCGAGGGTGCGCTGCGGGACGGGGTCGCCCACCTGCGGGCGGCGTGGGCCGCGCACCCGCAGGACCGGGCGCTGACCGACCTCATCGCCGAATTCACCACCCAGGACGAGGACTTCGCCCGCCTGTGGTCCGAGCGGGAGGTCCGCGTCAACGGACGCGGCCGCAAACTGCTGCGGCATCCGGTCGTCGGGGCGATCGCCGTCGACTTCGAGGTGCTGCTGCCGCTGGAGGACCCGGAGCTGCGGCTCCTGATCTACCGCGCCGCGGACGAGGAGAGCCGCGCCGCCCTGGACCGGCTGTGCGCGCGGTGACAGCGGCTCGGGGGGCGGCGGCCCGGTGACAGCGGCCCCGGGGGGCGGCGGCCCGGGGCGGCGGCCCGGGGGCGGTCGGTCAGTCCCGTCGTCCGCGCAGGAGCCGGGCGCCGAGGCCCAGGCGGGTGGTGGCCGCCCCCGCGCACCCGCCGATCAGGATCGCGGGCCAGGGGCCGGCCCCCAGCCCGCGGCAGACCAGCGTGGTGGCGACCAGTGCGACCAGGAGCACCGCCAGGTCCACGGCGGCGGCTCGGCGGTCCCTGCGTCCTGTCGGCGACATGTCCGCCCTTGCGTTGGAGGTGTGACCTGCGGTCGGTGACATCCAGGACCTTAAAGAGTTTGCAAAGTCCAGGCAAGTGAAGGAGGGATGAGCGGGGGCAGGGCGGGCCAGGACCGCCCCACTCCCGCAGGGACAAGAAGTGTGATGTTCAAATGTCTGATGTTTGGCTATGGTGCTCCCATGACACGCATCAAGACACCGCGTCGGACGGCGAGCCTGTCCGCGCAACTCGTGGACAGCCTGCGCTCGCACATCGAGGCCGGCGGCTGGCCGGTGGGCACCCGGATCCCGTCGGAGCAGGCCCTCATCGAGGAACTCGGGGTCGGCCGCAGCACCCTGCGGGAGGCGATCGGGGCGCTCGTGCACCTCGGACTGCTGGAGGCCCGGGCGGGGGACGGCACCTATGTCCGCTCGTCGAGCGAGCTCCAGGCGGTCATGCTGCGCCGGGCCGGTACCGCCCAGCGCGCGAACGTCCTCGAACTGCGGACCGTACTGGAGGAGTACGCCTCGGGGGCCGCCGCCCTGCGCCGCGACGAGGAGCAGGTGCAGCGGCTGCGGGAGCTGTTGGCCGACGCCGACGCGGCCGCCGCGGGCGGGGACCTGTCGCTGGCCGGCAGCGTGGACGCGCTGTTCCACCGGGCCGTCGTGCGGGCGAGCGGGAACGGCCTGCTGATCGAGGTGTACGACCACCTCGGCACCGCGCTCACCGCCTCCCTCGGCGGCCTGCCCTGGGACGCGGCCCACGCCGAGGAGCACGCCGGACTGCACCGGCGGCTCGTCGACGCGATCGACGGCCGGGACGAGGACGGGGCCCGCGACGCGGCCGCCGCGATCGTCCGGCTCACCCGTGACCACGAGGCCGGTGGCCGTGGAACCGGCAGCCGCACCGCCGGCGGCCACAACTCCGGTGGCCACAACTCCGGTGCGGAGGTGACGAAGTGAGCTCCCCGTCCCCCTCGGTGTCCACCGAACGCCCCACCGCCGAGGCGTCGACCCCGGACCGCACCCGCCCCGCCGTGTCGGTCGGGCTCGTCATCGGGATCTGCCTGGTCGCGGCGAACCTGCGCACCGGTCTGACCGGTGTCGGCACACTGCTCCCGGCGATCGAGCAGGACAGCGGCCTGACGTCGAGTTGGGGCGGCCTGCTGAGCACCCTCCCACTGCTGACCTTCGCCGCCACCTCCCCCCTGGTGGCCCTCGCCTCCCACCGGTTCGGCAGCGCCCGGCTGCTGGTGGCGGCACTCGGGACGCTGGCCGTCGGGACGGTGATCCGCTCGCTCCCCTCGGTGGCCTGCCTGTTCGCCGGGACGGTGGTCCTCTCCGCCGCGATCGCCTTCGGCAACGTCCTGCTGCCCGCGCTGATCCGGCGCAACGTGCCCGCCCACCGCATCCAGGGCGTCAGCGCGCTCTACGTGACGGTCATGGGCCTCACGGCCGCGCTCTCCTCCGGGATCTCCGCACCGCTGGCGCACAGCCTGCCGGGCAGCTGGCACACCGCGCTGGCCTGGGGCAGCGCCTTCACCGTCGCCGCGTTCATCGTCTGGCTGCCCCGGCTGCGGCACGACCGCCCCGGGGCGGGCACCGGCGCGACCCACTCCCCCGCGCCCTGGCGGTCCCCGCTGGCCTGGCAGGTGAGCCTGTTCATGGGCCTGCAGTCCCTGGGCTTCTACACCGCCGTCGCCTGGCTGCCCAGCATCCTGCTCCACCAGGGCGCCGACAGCACCACGGTCGGCTGGATGCTGTTCTACTACCAGGTGATCGCGCTCGCCGCGAGCAGCGCCCTTCCGCTGCTCACCCGGGGCCACCACGACCAGCGGTGGACCGCGGCCGGGGCCTCGGTCGTCGTCGCCGCCGGCTTCGCCGTCCTGCTGTCGGCCCCGGGCCTGACCGTCGTGGCCTGCACCCTGCTCGGGCTGGGCACCGGCGTGTGCCTGGTCCTGGCGCTGAGCTTCCAGAGCGAACGCGTCGGCAGCGCCGGCGAGGCGGCCGCGCTGGCGGGCATGGCACAGTCCGTCGGCTACCTCGTGGCGGCGGCCGGCCCGCTCCTGCTCGGCATCCTGCACGACGCCACCGGCAGCTGGACGCTCCCCCTCGGGCTCCTGGCCGTCCTGAGCACCGCGATGGCGGCCGTCGGGTACGGCGCGGGCCAGGACCGCCACGTGAGGCCGCCCGCCCGCTGAGCCCGGCGCTCCCGGCTCAGAGGAGGACCACTCCCGCCACGGTCGTGGCCACCAGGACCACGATCATCATCGCGTGGTACAGCACGCCCCGCTCCGCCGAGCGCTGCCCGGCGGACCGGTCCAGCATGAACACGGCCGGATCCGCAGGATCATGATGGACCGTCAGTTCCAGGCCGTACGTCCGGGGCGGGCCCGGGAGATCGTTCCGGCAGTGCGCCGTGACGACCGTGCCGTCCCGGGTGGTGAAGGACAGCACCGGGGTGATGGTGGTCGAGGTGTCGCCGTCCTCGTCGACGCTGACGTCCCTGAGCACCGCGACGACCCGGCCGGGCACCGCCTCCAGCGCCGCCAGCCTGGTGATCCGGTCGGCCTTCTCCCGTACCGCTCGCGGGAGCAGGACGATCCCGGCGACGGCCCACGGGCCGGCCACACCGATCAGGGCCCACGGCCACCCCCAGCGGACGGCGGCCAACGCCACCAGCCCGGCACAGACCAGGAAGAGCGCGAGGCCCGGCCGACCCAGCCCGCGGCCGGGTTCCTCGTCGACGGGAGAGAACCGGTAGGCGTGCGGGCGGCCCGGCGGGTACCCGATGCCGAGCTCCCGGCCCTCCCACGCGACGGTGATCATCTCGCCGCGCTCGCCGTCGTTGGTGACCTCGACCTCCTCACCCGAGACCGGGTCCCGGTAGCGGACGACCACCGGGATCCCGCCCTTGCCCGAGCCACCGTGCCGGGGCTCGGTCACCCGGACGATCCGCCCCGTCAGCCGGACCTTCCGCTGGTCCGCGGTCACCCCGGCCAGCGACCTGACCAGCCCGACCAGGGCCACCACGGCCCACAGCCCGCACCAGAGCAGCAGGATCTCGTCCCACCCCATCGCACTCCTCCTCCGTCCGTACCGGTCAGCCGCCGTTGCGCCGCAGCACCTGGCCCCGGCCGTCCGCCTCCAGCGTCGCGGAGCCGCTCTCGCCGGTCACCACGATCCTGAGCGTCAGCGCGCCGGTGGTCCCGTCGGCGGTCAGCTGCCAGCTCTTCGGAGCCTTGACGCCGAGGGTGCTCCGGGCCTCCTCCACCAGGCCGGGGATCCGCTCGTAAGGAAGCGAGCGCGGATCGAACCCGGGACCCTTCCCCGCACCCGGGGCACCGGCACCCGGGACACCGTCGGCCGGGTTGAGGACCACCGTCAGCTGACGGTCCTGCACGACGACGGCGAGTGCCTGGCGCGGCTCGCCACCCGGGGTCAACGACTCGACGGCCTTGCGCAGTTCGCCCTGGTCCAGCATGGACTGCCCCGGGCCGAGGGCGACCGTGCCGGTCGCCGAGGTCACGGTGATCGTGGCGGACGAGGATTCCGAGGAGGAGGATTCCGAGGAGGAGGTGACGGCCGGCCGGGCCGTGCCGGTCCCGTCCTCGACCACGGCGAACAGCTCGGTGTGGAACGGCAGCAGCACGGCGCCCACGCCCAGCAGCAGGCCGAGGACGGTCAGCAGGCAACCCGCACAGCCCGGCCCGCTCTCCTCCCGCATCGCCGGGCCGGGCACCGAGTCCAACCTGGCCCCGGCCACGCGCCGTTCCCACTCCGGCGTGGGCCGCTTCACGATCCGCGCCTTCCACGGCCGGTCCGGCGGGTACTCCACCACCACGATCCCGCCCGGCCGGTAGTCGGGGAGTTCGACGAGGTTGATCTCCTGCCGGATCCCCACCCGGAACCCGGGCGCGCCGTCCGGCACCACGCTCAGCTCGAACTGCACCGGGACGTCACTGCTCTCGCCCCTGACCGCCTCCCGCTCCTCGATCAGCGCCAGCGCCCGTACCGGCACGGCCGCCGCCTCCCGGCCCCAGCGCGGCAGCGAGGCGAGGAACGCCACCAGCCCGTAGGCCGCCGGCAGTGCGAGCGACAGGACGATCAACGAGGTCCGCCCGAGCACGCAGCCGCTGACGAACCCGGCCAGCGACGCCCCGATCACGGCACCGGTGAGCAGGCCCAGGGCGAGTTTGGACGGCGTGTTCGGCGAGGGCGGTCCGCCCGCGGCTGTCGTCATGCGGCAGATTGTGCACGTCCCGGGCAACCGCCGACAGTCCCGCGGGTACCCGGAACGGTCACAAGCCGATCACAACTCCCGCACCGCCTTCCCCTCTTGACCTCGGCGGTCCCGGCGGACCTGGTCCGCCGGGGCCCCCGAGGCCGCCGGCACCGGTCCGCTGGC
>NZ_JBIAXC010000061.1:0-52185 GCF_042896295.1 Kitasatospora sp. NPDC001309 | reverse complement strand
CTCGTACTGGACGTACTTGGGCGATTCGGGCGTGCGTCCAGGCGGGATGCCCGGCGTCGCGCGCCTGGCAAGATCCGCCGGACAGGCCCTAGCCGTCACCCGCCCGAGTGGGTGCGGCTGGCCCGGCGTGCGGGCCGCTGGCACGCTGCGGCCCAGGAGACGGGAGAGGCCCGGTGGCTCGATGGGAGTGGTGGATGGCCGACGAGCCGGAGCTCGAAGCGAGCGCCGAGTACGGCGGGACGCGCGAACTGGCCGGGGGCCAGCTCATGGACGCCGAGCCGCCGGCCCCGGAGCCGGCGATGATCACCACCTGGCTGCGGCTGCCCAAGCCGGTGATGGACGAGGTGCGACGACGGGCGCAGGAGCGGGAGACCGAGCCGGGCGTCCTCCTCCGGGAATGGGTCGAAGCCACCGTCGTGGACCCGGGCGGGACCGTGCCACTGAGCGTGATCACCGCCGCCGTCGCGCGTCACCAGCAGGAGCATGCGGCCCGGACCGGTCGGCACTTCGAGCGGGCGCGGCACTGGGAAGCCGTCGAGATCGCCGCGTACGTGCACCGGGCGGAGACGGAGGCACGCTGAGCCGGACTCCGGCTCAGGCGCTCAGCGCCGGAACCGTTGCCGCCGCCCGACGGGCCTCGTCGTAGCGTTCCAGCAGCAGAGCGGCCAGCTCCGGGGCGGCGCCGAGGACGTCGGCGACCAGGTCCGCGCCCGCCGCAGCCGCCGCGATGCGGTCCGGCAGCAGGCCCGGGGCCAGCAGGTACGGGGCGACGGCGGTCCGCTCGGCGCCTGCCGCGCGCAGGGCGGCGAGGGCGTCGGGCACGCGCGGGCCCGCCGCCGAGGCGTACGCGACCTCGACGGCGGCCCAGCCGCGGGTGCGGCGCCACTCGGCGGCGACCCGGCGGGTGGCCGCGTCGGCGGCCGGGTCGGAGGAGCCGGCCGCGGCCAGCACCACACCCGTACGGGCGCGGACCGCCGCCGAGCCGACGTCGAGCCCGGCCCCGGCCAGCCGGCGGTCCAGGGCGGCGAGCAGCAGCGGGGAGGGGCCCAGCACGTCCGCCACCGGCAGGCCCGCGCCGGTGGCGCGCAGCGCGGCGGGGATGTCGTGCTTGGCGTGGAAGGCCCGGTTGAGCAGCAGCGGGACGGCCACCGCGTCCGCCGCCCGCCCGAACCGGCCGGACCGCCCGACCAGCTGGGGGATCCGCGGCGCGCAGTGGTCCAGGTAGGCGGTGGCGACCTCCAGGGCGGGCCGCTGGGCCCGCACCTCCCGGACCAGCGCGGCCACGGTCGCGGCGTGCCGCGGGTCGCGGCTGCCGTGGGCGATGAGCAGGAGGGCGGGCACCGGCGGCCGCCTCACTTGCCGGAGGCCAGCAGGCCGCGGTTGCGCAGCACCCGGCGTTCGACCGGGGTGAAGACGAGCAGTTCGATGGCGATGCCGACGAACAGGATCAGGATGATGCCGAGCAGCACCCCGGACATGTCGGAGAACTCGCGCTGGTCCTCCAGGAACCGGCCCAGGCCCCGGCCGAGGTCGGGGGAGGAGGCGACGAGCTCGGCGGCCATCAGGGAGCGCCAGGAGAACGCCCAGCCCTGCTTGAGGCCGGCCAGGTAGCCGGGCAGCGCGGCGGGGATGAGCACGTGGCGGGCGCCGGTCAGGCCGGTGGCGCCGAGGGTGCGCCCGGCCCGCAGGAACAGCGGCGGGACCTGGTCGATGCCGGCCACCAGCCCGTTGGCGATGGACGGGACGGCGCCGAGCAGGATCACCGCGTACATCATCTGGTCGTTGATGCCGAGCCAGATGACCGCGGCCGGCACCCAGGCGACCGAGGGCAGCGACTGGAGGCCCTGGAGGACCGGGCCGATCGCGGTGCGCACCGGCTTGACCCGGGCGACGACCAGGCCGATCGGGGTGCCGATGACGACGGCGAGCAGGAAGCCCGACAGGCCGCGCCAGACGCTGGTCCAGATGATCGAGAACAGCGTGCCCTGGTACCAGAGGTCCTGGAGGGAGTGCCACACGTCGGTGGGGCTGGGCAGCTTGTACGAGGAGGTGAGGTGCAGGCTGTACGCGCCCTGCCACAGTGCCAGCACCACCAGCACGCCGATCAGCGGCGGCAGGGCCTTGCCGCGCAGCACCTCGCCGAGCGAGCTGCGCCGGGCGGTGACGGAGTCGAGGGCGTCCAGGCCGGCGCCGACGTCGGCGCTGTCGGAGACGCCGTCGGAGACGGGGTTCTTGTCCAGGACGACGGGAGCGGTGTCAGTGCTGGCCATGGCGACGGATCTCCCCACGCAGTTCTTCGGTGATCTCGATGGACAGGTCGGCGACGCCGGAGGACTCGATGCGGCGCGGCTGCGGAAGGTCGATCCGCCACTCCCGGGCGACCCGGCCGGGGCGGGAGGAGAGCAGCACGACGCGCTGGGCCAGCCGGACGGCCTCGCGCACGTTGTGGGTGACGAACAGGACGGACAGCTGCCGCTCGGCCCAGATCCGGGTGATCTCGTCGTGCAGGACGTCCCGGGTGATGGCGTCGAGGGCCGCGAAGGGCTCGTCCATCAGCAGCACCTTGCTGCCCTGGGCGAGGGCGCGGGCCATCGCGACGCGCTGGCGCATGCCGCCGGACAGCTCGTGCACCCGCTTGCCGTACGCGCCGTTCAGGCGGACGAGTTCGAGCAGGCGCTCGGCCTCGGCGCGGCGCTCGGGGCGGGGGACGCCGGCCAGCTTGAGGGCCAGTTCGATGTTCTTCCCGGCGGTGAGCCAGGGGAACAGGGCGTGTTCCTGGAACATCAGGGCGGGGCGGCCGCCGGACACCTCGATGCTGCCGCGGGTGGGCGCGTCGAGGCCGGCGACCAGGTTGAGCAGGGTGGACTTGCCGCAGCCCGAGGCGCCGAGCAGGGTGACGAACTCGCCGGGCGCGACGTCGAGGGTGATGTCGTCCAGCACGTGGGTGGCGGCGCCCGGGCGGCCGAAGGACTTGTGCACGTGCGAGATCCGGACGGCGGGGGTGCCGCCGGTGGCGTCGGCGCCGGGGGCGTCCGCCGAGGTGGTCAGTGCCGGGGTCATCCGGGCACCTCCTGCGTGAGTGGTCTGGCGGTCTGGCGGTCTGGCGGGGCTGGCGGGGCTGCGGAGCGGGAGGCCGGGTCCGGCCCCGCCCGGCCCGGTGGGCATCGATCGGGGATCGACCGGGCGGGCGGGGGCCGGACCGCGGAGCTGCGGGGCGCCGGGCTACTTGGCGCCGAGTCCGGCGTCCGCCACGGGCGCCTGGCCCTTGGCCGCGAGGACCTTGTTCAGCAGGGTGAGGTCGTAGATGCCGTTCAGGTTGGGCTTCTTGAGGAGCCCGGCGGTGACGGCGTGGTCGGCCTCGGCCTGGAGGGTGTTCGCCAGCGGGTCGTCCAGGAAGTCGATGTCGGACCAGGCCGGGTCGAGGACGGCCGGCTCCAGCGCGTTGCCGGCCTCCTTCTTGATCGCCTCGTTGGCGTCGGCCTTGGCCTTGTCGGGGTTGGCCTTGATGAAGGCGTTGGTGTTCACCGAGCCGCGCAGCACGGCCTCCACCACGTCCGGGTGCTCCTTGAGGAACTTCTGCGAGACGATGATGTTGGTGATCACGAACTTCTTGTCCGGCCAGACGTCCTTCTCGTTGAGCAGGACCTTCGCGCCGAGGGTGACCAGCTTGGAGGCGGTGGGCTCGGGCACCCAGGCGCCGTCGATGGAGCCCTGCCGGTAGGCGTCGGGGGTGACCTTGTTGTCGGTGCGCACCACCGAGACGTCGCCCGCGCCGGACGCCGCGTCGACCTTGTAGCCCTTGCCGGCCAGGTAGTTGAGCAGCGCCACGTCCTGGGTGTTGCCCAGCTGCGGGGTGGCGATCTTCTTGCCCTTGAGGTCGTCCAGCGAGCCGATCTTCTCGGGGTTGACCACCAGCTTGACCCCGCCGGAGGCCGAACCGCCGATGATCTTCAAGGACTTGCCGTCGGACTTGGTGTAGCCGTTGATCGCCGGGGAGGGGCCGATCCAGCCGATGTCGATCGATCCGGCGTTGAGCGCCTCGATCTCCGCCGGGCCCGCGTTGAAGACCTGGGTCTTCACCTGGGTGGCGCCCAACTCCTTCTGGAATATGCCTTCCTGGAGTCCGACCAGCGGGGTGCCGTGGGTCAGGTTGGCGAAGTAGCCGATCTTCACCGTGTCCGCGGTGAGCTTGGGGCCGGACGCCGAGCTCCCCACGGTGGCCGCGGTGTCGGCCTTGGTGTCGGCCTTGGAGCCGTAGCTGCAGGCCGACAGCAGGGCGACGGCGGTCAGGCCGGCGGCGGCGGCCGCGGCCGTGCGTCTGATCCGGCCGGCGTTGGGGCGGGCGGGCCGATCGGAGGGGGTGCGGTACGAGGGTGCCTGGTGCGGTGCCATGGTGGGTCCTGTTCGCGGACGGACCGTCAGGAAGCGGTCCCGGGCGGACGGTGGGAAGGTGGCGCTTGCGGCAGGGGGTGTGCCGGGCAAGCCGGGCGGCCGTGGGGAGCGGCCCGGTGACGGGGCGTTCTCAGCCCCGTCGGCCCGCACATCGGGTCAAGCCGCCCTGGCCGCTGCCGAGGACGCCGCTGCCGATGCGGCCGCCTTCCTTGTCCATGCCCGAGAACGCCTCGCTGGGCATCAGACCCAGTCCTCCTCTTCGGGCGCGCCGGGCGCGCCGTCGGTGCGTACGGTGGCGAAGGCCTCGCCCGCCATGCCGGCGGTGAGGGTGGTGCCGTCGGCCGGGTCGATCAGCAGGAACGAGCCGGTGCGGCGGTTGTCGGTGTAGTCGTCGAGGGCCAGCGGCTCGGCGGTGCGCAGCTTCACGTGGCCGATGTCGTTGACGTTCAACCCCTCGGTGCCGGAGCGCTGTTCGAGGGTGTCGATGTCGATGCGGTAGGTGATCTCCTTGACGAGGGCGCGCACGGTGCGGGTGGTGTGCTTGAGCAGCACCTTGTCCCCGGCGCGCAGCGGCCGCTCGTTGAGGTGGCTGACGGTGGCCTCGATGTCCTTGGTGGGGGCGGGGGAGGCCCCGGCGGTGATGAGGTCGCCGCGGGAGACGTCGAGGTCGTCGGTGAGGCGGACGGTGACCGACTGCGGGGCCCAGGCGAGGTCGGCGGGGCGGCCGAGGGCGTCGATGGCGGCGACGGTGGTGGTGTGGCCGGAGGGCAGCACGGTGACGGGGTCGCCGACGCGCAGCACGCCGGAGGCCAGCTGGCCCGCGTAGCCGCGGTAGTCGGGGTGCTCCTCGGTCTGCGGGCGGATCACGTACTGGACGGGGAAGCGGGCGGGCTCCGCGCCGGGGTCGCTGCCGACCGGGACGGTCTCCAGGTGCTCCAGCAGGGTCGGGCCGCCGTACCAGTCCATCTGCGCGGACGGCTCGACGACGTTGTCCCCGGCGAGGGCGGAGATCGGGACGGCCAGCACGTCCTTGACCCCGAGCGAGGCGGCGTAGGCGGTGAACTCGGCGGCGATCGCGGCGAACACCGGCTCGGCGTAGTCGACCAGGTCCATCTTGTTGACGGCCAGCACCACGTGCGGCACCCGCAGCAGGGCAGCGACGGCGGCGTGCCGGCGGGTCTGCTCGACGACGCCGTTGCGGGCGTCGACCAGGACGACGGCGAGCTCGGCGGTGGAGGCGCCGGTCACCATGTTGCGGGTGTACTGCACGTGCCCGGGGGTGTCGGCGAGGATGAACCGGCGCCGGGGGGTGGCGAAGTAGCGGTAGGCGACGTCGATGGTGATGCCCTGCTCGCGTTCGGCCCGCAGGCCGTCGGTGAGCAGCGCGAGGTCGGGTGCCTCCTGGCCGCGGCTGCGGGAGGCGTGCTCGACGGCCTCCAGCTGGTCGGCGAGCACCGACTTGGAGTCGTGCAGCAGGCGGCCGACCAGGGTGGACTTGCCGTCGTCGACGGAGCCGGCGGTGGCGAAGCGCAGCAGGGAGGTGGCGCTGGTCCCGACGGTCGTGCTGGTGGTGCTCATTAGAAGTACCCCTCGCGCTTGCGGTCTTCCATCGCGGCCTCGGACAGCTTGTCGTCGGCGCGGGTGGCGCCGCGCTCGGTGAGGCGGCTGGCGGCGATCTCGGCGATCACGGCCTCGATGGTGGTGGCGTCGGAGTCGACGGCGCCGGTGCAGGACATGTCGCCGACGGTGCGGTAGCGCACCAGGCGCCGCTCGACGGGCTCGCTGTCCTTGGGGCCGCCCCACTCGCCGGCGGTCAGCCACATGCCGCTGCGGGCGAAGACGTCCCGCTCGTGGGCGTAGTAGATCTCGGGGAGTTCGATGCCCTCGCGCTCGATGTACTGCCAGACGTCCAGCTCGGTCCAGTTGGACAGCGGGAAGACCCGCACGTGCTCGCCGACGGCGTGCCGGCCGTTGTACAGCGACCACAGCTCGGGGCGCTGGCGGCGCGGGTCCCAGGCGCCGAACTCGTCGCGCAGGGAGAAGACGCGCTCCTTGGCGCGGGCCTTCTCCTCGTCGCGGCGCCCGCCGCCGAACACCGCGTCGAAGCGGTTGGTCTCGATGGCGTCGAGCAGCGGCACGGTCTGCAGCGGGTTGCGGGTGCCGTCGGGGCGCTCGCGCAGCCGGCCGTCGTCGATGAAGTCCTGGACGTGGGCGACGTGCAGGCGCAGGTTGTGCTCGGCGACGGTCCGGTCGCGGTAGGCCAGGACCTCGGGGAAGTTGTGGCCGGTGTCGACGTGCAGGAGGGAGAAGGGCACGGCGGCCGGTGCGAAGGCCTTGAGCGCCAGGTGCAGCATCAGGATGGAGTCCTTGCCGCCGGAGAACAGGATCACCGGGCGCTCGAACTCCCCCGCGACCTCGCGGAAGATGTGCACCGACTCGGCCTCCAGCGCGTCCAGGTGGGACAGCGCGAAGGGCCCCCCTGAATCCTGGCCGGCGTCCTGGGTGCGGACCGGGCTGTCGGTCGCGGTGGTCATGCCAGACCCCTCTCGGTCAGGAAGGCGTGCAGCTCGGCGGCGGACTCGGCGACCGCGCGGCCCTGCGTCTGGAGGCGCAACTCCGGTGCGGCCGGGGCCTCGTACGGGTCGTCGACGCCGGTCAGGCCGGAGATCTCCCCGGCGGCCTGCTTGGCGTACAGGCCCTTGACGTCGCGCTCGGCGCACAGCTCGACCGGGGTGGCGACGTGGATCTCCAGGAACTCGGTGCCGGCCGCGGCGTGCCGCTCGCGTACCGCGGTGCGGGAGTCGGCGAACGGGGCGATCACCGGGGCGAGCACCTTGACGCCGTTGGCGGCGAGCTTCTCGGCGACGAAGCCGATCCGGGTGACGTTGGTGTGCCGGTCCTCGCGGGAGAAGCCGAGGCCCTTGGAGAGGAACTCGCGGATCTCGTCGCCGTCCAGCACCTCGACCTTGTGGCCCTCGGCGCGCAGCCGCCCGGCCAGTGCGAAGGCCAGGGTGGTCTTGCCCGCGCTCGGCAGCCCGGTCAGCCACACGGTGGCGCCGCGCTCGCAGGGGGCGGCCGCGGGGGCCGCCTCTGCGGCTCCGTCGGCGGCCGGGGTGTGAGCTGTCACGGTTCGTTCCTTACGCGGTGGTTGACGGACGGTCAGGAGGCCGGGGGCCTCAGAGGTGGATGCCGCACTCGGTCTTGCCGGAGCCGGACCAGCGGCCGGCCCGGGCGTCCTCGCCCTCGCCCGGCTTGCGGGTGCAGGACAGCGGCGAGCAGCCGATGGACGGGTAGCCCTCCCACAGCAGCGGGTTGAGCAGCACGCCGTTCGCGGCGACGTAGGCGTCCACGTCCTGCTGCGTCCAGCGGGCGATCGGGGCGATCTTGACCTTGCGGCGCTTCGGGTCCCAGGAGACCACCGGCGTGTTCGCCCGGGTCGGGGACTCGTCGCGGCGCAGCCCGGTCGCCCACGCGTCGTAGCCGGCCAGGCCGCGGTTGAGCGGCTCGACCTTGCGCAGCGCGCAGCACAGGTCCGGGTCGCGGTCGTGCAGCCGCGGCCCGTGCTCGGCGTCCTGCTCGGCGACCGTCCTCAGCGGGGTGAGCGTGATGACGTTGACGGGCATGGTCGCGGCCACCGCGTCCCTGGTCCCGATGGTCTCCGGGAAGTGGTAGCCGGTGTCCAGGAACACCACGTCCACCCCCGGGAACACCGAGGACGCGAGGTGGGCGACCACCGCGTCCTCCATCGAGGAGGTGACGCAGAACCGCTCGCCGAAGGTGTCGGCGGCCCAGCGCAGCACCTCCTGCGGGGTGGCCTCCTCCAGCTCGCGGCCGGCCCGGACGGCGAGCTCCTCGTGGTCAGTCGTGGCCCGGTCGGTCATGCGACGCACCCCCGTTGGTCGGTGACAGCAGGCCGAGGAACTTCAACTGGAAGGCGCGGCGGCAGCCGTGGCACTCCCAGGCGCCGTGGCCGGCCTCGGACGGGCGCAGGTCCTCGTCCCCGCAGTACGGGCAGAAGAACGGCGCGGCTCGCTCACTCATCGCCCACCTCGCTCCGCTCGGCGTTCGCTTCGCGAACAACGCCCTGCCTACCGGTTCGCTCGCTGCGCTCGCTCACGACAGCTGCTCCTCGGTGGCGCGGGCCGTCCACTGGGCGAAGCGCTCGCCCTCGGCGCGGTCGGCCTGGTAGCGAGTCAGCACGCGCTCGACGTAGTCGGGCAGGCCGGCGCTGGTGACCTTGAGGCCGCGGACCTTGCGGCCGAAGCCGGCCTCCAGGCCGAGCGCGCCGCCCAGGTGGACCTGGTAGCCCTCGACCTGCTCTCCGTGCTCGTCGGTGACCAGCTGGCCCTTGAGGCCGATGTCGGCGACCTGGATCCGGGCGCAGGCGTTCGGGCAGCCGTTGATGTTGATGGTCAGCGGCTCGGCGAACTCCGGCAGGCGCTGCTCCAGTTCGTCGATCAGGGTGCGCCCGCGCTCCTTGGTCTCGACGATGGCGAGCTTGCAGTACTCGATGCCGGTGCAGGCCATGGTGCCGCGGCGGAACGGCGAGGGGGTGACCCGCAGGTCGAGCTCCTCCAGGCCGGCCACCACCGAGTCGACGTGCTCCTCGGCGATGTCGAGGACCAGCATCTTCTGCTCGGCGGTGGTGCGCAGCCGGTCGCTGCCGTGGGCGGCGGCGAGGTCGGCGATCCGGCCGAGCAGCTTGCCGTCGACCCGGCCGACGCGCGGGGCGAAGCCGATGTAGTAGCGGCCGTCCTGCTGCTTGTGGACGCCGACGTGGTCGCGCCAGCGGGCGGCGGGCTCGGCGGGCGCGGGCCCGTCGACGAGGCGGTACTTCAGGTACTCGTCCTCCAGGACCTGACGGAACTTCTCCACGCCCCAGTCGGCGACCAGGAACTTGAGCCGGGCGCGGTTGCGCAGGCGCCGGTAGCCGTAGTCGCGGAAGATGCCGATGACACCGCCGTAGACGTCGGCGACCTCGTCCAGCGGGACCCAGGCGCCCAGGCGCACGCCGAGCTTGGGGTTGGTGGACAGGCCGCCGCCGACCCACAGGTCGAAGCCGGGCCCGTGCTCGGGGTGGACCACGCCGACGAAGGCGACGTCGTTGATCTCGTGGGCGACGTCCAGCTGCGGGGAGCCGGAGACCGCGCTCTTGAACTTGCGCGGCAGGTTGGAGAAGTCCTTGTTGCCGATGAAGCGGCGCTGGATCTCCTCGATGGCCGGGGTGCCGTCGATGATCTCGTCCTCGGCGATGCCGGCCACCGGCGAGCCGAGGATGACGCGCGGGGTGTCGCCGCAGGCCTCGGTGGTGGACAGGCCGACGGCCTCCAGCTTCTGCCAGATCGCCGGGACGTCCTCGATCCGGATCCAGTGGTACTGGATGTTCTGCCGGTCGGTCAGGTCGGCGGTGCCCCGGGCGTACTGCTCGGAGACCTCGGCGACCGCGCGCAGCTGGGCGACGGTCAGCCGGCCGCCGTCGATGCGCACCCGGAGCATGAAGTACTCGGCGTCCAGCTCGTGCGGGTCCAGGATCGCGGTCTTGCCGCCGTCGATGCCCTCCTTGCGCTGGGTGTAGAGCCCCCACCAGCGCATCCGGCCGCGCAGGTCGGCGGGGTCGATCGAGTCGAAGCCCCGGTGCGCGTAGATCGTCTCAATACGTGTCCGCACATTGAGACCGTCGTCGTCCTTTTTGAACTGCTCGTTGGCGTTCAGCGGGGTGAAGTGCCCCATGCCCCACTGGCCCTCGCCGCGGTGGCGGGTCACCTTGCGAGCCGCGGCGGGGCGGGGCGCGACCGGGCGGTCGGCCGTGGGCTCGGCAGTCTCGGGAGAGGTGGCCATGGTGAAGTCCTTCTGGGCAGGTGGCGCTGGCGCCGGGTGGGTCGCGGGGCGTGCTCGGCCGTGCGATCGCTGCTGTGACCTGCGGGTTTCTCAGGGCCGGGAGAGCAGCTGACCGGGCCGGGCGGGCGCCTGCGCATCCGCTCGTGCGGGGATGGCGGGGTGGACGGCGCCGGGTGCGGTGGTGCGGCGGGGTGGGAGCTCAGGTCACCGGACAGATGGCGCTGGACACGCGAAGGAGATCGACGTGGAGTCGACCTACTAGGGTGGTTCCGGCGCTAGGCATGGCAAGAGATTCGCACGGCGCGGGACTCGCGGTCCACTAACATCCGCATACTGGACTCCGGAGTTTCGGCATCTGGGACACCCGGGCGTTCCCGCCGCTCCCGGCCGGGCCTCCTGACGGGCGCTCGGACCGCGGTCCGGTGCGGCGGCCGACGCGGCGGTGCGCACGTGTCCGGACGGCAGCCCGCACGGCCGGGGCGCACGCGCCCGCACCCCGGGGGAGATCAACCGGAGCGACCCGGCCCGATACCGTTAGCCCTGTGCAAGCAGCAGGCGATACGAGCAGACCGAACCCCGAACGGCCCTCCCGGCGCCGGGGCAAGGGCTCCCGGCGCGCGGCCAAACAGGGCCTGTGGCGCCGCACGGCGTGGGACTTGGTCAAGGACACCACCAACACCTGCGTCGAGTACCGGGTCACCGGCCTCGCCGCCGAGGCGGCCTTCTTCACCCTGCTGTCCATCCCGCCGCTGCTGCTCGGCCTCGCCGCCACCCTCGGCTACCTCGACGGGTTCCTCGGCGCGGGCACCATCGAGCGGCTCAAGCACGACATCGTCTCGGCCTCCGGAACGGTCCTGTCCGACTCCTCCGTCAACGAGGTCGTCAAACCGCTGCTCAGCCAGGTCTTCGACCAGGCCCGGCCCGACCTGATCTCGATCGGCTTCCTGCTGTCGCTGTGGTCCGGCTCCAGGGCCCTCTACATCTTCATCGACACCATCACCGTCATGTACGGGCTGGACGGCAAGCGCGGCATCGTCAAGACCCGGCTGCTGTCGCTCGGCCTCTACCTCGGCGCCCTGGTGATCGGCTCACTGGTGCTGCCGCTGCTGATGGCCGGGCCCGGACTGGTCGAGAACGCCGTCCCCGGCGCCGCCGGACTCGTCGGCGCCGCCTACTGGCCGGTCGCCATCCTGCTGCTGATCGTCTCCCTCACCACCCTCTACCACCTGGCCGTGCCGGTCTCCACGCCCTGGCGCGAGGACATCCCCGGCGCGCTGGTCGCCCTGGTGGTGCTCGTCTTCTGCAGCGTCGGCCTGCGGCTCTACCTGGTCAGCTCGGTCGAGGGCCCCTCGGTGTACGGCTCGCTGGCCGCGCCGGTGGCCGTCCTGCTGTGGATCTTCGTGGTGGCCCTCGCCGTACTCATCGGCGCCGCCATGAACGCCGCCATAGACCGCCGCTGGCCCACCCTGGAGACCGCCGACGCCCGCGCCGAGAACGAGCGCGCCCACGAGGAGGCCGCCGCCGCGGTGGTCCGCGAGGTCGCCGCCCGCCGGGCCGTCGAACGGGCCCGGCGCGCCCGCGAACTCGGCCTGGCCGAGGGCGTCGAGGAGGAGTGGGGCGAGGAGGACGGCGACGACGTCGACGTGCCCGCCGAGTACCCCGAGCGGTGGGCCGACGTGCTGGCCGCCGACAACGTGCGCGCGCGGCTCACCGCCCGGCCCGGGCCGCACCACCGGCCCGCCCCGCCGCCGCCGGACAGCGACCGGCCCTCCCCACCGCCGCCGGAGCCGCCGGGGGCGGGGCCGGGGGCGGAGCAGGTGCCGGGGTACCCGCCCAGGCCGCCGCGGCCGCCGTGGGAGCAGCGGTAGCGGCGCGCTAGTGGCACGGTAGGGGCACGGCCGTGGCGGCGGCGTCGTACGGGCAGGGCCTCCCTCGCGGGTGCGGGGGAGGCCCTCTGCGTTGCCGGTCGCGTTGTCGGTTGCGCTGACGGCGGTCGGCCGGTGTTCGACTTGTGTACGAATCGTGCCGAGGGCGGTCCGGGCCGGTCTGCGGGGGCCTGGGGCACCTTGACGGGATTTTGACGGGAGCTCGGCGGCCGGTCGGTGGGGTGTGCCGGTGGGGCCGGGGTGTGCCGGTGGGGTCAGCCGATCGTCGGGTTCTGCGGGTACGGGGGCTGCTGCGGGTGGCCGTAGCCGTGGGTGGACTGCTCGTTGATCGGCGGGTAGCCGTACGACGCCTGCGCTCCACCGTGCTGCGGACCGCCGAACTGCGGACCGCCGTACTGGGGGGTGCCGGGCAGCGTTCCGCCGTGCTGCGGTCCGTCGGGCCGGGGCGCGCCGGGCGCGTGGCCGAAGGAGGGGCGCAGCTCGGTGGGGGCGCCCGGGTCCGCGTGGCCGGGGCCGGGCGGCGCGGACGGCGCGGACGACGGGCCCGCCGGGTCGGGCCCGGTGCCCGGCAGCGGGTCCAGGCCCGCGGCCAGCGGTTCGCCCGCCCCCAGGGTCCCGCCCGGGGCGGCGGAGGCCGGGGTGCCGGCCGCCGCCCGCTCGGCCGGGACGGCCTGCGCCGGGAGCGGCTCCGGGCTGGTCGGGGCCGGGTCCATGGCGGTGCGTCCCGAGGAGTCGCTCAGCTTGATCAGCAGGGCGACCATCAGCCAGTTCGCCAGTAGGGAGGAACCGCCGGCCGCCAGGAAGGGCAGCGCCTTGCCGGTCAGCGGGACCAGCCCGCTCACGCCGCCGACCACCACGAACACCTGCAGTGCGAGGGCCGCCGACAGGCCGGTGGCCAGCAGCTTGCCGAACGGGTCGGTCAGGCCGACCGCGGTGCGCAGCCCGCGCTGGATCAGCAGCACGTACACCAGCAGGATCGCGGTCACCCCGGCCAGGCCGAGTTCCTCGCCGATGGTGGTGAAGATGAAGTCGCTGCGCCCGGCGAAGCCGATCAGCCACGGCCGGCCGGAGCCCAGGCCGGTCCCGGTCATGTGTCCGGTGCCGAGGCTGAACAGCGCCTCGGCGGGCTGTGCGGAGATCGCCTGGTTGTTGACCGGGGGAAAGTAGTCGAGCGGGTGCAGCCAGGCCTCGACGCGTCCGTGCACGTGCGGCTCCACGGTGCCGACCACGGCCGCGCCGCCGACCGCCATCAGCAGGCCGAGCACCACCCAGCTGGTGCGCTCGGTCGCCACGTACAGCATCACGACGAAGACGCCGAAGAAGATCAGCGAGGTGCCCAGGTCGCGTTCGAAGATCAGCACCATCAGGCTGACCGCCCAGATCGCCAGCACCGGTCCGGCGTGCCGCCCGCGCGGGAGGGTCATCCCCCAGACCTTCCGCCCGGCCAGTGCCAGGGCGTCCCGGGAGGCCATCAGGTAGCCCGCGAAGAAGATCGTGATCGCGACCTTCACGAACTCGTCCGGCTCGAAGGAGGGCAGCCCGGGGAGCTTGATCCAGCGCTTGGCGCCGAAGCTGTCGGTCGGCGAGAAGATCGGCGCGGTCAGCAGGATCAGCGCGCCCGCCATCAGCACGTAGACGTAGCGCTGGAAGAAGCGGTGGTGCTTGACGAAGACGATCAGCGCGAGCGCCGCCGCCACCGCGATGAACGTCCACATCAGCTGGCCCGGCGCGGCCGGGAGCTTCTGGTAGTCGCCCTTGGCGGCGTGCGCGGCCTTGTAGCTGAAGTCCAGCCGGTCCAGCAGCACCAGCCCGAAGCCGGTCAGGAACACGCCCAGCGGCAGGATCAGCGGGTCCGCGTACGGTGCGAACCGGCGCACCGCCAGGTGCGCCACCGCGACCAGCGCGCCGAGGGACAGGCCGTGGACGAGGAGCCCGGGCGGCAGCTTGTCGGTCATCGCCAGCGAGGCGTCGATGTGTCCGGCCAGGCAGACGGCCACCGCGAGCGCCAGCAGGCCCAGCTCGATGTTGCGGTGGCGCGCGGCCAGCCGCCGGCCCTCGCCGCGTGCAGTGCTTTGCACCTCTTGTCGTCCCCTTGCTGTCACCCACGTGGCCGGTATCGCCGACGGTGCATCCTGCCAGACGGGAGCGGGCTCGCGCCGGTTGCGCCTCCGGGGTCGCCATGGGCAGAACTTTGCCTGGGCAAAGCTTTGTTCGGCTTTGGCAAAGCTTTGTTCAGGTCCGGGTATAGAGGTGGGCCCCGGCTGCGGCGGACGGCGTCGGGAAGGCCATCATGGCCGGGCGCCGCGGCCCCTGCGGCGGTAGGGATGAGGTGGGCGGACGGATGAACGGCGCGGTGGACGGCGCGTTGGCCGGCGGGTTGGCCGACGGGGCCCGGGTGCTCGCGTACGGCGGCCCGCCCGCGTGGCAGTGGTCCGACCTGGCCACCTCCTGGACCTTCGAACCGGTGGTGCTCGCCCTGTCGCTGCTGCTCGGCGGCTGGTACCTGGCCGCGGTGCGCACCGCGAACCGCGGCGACGGCGCCCGCTGGCAGCCCACCCGCACCGCGGCCTTCCTCGGCGGGCTGCTGCTGTGGATCTGGTGCACCTGCTCCGGCCTCGGGGTGTACGAGCGCGTCCTGTTCACCGACCGGGCCGTGCAGGTCGTGCTGCTGCTCATGGTCGTCCCGCTGCTGCTCGCGCTCGGCGCCCCCGTCTCGCTGCTGGTCCGGTCCTCGCCGGAGCACCGGCGGGAGCGGATCCTGCGGGCGCTGCGCAGCCGGCCCTCCAAGGTGCTGATGTTCCCCGCCGTCTCCACCGCGCTGCTGATGGCGCCGCCGTGGCTCCTCTACTTCACGCCCTGGTACGAGTGGTCGGTCTCCAGCGGCGTCGGCAACCTGGTGCTGCACCTGGCGCTGGTGCTGCTGGGCCTCGCCTACTTCTGGCCGCGACTGCAGCTCGACCCGGTCGGGCACGAGTACCCGCACCTGGTCGGGCTGTTCATCACCTTCGCCGAGGTGATCTTCGACGCGGGGCTCGGGATCGTGCTGATCTACGGCGGGCACCTCGTCGCCGAGCACTACTACGTGGCGCTCGGGCGGCCCTGGGGGCCGAGCCTGGCGCAGGACCAGACCTGGGGCGGCAACGCCTTCTGGGTGCTGGGCGACCTCGTCGGCCTGCCGTTCCTGGCCGCGCTGGTGCGGCGGATGGTGGTGCAGGGGCGCGAGGAGATCAAGGCCGTGGACGCCGAGCTGGACGCCCGCTTCGAGGCGCAGGCCGCGCAGGACCGGGCGGCGGGGCGGCCGGAGGAGGACGAGGGCGGGATGCGGCCGTGGTGGCTGGACGACCCGAACCTCAAGCACCGCTACGGGGGGTAGCGGCGGGTCGGTGCGTCGTGCGTCGTGCGTCGTGGGTCCTCTGTCGTCCGTCGTGCGTCGTCTGTCGTCCGTCGCGCATCGTCCGTCGTGCGCCGTCCTGCGGCCGGGCCAATGTTGGCCCGCTGCAACCCCTCCCTGCCGCATTTCCGCAGGTCAAAAATAGGTTGGCCCCAACCGCCCGCCCCGCTAGCGTGTGACACATCGGTTCGGGGGCCATTGGGCCGCCCGAGGAGTAGAGAGCAGGAGGTGAACCCCGTGGTCGTTGTCGCCCCGATAGCTGCCCTGGGCAGCACGCGCGTTCACCTCCTCTTCCCGGCCGCCGGCTGAGCCTTCCGCGCCAGCCGTAGCCCGCCGGGACCATCTCCTCCCGAAGGGCCACTGCGTTGTTCAACGCTGCCTCCACTTCGCTGTTCTCCTCCTCCTTCCCCACCGAGAGTTCCCCGCTGGCCCGCTACGGCTGGACGCCCGAGCTCGACGAGCTCTTCGTCCCGCTCGCCGAGGCCGGCCTGCTCCCCGCCCGCATCACCCGGGTCGACCGCGGCCAGTGCGACGCCGTCCTGGCCGACCCGGAGACGGGCGAGCTGCGCACCCTCCGGCTCGACACCCGGCCGGTGGGCGACGCCGACATGATCAACTGCCCCTGCACGGGCGACTGGGCCGCCGTCGACCTGCACGCCCAGCCGATGGCCGCCGTCTCCGCGCTGCTGCCGCGCTCCACCGCGATCATCCGCAAGGTGGCCGGCAAGCGCTCCGACGGCCAGGTGCTGGCGGCCAACGTCGACACCGTACTGATCGCCGCCTCGCTCGCGGCCGATCCCGACCTCGGGCGGATCGAGCGCTTCCTGGCCCTGGCCTGGGAGTCCGGCGCTGAACCGCTGGTCGTCCTCACCAAGGCCGACCTGGTCGACGACGCCGAGTTCATCCGGGCCGACGTCGAATCCGTCGCACCGGGCGTCACCGTGCTGGTGGTCAGCGCGGAGAGCGGCGAGGGCATCGACGTGCTCCGCGCCTGCGCCCCCGGCACCACGGTGCTGATCGGCCAGTCCGGCGTGGGCAAGTCCACGCTCACCAACGCGCTGGTCGGCGCCGACGTGATGACCGTCCAGGAAGCCCGCGAGGTCGACCAGAAGGGGCGCCACACCACGACCACCCGCGAGCTGATACCGCTGCCCGGCGGGGGCGTGCTCATCGACACCCCCGGGCTGCGCGAGGTCGGCCTCTACGGTGGCGAGGGGGTGGACCTGGCCTTCGCCGACATAGCCGAGCTGGCCGAGGGCTGCCGCTTCCACGACTGCAGCCATCACACCGAGCCCGGCTGCGCGGTCCGCGCGGCGCTGGAGGACGGCACCCTGCCGCAGCGCCGGATGGACAGCTACCTCAAGCTCCAGCGCGAGAACGAGTGGATCGCCTCGCGCACCGACGCCCGGGTCGCCAAGGCCCGGCTGAACAAGTGGAAGGCGATCACCAAGTCGATGCGTGCGGCAGGCGGTCCGGTGAAGCGCTGACCGGATCCGTCCTCGGCGCAGCGGTTCAGCAGCTCCATGGCCCAGCGTCCGCCCGGCGAGCCCGGGCGTGACGTCCCGCACTGACCGGTCGGCCGGCGGCCGGCCAGTGCGGGGATGGGCCGAGGCGGAGCCGTGCGAGCCGGGCGGGGCCGGGCGGGGCCCGGTATGGAGCCGGGTTTGGAGCCGGGCCCGGTGGTGGGTGTGTGGGTGGGTGGGTGGTGGGTGGTGGTGGCGGCGGGAGGGTGGGGGAGGGGGGAGGGGAGGGGGAAGCCCCCAACGGCAATGTCCGATTCCCGCCAGTCACCCCTCGTCCGATCCCGCAAACTGGACAACGTGATCGACGACGACATTCGGTACCGAGCCGTGGACAGCCGCGACGCCCGCTTCGACGGCGTCTTCTTCACGGCGGTCACCTCCACCGGCATCTACTGCCGGCCGAGCTGCCCCGCCGTGACCCCCAAACGTGCCAACTGCCGCTTCTATCCCAGCGCCGCGGCCGCCCAGGGCGCAGGCTTCCGAGCCTGCCGCCGCTGCCGCCCGGACTCGGTGCCGGGCTCCCCGGAGTGGAACCACCGCGCCGACCTGGTCGGCCGCGCGATGCGCCTGATCGGCGACGGCGTGGTGGACCGCGAGGGCGTCGCGGGCCTGGCCGACCGCCTCGGCTACAGCGCCCGGCAGCTCCAGCGCCAGCTCACCGCCGAGCTCGGCGCCGGTCCGATCGCGCTGGCCCGGGCCCGCCGCGCCCAGACCGCCCGGCTGCTCCTGCAGACCACCGAACTCCCCGTCACCGACATCGCGTTCGCGGCCGGCTTCGCCTCCGTCCGCCAGTTCAACGACACCGTGCGCGAGGTCTACGACCGCACCCCCAGCGGCCTGCGCGCCGAGGTGGTGTCCGGCCGCCGCACGGCGACCCCGGCCGGTGGGCTCACCCTGCGCCTGGCCTATCGCGGCGCGCTGGACAGCGACCACCTGATCGACTTCCTGGAGCTGCGCGCCGTCCCCGGCGTGGAGGAGGTGGTACCCGGCGCGCGCCCCGGTGTGCGCACCTACCGGCGCACCCTCGCGCTCCCGTACGGGCACGGCATCGCCGAGGTCGACGGCCTGGCACCGCAGGACCCGCGCACCCGCGGCTGGCTCGACTGCCGCCTGCTGCTCGCCGACCTGCGCGACCTGCCGACCGCCGTCCAGCGCCTGCGCGGCCTGTTCGATCTGGACGCCGACCCGGACACCGTGGACGAGCAGCTCGGCGCCGATCCGGTGCTCGGCCCGCTGGTCCGCGAGCGCCCCGGCCTGCGCTCGCCCGGCCACGTGGAGCCGCACGAGCTCGCCGTCCGTGCCGTGCTCGGCCAGCAGATCACCGTCGGCGCCGCCCGCACCCTGGCGGGCCGGCTCGCGGAGAAGTACGGCGCCGCGCTGCCCGAGCCGAGCGGCGGACTGCGGCTGCTCTTCCCCTCGGCGGCGGTGCTGGCCACCGCCGACCCGGAGGACTTCGCGATGCCCGCGGCCCGCCGCCGGGCGCTCACCGGCCTGTGCGCCGCGCTGGCGGAGGGCGTGGTGCGCCTGGACGGCGGCGTCGACCGGGAGGAGGCCGCCACCCGGCTGCTGGCGCTGCCCGGCATCGGCCCCTGGACGGTCGGCTACCTGCGGATGCGCGCCCTCGCCGACCCCGACGTCTTCCTCCCGACCGACATCGGCGTCAAGCACGGCCTCCTCCGGCTCGGCGCCCCCGGCGACGCCAAGGCTGCCGCCCACGCCGCCGAGGCCTGGGCCCCGTGGCGCTCCTACGCCGTCCACCGCCTGTGGGCCGGTCCCGCGAGCGCCGACAGCACCAGCACCATCCTCAGCACCAGCACCAGCACCAGCACCAGCACGAACACCGGAACGGAGAACGACCCGGCATGAGCACCACCGTCTACACCACCATGGAGAGCCCGTTCGGCCCGCTGCTGCTCAGCGGCGTGCTGCCCGAGGACGGCGGTCCCGCGGCCCTGGCCACGGTCACCGCGCCCGGGCAGAAGTACGCGCTGGCCGAGCCCGCCGACGACTGGGAGTACGACCCCGAGGCCCTGGCCGAGCCGGTCGCCCAGCTGACCGCCTACTTCAAGGGCGACCGCACCACCTTCGACTTCCCGCTCGCCCCCGAGGGCACCGAGTTCCGCCGCCGGATCTGGGCCGCGCTGGACGAGATCCCGTACGGCACGACCGTGACCTACGGCCAACTCGCCGAACTGGCCGGGCAGTCGCCGCGGACGGTCCGGGCGGTCGGCGGCGCGGTGGGTGCCAACCCGCTGCTGATCGTGCGCCCCTGCCACCGGGTGCTCGGCGCCGGCGGCGCGCTCACCGGGTTCGCCGCGGGTGTGGACCGCAAGCGCTGGCTGCTGGAGCTGGAGAGCGGCACCCTCTTCTGAGACACCCGTGCCCGGAGGCCTCAACCCCGCAGGCCCCACCCCCCGCAGGTCTCAACCCCGCAGGTCTCAACCCCGCAGGTCCACCCGCCAGTTGTTGCTGCGCATGAACCGACCGGGCGGGAACTCGAACTCCGTCTCGCCGAGCAGCGTGAACCCGGCCTTCGCGCAGACCGCGTTGGAGGCGGGGTTGTCCACCGAGGGGAAGGCGTGCAGGAAGCGGTGCGCGGCCTCGCGCCGGGCGGCGGCGACGGCGGCCCGGGTGGCGGTCACGGCGATGCCGCGCCCCTGGTGCTCGGGCAGCACGTTCCACCCCATCTCGTGCACGGTCCCGCCGTCCCAGCTGCGGGTGCCGTAGCCGACCGTGCCGACGGCCTCGCCCTCGGGCAGCAGCACGATCCGGTACATGCAGCCCAGCCCGGACGGGACGAAGTCCAGGTAGCGCCCGTGCCGGACGAGCAGCTGCTCCTCCGTCTCCGGCCCGCCGACGTGCTTCTTCATCTCCGGGGTGTTCACCCGGCGCAGCAGCGCGAGGTCGGCGTCCGTCCAGGGTTCGAGCTGTACCTCGGTGGTGGTCATGCCGGGGACGGTAGCGCCCGCCGGACCCCGTCCACCAGCGGTTTTCACCCGCCCGCGGGCCCCTCGGGGCCGACCGCCCCGGGCTCGGCGAGGGCGCGGGCGAGCCGGTCCAGCGCGGGCAGGGCGTGGACGACGGTCGTGCGGTCGGCCGGGTCGAGGGTGCCGAGGGCGGTGGCGATGCGGCGTTCGTGGGCGTGCTGCCAGTCGTCGAGCTGGAGCCGTCCGGCGGGGGTGAGGGCGATGCGGGCGGTGCGCCGGTCGCCGGGGTCGGCCTGGCGGTCGACGAAGCCGGCTTCCAGGAGCTTGCCGACCAGGCCGCTGACGGTGTTGGGGGCGAGCCGCTGGCGGGCGGCGAGTTCGCCGACCCGGAGCGGGGCGGCGGCGAGCGTCTGGAGGAGTTCGACCTGCGCCATCGGCAGGGACTCCCAGGGGTAGTCGGTGCGGATGCTGCTGCGCAGGGCGCGGCGCAGCCGGGTGACGGTGTCGGTCAGCCGCCGGGCGTGCTCGACCGCCGGGTCGGGGCTTTCGGTGGCGGGGTCGGGAACGTGTGGTGACGACGGCATGGCGGACAGCGTATCGCCTGGTACGGGGCGTTCCCGGGGCGCTGTCCGGTCCTCGGACGCGGGGTGGGCGCCCTGCGAGATGTTTCGTATCGCAGGGCGAGCAAGTCGTAGCAAGAACATATCTGCATCCGATATATTCGTGGCATGAACGCCACCGCCTTCACCGCGCGCCTGCTCACCGAGCGGGCCCGGCCCCGCGGCATAGCCGGCTGGCGCCACGCCCACTGGCTGGCCGTCGGCACGGTCTGTCTCGGTGCCTTCCTCGGCCAGCTCGACGCCAGCGTCATCGCCCTGGTCTTCCCCGCCCTCGGCCGCCACTTCGGCGCGGGTTTCGCCGCCGTCGAATGGGTCGCCCTCGCCTACCTGCTCGTCCTGGTCGCCCTGCTGGCGCCGGTCGGCTGGCTGTCCGACCTGGTCGGCCGCAAGACCGTGTACATCGGCGGCTTCGCCGTCTTCGGCCTCTCCTCCCTCGGCGCCGGACTCGCCGGCAGCCTGTGGATCCTGGTCGGCTGCCGGGCCGTACAGGCCGTCGGCGCCGCGATGATGCAGGCCAACAGCGTCGCCCTGGTCGCCCGCGGTGTCCCCGAGCACGCGATGCGGCGCGCGCTCGGCATCCAGGCCGCCGCCCAGGGGCTCGGGCTGGCGCTGGGGCCGAGCCTCGGCGGGCTGCTGGTGGAACACGCCTCCTGGCAGTGGGTGTTCTGGGTCAACGTGCCGATCGCGCTGTTCGGCATCGTGGCCGGCTGGTACCTGTTGCCCCGCACCCGGACCGCGGCCGACGGGCCGACCACCGTCCCCACCACCGTTCCCGCACCTCGCGGTTCCGTACCCCGAGGCTCTGCACGCCGCACGTCCTCCGAGCCCCGCTTCGACCTGCCCGGCATGCTGCTCCTCACCGGCGCGACCACCTCGCTGCTGCTCGCCCTCTCCACCGCCTCCGGCCTGCCGCTGCCCGGCTGGGCCGTGGTCGTCCTGCTGGCGGCCGCCGCGGTGCTCACCCTGGCACTGGTGCGCCAGGAGCGGCGGGCGGCCAGGCCGGTCCTGGCACCCGGGCTGGTCAACACCCCGGGTGTGCGGTCCGGGCTGGTGGTCGCGCTGATCGGCTACCTGCTGCTGTTCTGCCCGCTCGTACTGGGCCCGGTGCTGCTCACCGGCGCGGGCGTCTCGACGGCGGCCGCCGGCCTGGTGGTCACCCTGCTGCCCGCCGCGTTCGCGGTCGCCGCGACGGTCGGCGGTGAGTTGCTGCCCCGGGGCTGGTCGGACGTCGCCCGGTGCCGCGCCGGGGCCGGCCTCGCCGCCGCCGGGCTGCTGCTGTTCGCCGTGCTGCCCGCCTCGGGCGCGGCGGTGGCGGCCCCGCTGCTGGTGGCCGGCTACGGGCTGGGGCTGCTGCTGCCGGCCAACAACGCCCTGGTGATGCGGGCGGTCCCGGCGGAGTGCTCGGCCGTCGGCGGCGGCATGGTGAACATGGCGCGCAGCCTCGGTACGGCGCTGGGCATGGCGCTGTCGGTCCTCGGTGTCCACCTGGCGGGCGCGGCGTCCGGTGGGCGGACGGTGCTGGTCGCCCTCGCGGCGGTCGCGGTGGCGGCCGTCGCCCTGACCCGCCCGACCGCGCGCCGGGACGGCCCGGACCGAGCGGGCTTCGACCCGCACGGCCCCGGGCGGAGGGGCCCCGGCGGCCCGGAGGGCCTCAGGGCGCGCTGATGTTCAGGGCATCCTGGGCCCGGTTCAGGCCGAGCCGCACCAGCGTCTCCAGGGCGTTCGCGCAGCGCTCCAACACCTCTGGCATCGCGGCCAGTTCCTCGTCCGTGAACTTCTTGAGCACGTAGTCGCCGACACTCTGTCCCTTCGGTGGGCGGCCGATGCCGAAGCGCAGCCGGATGAAGTCCCGGGTGCCGAGCACGTCACCCACCGAACGGACCCCGTTGTGCCCGCCCGGCCCGCCGCCGCGCTTCAACTTGCCGGAGCCGTAAGCGAAGTCCAGGTCGTCCTGGACGATCACCAGGTGCTCCACCGGCACCCCGTACCGGCGCATCAGGCCGGACACCGGCCGACCGGACAGGTTGATGAACCACTGCGGCTTGGCCAGGAGCACCCGCCGCCCGTCCAGTTCGATCTCCGCGACCGTGCCGCCGATCCCGCGCCGCCGGAACCGGGCGCCGTGCCGTTCGGCCAGCCGGTCCACGGTCAGGAACCCCGCGTTGTGCCGGGTCGTCCGGAACCAGGGGCCGGGGTTGCCCAGTCCGACGATCAGCCAGGGCGCTTGAGGGGTCATGCGGGAACTCCAGGTGCTGTGGAACGGCGGACGGCCGGGGCGCGGTGCGGGCCGGTACGGGACCGCCCGCGCGCCCCGGCCGTCCGGGAGAACGGAGGGAACGGAGGGAACGTGACAACGGGGGAACAGCGGGAACAGCGGAACAGCGGAACAGCGGAACAGCGGGAACAGAGGAACAGCAGCAGGACCAGCGGGTGTCAGGACGCGGGGACGCCGGGGGCGGCGCCGCGCTCCTTGAGCATGTCGGTCATCAGCTCCACCTCGGAGGTCTGGGCGACCACCATCGACTGGGCGAGCCGCTTCTCGACGTCGTTCTTCGCCATGTCGACGTACCCCTGGGCCATCTCGACGCCGCCCTTGTGGTGCTCGATCATCAGCTGCAGGTAGTACACCTCGGCGTCCCGCCCGCTGAGCGAACGCAGCTTCGCCATCTGGGTGTTGGTGGCCATGCCGGGCATCAGCGAACCGTCGTGGGCCTGGTAGTCGTGGCCCATCCTCATCCACGCCATCGGCTTGGCCGGCGAGTGCTGCGACAGCCCCCACTGGTCGATCCAGCCCATCATCATCCCGCGCTGGTTGGCCTGGGTGTTGATGATGTCGAAGGCGAGGGTGCGGGTCGGCTCGTCGCTGGTGCGGTCCCGGACGATGAACGACAGGTCGACCGCCTGCTGGTGGTGGGTCGCCATGTCACGGGCGAACCCGGCCTCGGGCGAGTCGTCGGCCGGGACGGCGACCGAGGAGGAGCCGGAGGCCGTGGTCGAACCCGCCACCAGGGCCGGCACCCCGAGCGCCAGCGCCACCGCGGCGGCCAGCGCGGCCGGCCACCACATCCGCCGACGGCCCGGCCGGCCGGTCGGCTCCGTCGTCCCGGCCCCGGCCCCGGCCCCGGCCGCGTCCGCGACCCCGGCCGATTCGGCCTCCGCCGCCGGGACGTCCTCCGGGCGGGCCCCCTCGGCGGTCACATCTGCCCCATCGTGCAGGAGGCGCCGGGCTCCTGGGTCTGCTTGCCCTGGACGTACTTGGTGAAGAACTGGCTGACCCGCGGGTCGCTGGCGCTGTCCACGATCAGCTGGGTGCTCCAGGCGTTCAGGGTGATGGTGCCCTGCTCGTCCGGGTACGGGCTCATCAGCGAGTACGGGGTGTTCTTGACCTTGTCGGACAGGGTCTTGATGTCGTCCGGCGTGGCCTTGCCGTTGTACGTCACCCAGACCGCGCCGTGCTCCAGCGAGTGGACGGCGCGCTCGTTCTCGACCGGCTGGTCGTAGACGTGGCCCATGCAGTCCAGCCAGACCGCGTTGTGGTCGCCGCCGACCGGCGGGGTCATCGGGTAGTTGACCTTCTCCTTGACGTGGTTGCGGCTCAGGTCGCCGAAGGTCTTCACGCCCGGGATGTCCGCGTTGGCGGCGGCCACGCGGTCCTTCTTCTTCTGGTTCTGGTCCATGACGAACCAGGTGGCGGTGCCGATCGCACCGACCACCAGCACACCGGCGGCCACCGAGGCGATCACCTTGTTGCGGCGGTCGCGGCGCTGCTCGGCGGCGCGCAGCTCGGCGATCCGGGCGCGGCGGTCGACGTTGCCCTTGGCACCGGGCTTGTTGGACTGCTTGGAGGCGGAACCCATGATGGTCGTCCTTGTCCCCGCCGCGCACGGCTGTGGCGGCGGTCGGCTGTAGTGGGGGTAGGGCGGACCCGCCGACGGGAGCGTCGGCGGTGGGTTCCGCTCAGGACCGGTGGACCTGGAGTTCGTGCAGATCCGGCGCGGGGCGCGGACCGTCCAGCAGACCCGCGGGCACCGCCCGGGGCAGCGCCTCGGGCGTCGGCACGGCCAACGGCAGTACGGCGGGCTGCGGATGCGGCGGCGGGTTGGGCAACTGGGCGTCCTGCGGGCAGAACGGGTGGCTGGAGCAGCCGTTGTTGCGCGGTGGCTGGCCGTCGGCGGTGCACAGGATCCAGTGCTCCTGCGGTTCCCCGAACCAGTGGTGGTCGGACGCCCGGACGACGTCGCGGGCGTCGCGGGCGTCGTGGGCGTGCGGTGCCGGCGCGACGGCGTCCGCCGCGCTCACCAGCGAGACGGCGCTCACCAGGGACACGGCGCTCACCGGGGCCGGGCCGGGGCGGACGGGGGCGTCCGCCTTCGCCAGGCCCGAACACGGCAGCGCGGACAACAGCGCGACCAGCAACAGGACCAACAGCACACCCGCCGGGCGGCCCGCCGGTGCGGCCCTCCCCGGTCGGGGCGAGCTCGGGGCCGACGCGGTCATGCGCACATTTAATCAGCCGAACGGGTGAAGCGATGCCCCTCCTCGGACCTCATTTTCGGCCGCCAACACCCCCCAATGTCCAGGAAACGCCCTGCTCGGGGCACATCCGGCAAGCAGGGACGGAACGGGAGCGAACGAGTCGGTGACACCCGTCCCACCCAGCTGCCCGGACGGCCGTGAACCGGCAGGTGAGCGCGGTGGCCGGGATGATCCGATCGGTGACCGGTTGTCGCCGAAACCCGGACACGGTCGTTGCACTTGGAGACAATGACGCCAGTCCGGCCCCGCCGGGGGCGGCGCGACCACGGACCGACCAGGAGCCGCCAGATGAGCAAGCAGGGTGCACCCGCACAGCCGCCCCGGCCCGACGACGGCTGGTGGGACACCGTCTACGACGGTCCGGCGGGCACCCTCCCCGACACCCCGCACGCCGACCCGGGCGACGGCAGCGTCGACGACTGGTTCGACACGGCGGCCGGACTCATCGGGCCGCAGCGCACCGCTCCGCCGGTGCCGGAGCCCGCGGCGGAAGCTGCGGAGGAGCTTGCGGACGAGCCCGTGGAGGCGCCCGTGGACGAACGGGACAGCATCGACGACTGGTTCGACGACGCGCTCGGCGTCATCGAGGGCGCCGGCGGCATCGGGCGCCAGCGCAGCTCGACCGAGACCCAGCAGGCCCCCGAGCCCCCCGCGGCGGAGCCCGAGCCCGAGCAGCCGCCCACCCCGGTCTCCCCGGTCTCCCCGGTCCCCCCGGTCTCCCTGGAAAAGCCCGTCCCCGAGCTCGCCCCCGCCCCCACCCCTCCTCCCGCCGCAACCCCCGAGCCCGAGCCCGACCACGCGCCGCAGCCCGACCCCGAACCCGTGGCCCCCGTCCCCGTCCCCGTCCCCGCCTCGGTCCCCGACCCGCGCCTCGCCATCCGCACCCCGCTCGCCGAGACCCCTCCCACCGTCCCCCACGTCGGCGAACGCCCCCCGACCTACGGCCCCGAGCCGACCGCCGTACCGGAGGCCGACCCCGACACCCTCGACGCCGTCGTGCCGGACACCGCGCTCGAAGGCGCCCAGTACGGGGCGACCGTGCTGCGCGCGGTCTCCGTCCGCGGCGACTCCGCCCGCTACCGCGGCGAGCCGCGCCGGGACAGCCTGCTGGTCACCAGGTTCGGCGACGGCCCCGACGGGCTGCTGCTCGCCGTCCTCGCCGGCTACGAGCGCACCGGCGGCGCCGAGGACGAGTCACTCACCCCGCAGGCCGTCGCCGCGGGGACGGGCGAGGCCTGCCGCCAGCTCGCCGCCACCATCGGACGCAGCCGGACCGGCCTCGCCGCCGACCTGCGCGACGGTGCCCGCGACCGGCTGCGCTACGGCCTCCAGCGCCTGGCCACCGGCGCGGCCGCCCCGCTGCGGGCCCTCGCCCCCCAGACGGAGGGGGACGACAGCCCGTCCCCGGCCTCGCTGCACTGTCTGCTGATGTCGCTGGACCCGGCGGCCGGCTACCGCGCCGCCTTCGGCGTCGGGCCCGGCGGGCTCTACCTGCTGCGCTCGGGCCACTGGATCGACGCCTACGCGGCCCGGCTGCTCCACCACCCGGACGGCCAGCCGCCCGTCCCGGAGGCCCCCGTGCCGGACTCGCGCCCGTTCCGCTTCCGGCTCGTCCCCGCCACCCCGGGCGACATCCTGCTCCTCTGCACCCCGGGCCTGTCCCGCCCCATCGCCGACGAACCGGCGGTCGCCCACTTCCTCTCCTCCCACTGGGCCCACCCCCACCCCCCGGGCACCGTCGACTTCCTCCGCCAGGTCCAAGTCCGCGCCAAGGGCTACGCCGACGACCGCACCGCCGCCGCCATCTGGACCGAATGACCAAGCCCCATCGCACCAGAAGTCGGCCCGCCCGACTTCCAGCGCAGCCCCCCACGGCGCCCGCCGCCCGTCGGGCCGCCCCCTTCCCGACCCGGAGCCGGCCGGGCGGGGCAGCAAGCCCCGCACACCAGAAGTCGATCCGCCCGACTTCTGGTGCACAGTCCCCGTGCGAGTGCTCGGTGCTCATCGGGGGCGTGGCACTCTCGGGCAGGCGGGTCGGGCTGAGAGAGCAGGCCCCGCGTAGCCAGAAGTCGACCCGGCCGACTTCTGGCTCAACCGGATCTGTGTTCGCCCCCCGGTGCACCGGGTGCCGTGGTGCCGTGGCCCTCCCGCATCTGGTCGGGCGAGGGCCGAGGACCGAGGGGCGAACGCCCTGCCGGCGGGCCGCAGCTCAGTTCTCCCGGCCCCGGCCCTGGCCCTGGCCCCGGCCCCGGCCCTCCGGACACCAGAAGTCGGCTGGGCCGACTTCTGGTGCGGGAGCGGCGAGTGCGCTGGGGAAGAAATCTATAGACCGGTCGGTCTACTTCTGCGCGCGCTGCATGGGAAGTCGGCTGGGTCGACTTTTGGTGCGGGCGGGGTGGCGGCGTGGTCGAGAAGCCCGATGAATCTGTAGATCGATCTACATATTCTCCGGGATGGCCAGCCAGTAGATCGGTCTACATATTTCCCCCGAGAGGCACGCCGCGCGCGGGGCCCGACCCCCGGCGGGCCGGGGGTGCTGCACCGGAAGAGGCGGCCAGGGCTCAGTGGCCGGGGTGCCTCAGGTGCGGAGCAGGATGGTGGCGACGGCGGTGGCCTGGGTGAGGGCGGTGGGGTGGTGGGCGCCGGGGAGGCCGATGGCGATGGGGACGGCCAGGCCGTCGAGGAGGGCGCGGAGTTGGCCGGCGCGGTCGGCGGCCGGTCCGGGGGTGAAGTGGCCGGTGCTGGTGCCCTGCTCGATGAGGGTGACCAGGTCGGCCTGCCAGGGCGCCTCGATCTCCTGCTGCCCCTGGCGGAGTTCGGCGCTGGCCGGGGAGCGGCCCCAGACTTCCACCCAGAGGATCCAGCGCGGGTCGCCGGGGCCTTCGGCCAGGTAGAGCCGCAGGTAGGCGTCGAGGCGCTGCCAGGGGTCGAGGGCCGGGTCGGTGAGGGCTGCGCGCCGGCGGGCCCCCAGCTGGTCCTCGCTCCAGCGGAGGGTTTCGAGCAGCAGCTGGTCCTTGCTGCCGAAGTAGTAGAGCAGGTGTCCAGCGCTCATCTGGAGCTGTTTGCCGAGTCCGGCCATGGTGAGTTTGGCGAGTCCGTGTTCGGCGATCGCGGCCCGGGCGGTGGCGTAGACCTCCTCGCGGGGGCGCGCCGGGCGGCGCGGGCGGGGGTCGGCCATGGTGGGGCTGCTTCCTGACGCGGGAGACGGGCGAGACGGGCGAGACGAGACGGGGAGACGGCGGCGCTGGTGGAAGTCCGAACGGTACCGGAGCGGGGGAGGCTCCCCGCTCCGGTACCCCCGGCGTCAGGCCTTGGGCTGCTGCTGGGTGATGCAGTGGATTCCGCCCCCGTTGGCGAAGATCCCGCGGGCGTCGACGAGTTCGACGGTGCGGCCGGGGTAGGCCTTGGCGAGGATGTCGGCGGCCTCCTGGTCGCGCGGGTCGTCGAAGGCGCACAGGACGACGGCGCCGTTGGCCACGTAGTGGTTGATGTAGGAGTAGTCGACCGGTTCGCCGTCCTCGTCGAACAGGACGGTGGGGGCGGGCAGTTCGATGACCTCCAGCTGTCGGCCCTGCGCGTCGGTGGCGGCGCGCAGCACGGCGACGAGCTCCTGGCAGACCTCGTGGTCGGGGTGGGCCGGGTCGGGCTGGACGTGGGCGACGACGACGCCGGGGCGGACGAAGGAGGCGACGATGTCGATGTGGCCGCGGGTGCCGAACTCGTCGTAGTCGCGGGTGAGTCCGCGGGGCAGCCAGATGGCCTTGGTGGTGCCGAGGTGGGCGTGCAGTTCGGCCTCGACGTCCTCCTTGGTCCAGTCGGAGTTGCGGCCCTCGCCGAGCTGGACGGTCTCGGTGACGAGGACGGTGCCCTCGCCGTCGACGTGGATGCCGCCGCCTTCGTTGATCAGCCGGGAGGCGAAGCGCTGGACGCCGGTGAGTTCGCTGATGTGCTCGGCGACGTGCTGGTCCTTGTCCCAGCGGGCCCAGGACTGGGCGCCCCAGCCGTTGAAGATCCAGTCGGTGGCGGCCAGCGAGCCCTTGCCGTCGATCACGAACGAGGGGCCGATGTCGCGCATCCAGGCGTCGTCGAGCGGGCGTTCGACGATCTCGACGGCCTCGGAGACGTACCGGCGGGCGTCGGCGGTCTCGCCGGTGTTGACGATCAGGGTGAGCGGCTCGTACCGGACGATGGTGTCGGCGACGGCGGCCCAGGCCTCGCGGCCGGCGTGCAGCTGCTCGGGGGTCTCGAAGGTGGGGTTGGTGGTGGGGAAGGCCATCCAGGTGCGCTCGTGGGGGTGCCACTCGGCGGGCATCCGGTAGCCGAGGGAGGCGGGCGTGGGGGTGGTCATCATCGGGTCCTTGAGGAAGAAGTGAGCGACGGGGTCAGAGGAAGTAGAGGCGGCTGAGCGAGACGCTGTCCGCGGGTTCGGAGCGCAGGGGTGCGCCGTCGAGCGAGACCAGTCCGGTCTCGGTGACCTCGACGTGGCCGGTGCGGGCGTTGCGGACGAGGTCGCGCGGCCCGATGCCGCGGGTGCCGCGGACGCCGACCCGGCGGCGGCGGGTGGGGAGTCCGTCGGCGGCTCGGTGGGGGTGGGCGCCGTCGGCGGCGGCCTGGGCGACGAAGGCCACCGAGAGGTCGGCGGCGGTGGCGCCGTGGGCCCCGAACTGGGGCCCCAGGACGAGGGGTTCGCAGCGGTCGGTGGCGGCGTTGGGGTCGCCGGTGACGCCGTACGCGGGGAAGCCGGCCTTGAGGACGAGTTGCGGTTTGGCGCCGAAGTGGTCGGGGCGCCAGAGCACGATGTCGGCGAGCTTGCCGATCTCGATCGAGCCGACCTCGTGGGCGAGTCCGTGGGCGATGGCGGGGTTGACGGTGAGTTTGGCGATGTAGCGCAGCACGCGCTCGTTGTCGTCGCCGCTCTCGGTGGTCCCGTACGAGCCGTTGCCGTCCATCGGTCCGCGTTCGGCCTTCATCTTGCCGGCCATCGCGAAGGTGCGGCGCACCGTCTCGCCGGCGCGGCCCATGCCCTGGGCGTCGGAGGAGGTGATGCCGATGACGCCGAGGTCGTGCAGCACGTCCTCGGCGCCCATGGTGCCGGCCCGGATGCGGTCGCGGGCCATGGCGGCGTCGCCGGGCAGGTCGGTCTTGAGGTCGTGGGCGGAGACGATCATGCCGAAGTGTTCGCCGAGGGCGTCCCGGCCGAAGGGCAGGGTGGGGTTGGTGGAGGAGCCGATGACGTTCGGCACGCCGGCCAGCTTGAGCACGTTGGGGACGTGTCCGCCGCCGCAGCCCTCGATGTGGAAGGCGTGGACGGTCCGGCCCTCCAGCACCCGCAGGGTGCCCTCGACCGCCAGGCACTCGTTCAACCCGTCGGTGTGCAGGGCGACTTGGACGTCGTACTGTTCGGCGACGCGCAGCGCGGTGTCCAGTGCGCGGGTGTGGGCGCCCATGTCCTCGTGCACCTTGAAGCCGCAGGCGCCGCCCTCGGCCAGCGCCTCCACCAGCGGGGCCTCGTCGGAGGACGAACCGCGGCCCAGGAAGCCGATGTTGACGGGCCAGGCGTCGAAGGCGTTGAAGGCGTGGCGCAGCGCCCAGGGCGAGTTGACGCCGACGCCCCAGACCGGGCCGAACTCCTGGCCGATGATCGTGGTGACGCCGGAGGCCAGCGAGGCCTCCATGATCCGCGGCGAGAGCAGGTGGACGTGGGTGTCGACGGCGCCGGCGGTGGCGATCAGGCCTTCGCCGGAGACGATGGTGGTGCCGGTGCCGACGACCACCTCGACGCCGTCCAGGGTGTCCGGGTTGCCGGCCCGCCCGATCGAGGCGATCCGGCCGCCGATCAGGCCGATGGACGTCTTGCGGATGCCCTGGATCGCGTCGATCACCAGGACGTTGCTGATCACGACGTCGCAGGTGTCGCGGACGGCGGCGGGCTTGAGGTGGAGGCCGTCACGGGCGGTCTTGCCGAAGCCGGCCAGGAATTCGTCGCCGGGGGCCTGGGAGTCGGATTCGACGCGGACGATCAGTCCGCTGTCGCCGAGCCGGATCCGGTCGCCGGCCCGGGGGCCGTGCACGGAGATGTAGTCGTGGGCGGTGAGGGAGCTCACGAGGGCACCTCCTGGTCGTCGAAGTCGGTGAGGTAGCCGGTGGCGCGGGCTTTGGCGAGGGCGGCGTCCTTGGCGCCGGGGGCGTCCAGGGGGCCGTCGACGAGTCCGGCGAAGCCGATCGCGACGCGTGCGCCGCCGATCGGGACGAGGCCGACCTCGACGGTGGCGCCGGGGTCGAAGCGCACCGAGGAGCCGGCCGGGACGGCCAGGTGGGTGCCGTAGGCGGCGGCCCGGTCGAAGGCCAGGCGCGGGTTGGCCTCGAAGAAGTGGAAGTGGGAGGTGACCGAGATCGGCACCCGGGAGGTGTTGTGGACGGGGATGAGCAGGGTCTCCTCGACCGGGTCGTAGCCGGCGCCGTCGCCTGGCAGCGCGCGGCCGGGGGCCTCGTCGCCGAGCGAGCCGGCGCCCCGGAAGGGGTCGTCGACGACGGCGAGCCGGGTGCCGTCCTCGAAGACGGCCTCGACCTGGACGACGGTGACCACGTCGGGCACTCCGGGCAGGACGTCGGCGGCGGTGAGGACCGAGCGGCCGGCCTCGACGGCCTCGGCGAGGCGGCGGCCGTCGCGGGCGGCTTCGCAGACGGTGTCGGCGATCAGGGCGGTCGCCTCGGGGATGTTGAGGCGCACGCCCCGGGCGCGGCGGGCGCGGGCCAGTTCGGCTGCTGTGAAGATCAGCAGCCGGTCCCGCTCGGTGGGGGTCAGTCGCACGGTTCCTCGCTCGCGGTCGCCGGGGAGGGGGTGGGTTCGGGGCCCTGGGCTTCCGGATGATGTTAGAACGGCGTTCAAACATCTCGGTTCATTGAACCCGCACCGGGGCTCTGTGTCCAGCGTTGCCGCTCCCGGAGCCTTCGGCCCCTCGGGCGGGCGGCGGGGCGGGCGGCGGGGTGAGAAGCGGGACGGGCGGCGGGGCGAGCAGCGGGGCGGGTGGCGGGGGCGAGCGGGCCTGCTCGCCGGGCGGCGCACGGCGGTGGTGCGGGTAGGGGCGCGCGGCCCCGCGCACGGTCCGTACGGGCGCAGGGTGTGCGCGGGATCGGGTGGGGGCGGTCTCGAAAACAGCCTCTGCGCTTCGCAAACCTGTCCGGCGCGGGCAGTTGGATCACGTGAACCTCCCCGTGCCCCTTTCACCCCACGTGATCGGACGCACACTGTTGCAAACGCCGTCAACTGGGCATGAGGATGGTGGTTCAGTACGAGGGGGCCACCCGGCCGGCGGGGGATCCGGAGGCGGGGGCCCGGATTTTGAGGGCGGGGGCATCTGTTGATGGACGGTCAGTCGCGATTCCCGCGGCAGCGGACGAGTTCGGGCGACGCCTACCGGTCCGGGCCGGTCCAGGGCCCGGTCGTCGGCGCCGGAACGGCCCTGCCGGGTGCGTCGGCCCCGGGGTGCGCGCTGCACCGCCGGCTGCACCTGACGCTCGAACCGGCCGACCTGGTCGGGGTGGGCGCGGTGCGGCACCGGCTGCGTACGGCGCTGAGCCACTGGGGGGTGCCGGAGCTGTCCGACACCGCCGAGCTGCTCTCCTCCGAGCTGGTCACCAACGCGTTGCAGCACACCGGCAAGGGCGCGGTCTTCGACGCGGTGCTCGGTACGGACAGCCGGCTGCGGGTCGAGGTGCAGGACGGCGCGAGCCGGCTGCCCGGGCGGCGGCGCGAGCCGGACGCCGAGTACGCGACCTCGGGGCGCGGGCTGCTGCTGGTGGAGGCGCTGGCGGACTCCTGGGGCGTGCAGCTGCGCGGCGACGGCAAGGTCACCTGGTTCGAGCTCGCGATGCCGTGACCCGCCGAAGTCCGCCGAAGTCCGGCGGAGCCCGCCAACGTCCGCCGAAGCCCGCCCATGTCCGCCAACGTCCGCCGAAGCCCGTCGGCGAACCCGAACGCGACACCCGTACGATTGTTCGTCTCCGATTGATCCGTTCCCGAAGCAAGCCCTGAACACAAGGCGGAGCGCAAGATTTCCGGCCCGTTGCCATTGCCGCTCGGCCGAACATTGGACAGGATGGTGGGAATGTGTGTCCACGTGCGGGAAGCAGCGGGGAGACCGAACCTCGACTGACCACCGCCCGTCGGCACCGCCCGATCCAGCACGACCCATCACACCGCCACGCGGCCCGTCCGGACGGTCGGCGCGGTCCGCCACGGCAGCGGCAGGAGCAGCATGCCCACTGAGCCCGAGTCGCCGGGGCCGACGCTTCCTCCCGGCGTGTCCGCCGCGGAGCGGCACCTGCCCGCCGCGGAGCCGCACCCGCCCGCTCCCCGCACGCCCGCGCAGGCCACCCGCCGCAACTCCGTCCGCACACCGCCGGTGCTCGCCTCCGGGCGGCTGGCGCCCGTGCTGTCCGGCGGCCTGCCGCCCTCCTCCGCCGACTCCATGCCGGACTGGCTGGAGCCCGCGATGGCCGCCAACGGCATCGGCTCCTTCGACTGGGACATCCGCCGCGACGTCCTGGAGGGTGACCAGCGGGCCTGCGCGATCATCGGACTGGACTCCGTCGAGCGGGACCGCTTCGACCGCACCGCCGCCTCCTTCCTGTCCCTGCTGCACCCCGAGGACGCGCCGGTGGTGCGCCGCCGGGTCGAGCGCGCGGTGGCCGAGCTGGGCCAGTGCGGCGCCTACTACCGCACCGTCGGGCCGAACGGCACGATGCGCGCGGTGCGCTTCCGCGGCCGGGTGCTGGCGGACGCCTTCGGCCGGGCCTCGCGGATGGTGGGCTTCGTCTGGGACGCCACCGTCGAGCTGCACAAGCGCGACCACGCCGACCGGATGGCCCTGCTGCGCGAGGAGCGCTCCCGGTTCATCAAGGAGGCCGCGCGCGCCCTCTCCGAGGCGGTCACCGTGCGTGACGTGGCCCGGGTGTTCACCGAGCTGCCGCTGCCCGGACTGCCGCCGGACGGTCTGGTGCTGGCCTCCTTCGAGGCCGGCCGGGCCCGGATCCTCGGCGCCTCCGGCTACCGTTCGCAGGCCCTCGCCGTCTGGGACCGCGCGGTGCTGCCCGCCGGCCACCCGGCCGCCGAGGCGCTCAGGCACCGCACCCCGGTCTTCATCTCCAGCCGGGAGGACTTCCGGGACCGCCACCCCGACGTGTGGGAGCAGACCAGCCGCACCGGCCGCGGCTCCTGGGCGTACCTGCCGCTGGTGGCCAGCGGCCGGGCGATCGGCGTCTGCGTGGTCAGCTTCGACGACGAGCGCGAGCTGGACGCGGACGAGCGCACCCTGCTGTCCACCCTGGGCGGGCTGGTGGCCCAGTCGCTGGCCCGGGCCCGGCTGCACGACGCCGAGCACGAGCTGGCGGCCGGCCTGCAGCGGGTGATGCTGCCCCGCACCGTCCCGTCCGTGCCCGGGGTGACCACCGCGGTGCGCTACCTGGCGGCCGGCTCCGGGCTGCAGATCGGCGGCGACTGGTACGACGTGGTGCCGCTGCCCGGCGGGCACGTCGGCCTGGTGATCGGCGACGTCCAGGGCCACGACGTGCACGCGGCCGGGATCATGGGTCAGCTGCGGATCGCGCTGCGCGCCTACGCCGCGGAGGGCCACCCGCCCGCCGCGGTGATGGCCCGCGCCTCCCGCTTCCTCGCGGACCTGGACACCGACCACTTCGCGACCTGCACCTACGCCGAGGTCAACGTGGACTACGGCGTGGTCTACGCCGTCCGGGCCGGCCACCTGGACCCGGTGGTGCGCCGCGCGGACGGCACCGCCGCCGTCCTGCCGGTGGCCGGCGGGCTGCCGCTGGGCATCGACCCGGACCAGGAGTACCGGGTGACGAGGTTCAGCCTGGACCCGGGCGAGACGGTGCTGCTCTGCACCGACGGCCTGGTCGAGGCCCGCGGTACGGACCTGGACGAGGGCATCGGCCGGCTCACCCGGACCATGGCCCGGCCGCTGCCGGTGGCCGGCGAGGCGGCCCGCGACCCGCTGGAGGAGCTGGCCGACCGGATCACCTCCCAGGCCGCCGACTCCAGCGAGCGCGAGGACGACATAGCGCTCCTGCTGCTGCGCTGGGACGGTCCGGAGGGCGGCCTGGCCGCCCAGCAGCTGCGCCGCCGGATCGGCCAGGCCGACCTGGCCAGGGTCGCCGAGGTGCGCGCCGAGCTGCGGGACGCGCTGCGCCGCTGGGGCGTCGCCGAGTTCATCGACACCGCCGAGCTGCTCTCCTCCGAGCTGGTCACCAACGCGATCCGGCACACCGACCGGGACGCCATGTTCACCGCCCGGCTCTACCGGGAGACGGTCTCGGACGGCGGCCGGGCCCGGCTGCGGGTCGAGGTGGAGGACGAGTCGGACCTCTGGCCGACCCGCCGGACCCCGGGGGAGCAGGCCTCCTCCGGGCGCGGGCTGATGCTGGTCGAGGCGCTGGCGGACGCCTGGGGCGTGGAGCCGCGCGGGTCCGGCAAGCGGATGTGGTTCGAGCTCAGCGGGACGAGCGCGGCCTGACGGTTTCCCGCCCCCGCCCCCTGGGGCCCGGGTGACGCGGGGCCCCAGGGGAACGGTCGGGCCGGGGCCCGGTGACGGGTCAGCCGAACTGCTGCTCCAGGTCCTTCAGTTTGCGCTCCAGCGAGTCCAGCCGGGGGAGCGTGACGGTGTCCTCGTCGGCGGTGAGGTCGATGGTGCGCCGCTCCGGACGGGCCGGCAGGCCCGGCTGGGCGACGGTGCCCTCGGCGGCCTCGACCTCGCGCGCGCGCGTCCTGGCCCCGCGCGCGCCCGACCCGGCCTCCCGGGCGCCCGCCGGGAGCTCCGCCCCGGGCCCGCCGGCTATCGCGGACTCCGGGCCGGCCGACTCCAACTGCCGTGCGGCGCCGCCGCGTCCGCGCCAGTGGCCGCTGCTGCGGTTGATCGCCCGGATCTCGGCCCGTTCTCGGCGCCCGGCGAGCTTACGGCGCTCCTTCTCCATGGCGCGCTCGCGCTTCTCGTCGCGGACCTCGTCCACCGCCTCGTCCAGGCTGCGGACACCCTCCAGGAGCATCAGCGACCAGGCCGCGTAGGTCTCGCGCGGGGCGCGCAGCCAGCGGACGATGCGGATCTGCGGCAGCGGACGGGGCACCAGGCCCTGTTCGCGCAGCGCGGCCCGGCGGGTCTGCTTGAGCGCGCGGTCGAACAGGATCGCGGCGGACAGCGACATGCCGGAGAAGAACTGCGGGGCGCCGGCGTGGCCGAAGCCGCGCGGGGCGTGCACCCAGTTGAACCAGGCCGAGGCGCCGGCGAAGAGCCAGACCAGCAGCCGGGAGCCGAGCGCCGCGTCGCCGTGGCTGGCCTCGCGGACGGCGAGCACCGAGCAGAACATCGCGGCGCCGTCCAGGCCGAACGGGACGAGGTACTCCCAGCCGCCGGACAGTCCGAGGTTCTGCACGCCGAAGCCGACCAGGCCGTGGAAGGAGAGCGCGGCCGCGACACCGGCGCAGCAGAACAGCAGCGTGTAGGAGGCAGCGCCGTACAGGGATTCCTTGTTGCGGCGCCGTTCCTCGGAACGCTCCCAGGAATCCGCGCCGGCGGCGGATCCCCGGCTTCGGGCCAGGGCCACCAGGAGGGCGCTGACCAGCAGCCCCACGACCCCGGTGACGGCCCAGCCGAGCGGTATGTCGGACAATTTCATTGCCGGAACCAGCCTCGCTTTCTGCGTCGCGTTCCTGCGCCGGTCGCTGCGTTCCAGCAGCGCGGCGGGGACCATCATGACGGATGCCCGGCGGGAGAAAGGCGGATTCGCCGTCAATGCGCTGAGGAGAGGGATTTCTGACCCGTCGCCAATCACATGGTCATATGAATTCGGCGCTGGACATTCCCGGAATCACGGGCTTTTCGAATCCCGGGTCGTACGGATTTCCGTCAACGTCGCGTGACGCGGGGGCAGCCGTTGCACATTTCCGCGGATTCCACGGTGTAGACGAGGCAACAGCTGGCCCGAGCCCGGTCCGTACCCGAAGCACCGCCGCACCCGGGCGCCGGGGGTGCGAAACCGGCGCCCGGGGTGAAGGGGGCCGGGGCGGGAGCGGGGCCCCGGCCCGCGCCGGGCGTGCGCGCCGGTCCGGAGGGGGATGGCCCGGAGGAGGGCTCCCCGGGCTCCCCGGGTGCCAGTAGGGCGGACAGCTCGTCGCGCGCCCGTTCCTGCTCCCCGAGCAGCCCGCCCGCATACCAGAGCCCCTCCACCACCGCGTCGGTGGCCATCGCCCACAGCACCCGGGGCCCGCGCCGCGCCTCCGGCCCGAAGGCGGCCAGCACCGGGGTCAGGAACTCGGCCAGGGCGCACCGCAGTTCGGCGCCGAGCGCGTCCTCGTCCGGCACCGTGCGGGCCCCGGCCGTGCGGGCCGCGGGGTCGTCCGGCAGGCAGACGAAGGCCTCCGGGCGCACCGTCAGCCCCATCGAGGCCGGGGTGCGGTGCACCGAGACGTCGCCGGGGCCGAGCAGCGGGACGCGCCGCTCCAGGAACCACGGCACGGTGAACAGCAGCGAGACCGGCCAGACGAAGCGGTGCAGTCCGAAGCCGGCCGCCACGTCCGGGCGCAGCGGCCGCCCGTAGCGGGTCAGGCCCTGCCGGGCGTCGTGGGCGACCAGTTCGCGCAGTGCCGCCGGGTCGGTGGTGAGGGTGGCGACCGGCAGCCAGCCGTCGCCGTGCCGGGGTGGGGCGCAGCGCAGGTCCAGCATCGGGGCGAGCGCGGTCAGCCGGTGGTACGAGGGGGCGCAGGGGGTGGGGGTGTCCGGTGCGTGGGCGGGGTCGTGCGCCTGGGCGTGGTCGTGCGCCCGGGTGGTGCGGGGGGCGCGCGGCGCGGGGCCGGGCCGGGTGCTGCTCGCGGTCATGGGCGGGCCCCATCGGGTCGACCGGGGCCGCCGGTGGACCGCCCGGCAGGGCCGGTCGCGGACGGTCCGCCGCGGCCGGGCCCGGCCGGTCCGGGGCGTGGCGGTGCCCGGGGAACAGCAAGGCGACCTGTCCGGGGCGCTGCTCACCCCGGACAGGTTAGGCTCACCTTAGCTGATAGTTCCCCGGGTCTCGCTGGTGATGCGTCCGTCCGGGGGAGGCCCCGGCGCGCGTCCGAGCTGGCGTGCGAGCCAGACCGGCACCCCGCCCAGGGCGTGCACCAGGCGGGTGGCCTCGGCGCGCAGCCGCACCGCCTCGGCGGGTTCGGACACCTCGGCGAGCGCCGCGAGCGCCGGCGCCACCCCCACCGTGAAGCCGAGTTGCTCGCGCAGCCGCAGTGAGGCGTCGAAGCCCTCCCGGGCGTTGCCGCGGTCGCCGCGGGAGAGCGCGAGCGCGCCCAGGTGCCGCCAGGTGTAGGAGCGGAGCAGTTCGTCCCCGCGTTCCCCGGCGCCCTCGTGCGCCCGGCGGTAGGCGATCCAGGCGGCGCTGCGGTCGCCCAGCAGGTTCTCGGCGACCAGTCCGCGCCGGAAGTCCAGCAGGGGCCGGCCCGGCGCGTCCGGCGGCAGCAGCGCCGAGGTGCGGCCGAGGGCGGCCTGGGCCTCGTCGAGGCGGTCGCGCGGGCCGAGCACGCTGGCCAGGTAGGCGAGGAAGCCGCGGGCGCAGCCGGCGGCCGCGCGCTGCTCGGTGCCCTCCGCCAGGGCCTCGGCCAGCCGTAACGCCTGTTCCGCCTGGGTCCAGTGCGCGGCGGTGAACAGGCATTTCTCGATGAGGAGTTCGGCCCGTGCGAGGGCCGCGGCCGGGTCGTGTTCGGCGGCGGGTCGCAGTAGTTCGGCGGCCTCCTGCCAGCACCCCCGGGATCGCAGCCGCCACACGGTGTCGCCCGGTTCCTCCGCTGCCGCCCGCCCCCGTTCGTCCGGGCCGCTCGGGCTCCATCCGTGCTCCGACAACGCCACCTCCTTGTGTGCGCCATCCAGCAAGGGCGCGGACCTGCCTGGGAGCCCTGCCGTCACGGCCCGTTCGCATGGCGGCGGCAGGGTGAACGGCACGGCGAAAGGCCCGCGCTGTGGCGGCAATTCAACACGGGGGTGAGCTTGTGCACCAGATCACGAGCGGAGGTTGTTGCTTTTGTCGGGGAGATGATCTAGTGGGGCGCCGGGTGTGCGGCGCCGGGCTCCGGGTGTTGGGGCGCCGGGGTGTCGGGGGAGGGGCGGGGCAGGGGCGGGTCGGGTCAGGAGGTCCAGCCGGTCTCCATCAGGGCCTCGGCGGCGCCGTTGGCGGGTTGGGGCACGCCGGCCAGGTCGAGGCTGAACAGGGCGACCAGCAGTTGTTCGCCGCGCACGGTGGCCTGGTGGGAGTAGCCGGCCAGGGTGAACATGGCGGCGGCCATCTCCTCGGCGTGCAGGGTCTGCAGCCAGAGGCACTCGACCGACTTCACGTCGGCGGGCTCGGTCCAGGTGTCGACCTGGGCGACCATCCGGCCGCCCAGCAGGGTGACCCCGTCGCGTTCCTGGGCCTCGGTCAGCTCCAGGTCGTCGAAGCCGAGCCACTCCAGGTAGCGGGCGGCGGTGAACACCGCGTCCTGGGAGGTGCGCACCGGGTGGGGGCGGAACGGGGCGCGGTGGCGGAACGGCCTGGGGCGTCCGACGGGGCCGCCGCCCTGCGCGGGCGGGGCGGGCACCGGGGCGTTCACCGGGTGCGCCGGGTAGGGGCGGGCGCTCTGCGGGCCGGGGGCGGCGAGCGGGCCGGCGGTGCCGCCGCCCAGCCGGGTGGTGCGGTCCACCGGGAGGCGGACGGTGGCGCCGCAGTTGCAGGTGAACTCGGGCTGCGGCCACTGGTCGGAGCGGCCGCAGTGCGGGCAGCGCATGCTCAGCCAGGAGTCCTCCCAGGAGCGGAACCGCACCTGGACCGGCACCCCGCCGCGCAGCAGCGGGACCTTCAGCGAGGCGCCGCACGGACACGGCAGCGACGGCGGCTCGTACAGGTGCTCGCGGCGGCAGGCGGGGCAGCGGATCGCCCGGGCGCCACCGCCCGCCCCCGGCCCCGACCGCGCGGGGTCGTGTCCGGTGAAGTCGTCGGGCAGTCCTGCCATCGCGGGCTCCGTCCGTCGGTGTCGGGTCGGGGTGGTTGGTTCCCATGCTCCCCGAAACGTCCGGCTTCGGGCGCGGAATGGGGCAATCCTCAGGGACGGATCAGGGACGGATCAGGGGCCGGTCGCCGGTACGGGCGAGGCCGGGCCCCTCCGCGGGGAGGATGCGCGGCCGGCGTCAGCGGGGCGGTCGGTCGACGGACCAGCGGGCCAGGTCGGCGGGGGTGTCCAGGTCGTCGGGGACGGCGACGTCCGCGCACTCGACCAGGACGAGTTCCCCGGCGTGCGCCGCCAGCAGCGCGCGGGCCCCGGCGTCCCCGGACGCGCCCTCGGCGGCCTCGGCGAAGTGCCGCGCGCCGATCAGCACCGGGTGTCCGCGCCGTCCGCCGTACGCCGCGGCGGCCAGGTCGGCGCCGGCCCGGTGCGCGGCCAGCAGCCGGGCGACCGCGGCCGGGGTGACGCCGGGGGTGTCCACCAGCATCACCAGCACCGCCGGGGCCCGCGGCGGCAGTGCGGCCAGTCCGGCCCGCAGTGAGGAGCCCATGCCCTCGGCCCAGTCCGGGTTGGCGACCAGCCGGCAGCCCGGCAGGTGCGCGGTGGAGCGCACCCGCTCGCGGTCCGCGCCCAGCACCACGGTGACGTCGGGGCAGCCGCCGGCCCGGACGGTGGCCACCGCGTGCTCCACCAGCGGCCGGCCCGCGTACCGGATCAGCGCCTTGGGCCGCCCGCCGAGCCGGCGTCCGCCCCCTGCGGCGAGGACGAGGGCCGGGACGGCGGGCGGTGTGGTCTGCATGCGCCCAGCCTGCCCGGTCGGGGCCCGGTCGCGCAGCCGTTCGGCGCTTGTACGAATCCACAAGGCGAAGGCGCAGGTCGCGGGCGGTCCCCGGCGGTTCGGCCGCTGGTCCCGCGGCCCGCTTGCCCCTGTACTGGGGCGATGAACACCGCACCGCGCCCGCTGGTGGACCGCTTCGGACGGGTCCACACCGATCTGCGGGTCTCCCTGACCGATCGCTGCAACCTGCGCTGCACGTACTGCATGCCGGCCGAGGGGCTGGACTGGCTGCCCCGGGCGGACACGCTCGGGGACGACGAGGTGGTGCGGCTGGTGCGGATCGCGGCGCAGCGCCTGGGGGTGCGCTCGGTGCGGCTGACCGGCGGGGAGCCGCTGCTGCGGCGGGGGCTGCCGGGCCTGGTCGGGCGGCTGGCCGCGCTGGGCGTGGAGCTGTCGCTGACCACCAACGGGATCGGTCTGGCCCGGACCGCGGTCGCGCTGCGGGAGGCCGGGCTGGGGCGGGTGAACGTCAGCCTGGACACGCTGCGCGCGGACCGGTTCGCGGAGCTCACCCGGCGGGACCGGATCGCCGACGTGTTCGCGGGCCTGGCGGCGGCCAAGGCGGCCGGGCTGGACCCGGTGAAGGTCAACGCCGTGCCGGTGCGCGGCGTGAACGACGACGAGATACCGGAGTTGGCGGCCTTCGCCGTCGAGCACGGCTACCGGATGCGCTTCATCGAGTCCATGCCCCTGGACGCGCAGGGGAGTTGGGACCGCGCCGCGATGGTGACGGCCGAGGAGGTGCTGGCCCGGCTCGGCGAGCGCTTCGACCTGGTGCCGGTCGGGCGCAGCGGCAACGCCCCGGCGGAGGAGTGGCGGGTCGCCGGGACGGACACGGTGATCGGGGTGATCGCCTCCGTCACCCGGCCGTTCTGCGGGGGCTGCGACCGGGTCCGGCTGACGGCCGACGGGCAGTTGCGCAACTGCCTGTTCGCGACCGAGGAGTCGGACCTGCGCGCGCTGCTGCGCGGGGGCGCGGACGACGGGCGGATCGAGGAGGCCTGGCGGGCCTCGGTGACGGGCAAGGGGCCCGGACACGCCATCGGCAGCGCCGGGTTCGTCCGGCCGGACCGGCCGATGTCGGCGATCGGGGGCTGAACTCCCGGGCGCGGACGGGGATGTGGGCGGGGATGCGGGCGGGGACGGGGACGGGGACGCGGATGGGGCCCGGGCGGCCGGAGTCGACGGAGTGTGAGCTTCGACATGCTCCTGGGCTCCCCGTGGCGTCGGCTTGACCTTCTCTTGGGGTGGCTGGTCTGCTGGTTCGCCGTCAACCCGCCCCTGATCCCGGGAGTTCTCCGTGCCCGCCCGCCGTACCTGGCTGTCCGCCGCCACCGTGTTCCTGATATGCCTGCTCGCCCTGGTCGGCTGGCTGGTCGAGGGCCGCGGCGGGAAGTCGCCGGGCGGGTCCGGACCGTCCGCCGTCGGCACCGGCACCAGCCCGCTGCAGAACCCGGACGGCACCAAGCCCGGCCTGGCGCCGCTGACCACCCCGGAGGAGCAGAAGGCGGGCCGGGAGCTGATCGCCAAGGTGGCCACCGCCCGTACCGGTCCCAAGGACGGCTACGACCGCAACGAGTTCGGCCCCGCCTGGACGGACAGCGTCGAGGGCGTCCCGTACGGCGGCAACAAGTGCGACACCCGCAACGACCTGTTGGCCCGCGACGGCAGCGGTGTCGAGCGCAAGGACGGCTCGGACTGCGTGGTCACCGCGATGACCATCCACGACCCGTACACCGGCCGGACCGTCGAGTGGACCAAGCAGCAGGCGTCGAAGATCCAGATCGACCACGTGATGCCGCTGTCCTACGACTGGCAGATGGGCGCCGCCACGTGGGACAAGGCCAAGCGGGTCCGGATCGCCAACGACCCGCTCAACCTGATCCCCGCCGACGGCTCGCAGAACGCCTCCAAGGGCGACTCCGGCCCGGCCGACTGGCTGCCCGCCAGCACCGAGATCCGCTGCTCGTACGCGGTGCGCTTCGCCCAGGTCTCGCTCAAGTACCAGCTGCCGGTCACCGAGGCGGACAAGAAGGCGATGCTCCAGCAGTGCGGCGGGTGAGGAAACGATCCTCCTTCGCCGGTCGTACCGCGAGGCGGCGAGGCCTCGTGGCGGCGCAGCGGCGCGGCGGCGCGGCGGCGCTAAGGAAGTGCCAAGGAGGCGGCCGGGGGCAGCGGGCGAGATGCCCCGGCGGTGCCCCGGATGGTATTCGTGGGCGGTGCCCCCGATGACCCCCCGCCTGCGGCGACGCGCCCTGCCCGCCCTCGCCGCCCTGCTCCTCGCCCTGGCCGCCGGCTGCTCCGGCCCCGGCGGCGCACGCCCCGCGGCCGCGCCGACCAGCCGCCCGCCGCTCGCCGAGCGGGCGCCCACCAGCGCCTCCCCGGCCCTGCAGGCGTACTACGACCAGCGGCTCGCCTGGGCACCCTGCGACGGCGCGGGCGGCGACGCGGGCGCCGACGGCGCGGAGGCGGCCGCAACCGCCGTCCAGTGCGCCACCCTCAAGGCCCCGCTGGACTACGCCGACCCCGGCGGCCGCAGCATCGACGTCGCCGTCGCCCGGGTGCCCGCCGCCGACCCCGCCCACCGGATCGGCGCCCTGCTGGTCAACCCCGGCGGGCCCGGCAACTCCGGTGCCAACATGGCCCGGGGCTGGAAGGACGGCCAGGGCCCGATGCGCGACCGCTTCGACGTGGTCGGCTTCGACCCGCGCGGCTCCGGCGCCACCCTGCCGATCGACTGCCTGGACGACCGCACCCGCGAGCAGTCGATGCGCACCGACGACCCGGCCTACGACCGAGGCCGGGTCCTCGCCGACGCCTGCCGGGCCAAGTACGCCGACATCCTGCCGTTCCTCGGCACCCGCAACAGCGCCCGCGACATGGACGTGCTGCGCAGCGCCCTCGGCGAGCGCAAGCTCGACTTCCTCGGCCTCTCCTACGGCACCTACCTCGGCGTCCTCTACGCCGAGGAGTTCCCCGACCGCACCGGTCGGCTCGTCCTCGACGGCGCCGTCGAACGCAGCACCGACCTGATGCACCTCGACGTCGAACAGGCCGCCGCCACCGAGGCCGGCTTCCGCGCCTTCGCCACCGCCTGCACCGCCGAGGGCGCCGACTGCCCGCTCGGCACCGACCCGGCCGCCGCCCCCGGGCGGCTCGCCGACTTCCTCGACGGCCTCAAGGACCACCCGCTGCCCACCCACGACGGCCGCACCGTCACCGCCTCCCTCGGCTGGGGCGTCGTCATCGACACCCTCGCCGACGGCCACGGCAGCTGGTCCCGGCTGCGCTCCGCCCTCGACCCCGCGCTCACCCGCGGCGAGGGCGACGAACTGCTCCGGTTCTCCGACGGCAACGCCGGCCGCGACGACGACGGCCACTACGAGAACTCCGCGGACGCCTTCGCGGCCATCCACTGCGCCGACGCCCCGCTCGCCCCCAGCGACGCCGACCTGCGCACCGCCCTCGCCGACCTCGCCGCCCGGGCCCCGCTCACCAGCCGCCACGACACCCGGATCACCCTGCTCGAACCCGACTGCCGCCCCTGGCCGTACCGGTCCACCGAGCGGCCGCACACCGTGACGGCGCCCGGCAGCGCCCCGGTCCTGGTGATCGGCGGGACGGAGGACCCGATCACCCCCTACGTGTGGGCGCAGCGGATGGCGGCCGGGTTGCAGCACGGCGTGCTGCTCACCCGCGACGGCGACGGGCACATGTCCTGGTACCACAGCTCCTGCGCGCGCGACGCCGCCGAGGCCTACCTGGTGGACGGGGTGCTGCCGGCCGCCGGGGCGCGTTGCGGCTCCGACTGACGGGGCGTCGGGCCGGGCCCGGGGGGCCCGTGGGACGGGTCCGTGAAAGGGACCCGTGAGAGGGGCAGGCGAAAGGGGCACGCGAAAGGGGGCGTACCGCGCGAACGCGGCACGCCCCCTGGGGAGTTCGGGCTCCGGGTCAGGGTTCCCGGAGCCCGGGTCGGACCGACCGGATCAGGCCTTCGGGGCCGTCAGGTCGTAGAAGGTGGTGCCACCGACCGTCTTGGCGGTGAAGTGGCTGGTCACCCAGGCCTCGATCTGCGCCGACTCGGTCTGCTGGTCGCCCTCGGCGCCCTCGCCGCCCGCCCCGCCGGCGCCGCCGAAGCCGCGGTGCGAGCCGCCGCCGATGAACCAGTGCACCTTGCCCTCCTGGACGTACTTCTGGAAGCCCGCCAGGCTGAGCGAGGGGTCCGTGCCGTTGAAGCCGCCGAGCGCCATCACCGGCTTGCCGGTGGCGAGTTGGTAGCTCGCGGCGTTCTGCGAACCGGTGGTGGCGGCCGCCCAGGTGTACTGGCCGGAGTCCTGCGAGAGCAGGGACTTCGCCTCGTCGCTCACCTTGGTGCCGCCGAGCAGGCCGCCCATGCCGCCGCCCATGCCGCCGCCCATGCCGCCGCCGAAGTTGCCGGGGCCGCCCGCGCCCTCGGGGTCCTGGCCGCCGCCGGGGAACCCGGGGAAGCCGGGCGTACCGGAGGCGCCGCCGGAGCCGGTGGACCCGCCCGCGCCGCGCTCGTGGCGGCCGCCGGGGGCGGTGCCGTCGGCGCCCCGGCCGGAGCCGCCGTTGAAGCCGCCCTGACCGCCCTGGCCGTTCTGACCGCCCGGGAAGCCGTGGCCGCCCTGGCCACCCCGCCCGCCGAAGCCGCCCTGACCACCCGGACCGCCCTGACCACCTTGGCCGGCCTGGCCGCCCTGACCCTGGCCGCCCTGGCCGCCGCCGAAGCCGCCCGGGAAGCCCCGGCCGCCCTTGCCGCCCTTGCCGAAGGAGCCCGGCCCGAAGCCCGCGCCCTTCACGGACGGACCGGCCGTGATGATCGAGCCGTTGTGCGCGGTGCCCACGGTGTCCACCGCGTACGCGGCCGGACCGCCGAGCGCCGCCGCCAGGCCCACCAGGCCCGCCACCGAGGCGATCCGCGCGCCCGTCCGTCCGGAGACCCGGCCCGCCACCTGCCCGGCGACCAGCGCCCCCGCGGCCGCCAGTCCGCCGACCAGCACCGCCCAGCGCAGCCAGGGCAGGAAGTCGGAGCTGCGCCCGAGCAGGACGAACGCCCACCCGGCCGTCACCGCGAGCACGCCGGCCAGCAGCAGTGCGTACGGCAGCCGGTGCCGGGCCCGCCACAGGCCGTCCACGCCCATGCCGAACAGCGCCGCGACGGCCGGGGCCAGCGCCACCGTGTAGTACTGGTGGAAGATCCCGGACATGAAGCTGAAGATCAGCGCGGTGGAGACCAGCCAGCCGCCCCAGACCAGGAAGGCCGCGCGGGCCGTGTCCGGACGGGCGTAGCGGCGGGTCGCCCACAGGCCGACCACCAGCAGGATCAGCGCCGCCGGCAGCAGCCAGGCGATCTGCCCGCCGATGTCGCTGCCGAACAGCCGGGTGATGCCGGTCTGGCCCCAGCCCCGGCTGTGCCCGGCGCCGCCCGGCAGGTCGAGCCCGGCGGGCATCCGGCCGCCGCCGCCCACGCTGCCGCGCTCGTTGCCGTCGACCCGGCCGAGGCCGTTGTAGCCGAAGGTCAGCGACAGGAAGTCGTTGTCCTGCGAGCCGCCGACGTACGGGCGGGCCGAGGCCGGCAGCAGCTCCACGACCGCCACCCACCAGCCGCCGGCGACCACCACGGCCACGCCCGCGAGCAGGGTCTGCCGCAGCCGCCGCCAGAAGCCGGTGGGCGCCACGACCAGGTAGATCACCGCGAACGCGGGCAGGATCAGGAAGGCCGCCAGCGTCTTGGTGAGGAAGGCGAAGCCGAACATCGCGCCGGTGAACAGCAGCCAGCGGGTGCTCGCCGTCTCGACCGCCCGCACCATCCCGTACGCGGCCAGGGTCAGCAGCAGCACCAGCAGCGCGTCCGGGTTGTTGAAGCGGAACATCAGCGCCGCGACCGGGGTGAGCGCCAGCGCGGCGCCCGCCAGCAGGCCGCCGAGCGGGGAGAAGCGGCGGCGCACCGTCGCGTACAGCGCGCCCACGGTGGCGGCGCCCATCAGCGCCTGCGGGGCCAGGATCGACCAGGAGGAGAGGCCGAACAGCCGCACCGACAGCGCCATCGGCCACAGGGACGCCGGGGGCTTGTCGACGGTGATGAAGTTGCCGGCGTCGGAGGAGCCGAAGAAGAAGGCCTTCCAGCTCTGGCTTCCGGCCTGCACGGCCGCCGAGTAGAAGGCGTTGGCCCAGCCGGAGGCGCCCAGGCCCCACAGGTAGAGCACGACCGTCGCGGCCATCAGCGCCAGCAGGGCCGGGCGCACCCAGCGCGGGTCGTCCGCGCGCCCGCGCCAGGCGCGGGCCGGGAGGGTGCGCAGCCGTCCGGACCAGGAGGCCGGGCCCTTGGGGCCGGTCGTCGGCAGGGGCTGCTCGGGGAAGAGCGGCGCCGGGTCCGGCCGCGGCGCCTCCGGTGGCGGGTAGTTCGCGGCCTCGGGCCACGGATCGCCGGCCGGAGGGGAGTAGCTGCTCGTGGTCATGCGCCATACCGTGCGTGGCGTGGCTGAGAGAACCGTGAGATACGGCTGTGAGGCGGGTGTGATCTGCCCGGTTTCACCCGTCCGGAGGCGGAGTCAGGGGGCTCTCGTCCGGTCGGGCTCGGGCGGTCGGGCCGCTGGTCCCGTCGGGCCGCTCAGGCGGCGGCAGGCATGGTGATGTGCTTGCCCAGCCACTCCAGGGCCGGGGGGATCTCCCGGGTCCAGGTGTGGAAGTTGTGGCCGGCGGTGTCCAGGGTGATCGTGGACATCTTGGTGGGCGCCTTGAAGGCGGCGACCATGGCCTTGGTGTCGTCGTAGTTGTTCTCGTCGTTCGCGGTGGTCAGCAGCAGCGAGACCGGGGCGGCCGGCTGGTTCTTGAGCCGCCACAGCAGGTCGTTCTCCTGCTTGAGCTTGTCGTTGCCGCCGAACAGGTCGCCGGTGGTCGGGTCGTGGGCGGCGCTGTAGTAGCCGGAGAGCGCGACCGCGGCCGGGTAGGAGTCGGGCTTGCGCAGGGCGAACTTGAGCGCGCAGTAGCCGCCGGTGGAGTTGCCGATCACGGCCCGGTTGGAGGGGTCGGTGCCGATCCGGTAGGTGGTGGCGAGGGCCTTGGGCAGGTCGCTGGTGAAGAAGGTCTCGACCTGGGGGCCGTTCGGCACGTCGACGCACTCGGTGTCCCGGTTGTCGACGAGGGTCGGGCGGGTCATCACCAGGATGGTCGGCGGCAGCTTCTTCTGCTCGATGGCGTCGAGGGTGGACGCCGGGTACTGCATCAGCGAGATCAGCTTCTCCGGGGTGCCCGGGTAGCCGGTCAGCACCACGGCCATCGGGAAGCGCTGCTTGGCGAAGCCCGGCTGGAAGTACTGCGGCGGCAGGTAGACGTACGCCTCGGTGCTCAGGCCGGTGCCGGCCCCTTTGACGTCGACCTTCTGGATCATCCCGGAGCGGTCCGGCTCCGAACCCTGGGACGAGTAGAACTTCTGCTCGCCGGTGACGGACACCCCGGAGGCGTTCGGCTGGTGGTCGACCACCGTGCCGAGGCCGCCGCTGGTGCCGAGCAGGTCGGTCCAGGAGCTGTAGAAGCCGAAGTAGCTGTTGGCGATCAGGCCCATCGCGGCCAGCACCGACAGCTGGGTGGCCAGGAAGGCGCCGATCCGGCCCAGCCAGGACTTCCAGCCCTTGCCGCCGAACTTGGGCCAGAACCACATGGTGGCGGCGAAGACGACGATCGCGATGACCGACGTGATGACCTGGAGGGGGAGTCCGGTGAGGCTGAGCACGTGCCCGATCGTAGTTGACCCCGGCGTCGACCCCGCCGGGCGGGGCGGGACGGCCCCCGCAGGTGGTCGCCGGAAACGGATTGACCGGGGTGGTTCGTACTCGGGACCATGTCGCGGGGTGTGCGCGCGGTGCGCGTGCCGGGTGACATGGGGTGGGGTCATGAAGTCCATCGGCAAGGCCGGTCTGGCCATCGGTTCGGCGCTGCTGCTCGCGGCGTGCTCGGGCGGAACGACGGCGGGCAGGCCCGGGCCCGGGGCCACGACGAGCGCGGTGGCGTTCGGCCCGGTGCTCAGCAAGAACATCGAGCCGGTCGACAACGCGCTCGCCCGGATCCCCGGGGCCAAGAACCTGAGCGACCTCGAGGCCGTGATGAGCGCCCTCAGCACCGCCGCGCACGACGCCTCCAGGGCGCTGAACGTGGCGGACGCCCCCGCTGCGGTCACCGGGGACCGGCACGACCTGGCGAACGCGCTGAGCGTGCTCCAGTCCGACGCGACGGATGTCCGTCTCGGCATCAAGTCCCGGAACGTCTGCGCACTGGACTCGGCCGAGGCCCAGCTGGGCGCGGGCGAGGGCTTGAAGTCCGTACCGGCGGTCCTGGCGAAACTGACGGCGGCCGGCTACGCGGCGAACCTCACCGTCCCCCAGCTGCCCAAGCAGCAGTCCCGCTCGCTGGACAACGGCACGATGATCAGCAAGGGGAAGCTGCACGGCTACGGCGAGTTCAAGGTCGACAACGGCAGCAAGGCGGACGCGGTCGTCTCGCTCGTGCTGGGCGGCAAGGCGGTGCACTCGATGTTCGTGGCCAAGGGACAGAAGGCCGCCGTCCAGGGCGTGGAGGACGGGACGTACGACGTCTACGTCTCCCAAGGGGCGGACTGGGACTCCGCGGCCAAGTCCTTCACCCGGAGCTGCGCGTTCACCAAGTTCGAGGACACCTTCCCGTACGAGACCGGCCGCACCTCGACGTCCTGGTCGATCACCCTCCAGCCGGTGGTCGACGGCAACGCCGAGACCAACGACGTGGACCCGAACTCCTTCCCGCAGCTGTAGCGTCCGGCCGGACGGCCCCTTCCGGCGGCCGTCCGAAACCGCTTGACCAGGGCGGTTCGTGATCGGCACCATGGCGCCCCGTGTGCGCGCGGAGTGCGCGCCCGGCAGCGTTGAGGTGGGGTTGTGAAGTTCTCGGGGTCCGTGGGCAGATCCGGTCTGGCCGTTGGTGCGGCGCTGCTGCTGGCGGCGTGCTCGGGCGGGGGCGGCGGCGCGGCTGTGTCGAGCGCCTCGCCGTCCGCCGCGGCGACGCCGTTCGGGACGGCGCTCGACCAGGCCCTGGCGCCGGTCGGAGCCGACTTCGGCAAGGCGGCCTCGGCCAAGAGCGCCCTCGACCTCGACACCGCGCTCACCCACCTGGCGTCCGACACCAACCGGGCCGTGCGGAACGTGAACGCCACCACCGCGCCCTCCGGCGCCACGGCGGCGCGGGCCGACCTGGCCACCGCCCTGGCCACGCTCGCCACCGACACCGAGCCCGTCCGGAAGGACATCTCGGAGCACAAGGTGTGCTCCGCCGGTGGCGGACTGGCGCAGTTCGGCGCCGCCCAAGGGGTGGCCGGGGTCTCGGCGGCCCTCGCCAAGCTGGCGGCGGCCGGCTACCGGACCGCCTTCGCCGTGCCGGAGCTGCCCAAGCCGCAGACGCAGGCGCGCAGCCTGGACAACGGCACCGTGGTCCAGGAGGGCGGCAAGGGCGGCAAGGGCGTGGTGAAGGTCGACAACACCGGGCAGACGGACGCGGTCTTCACGCTCGCCGCCAATGGCACCGCGGTGGCCTCGGTGTACGTGGCCAAGGGGCAGCAGGCCACCATCGAGGGCATCGCGGACGGCGTGTACGACTTCTACTACACCACCGGCGTGGACTGGGACTCCGGCGCGAAGCAGTTCACCCAGGGCTGCGCGTTCGCCAGGTTCACCGGCACGCACGACTTCACGCCGGACCGGGGCGGCACGATCTGGACCCTCACCGTGATCTCGCCGGACGGCAAGGATCGGCGCGACGTCCAGTGGATGAAGTCCGATCCCCTCGCTCAGCCGTAGCGTTCATGGGTTCGTCCCGTAACGGGCATACCAGGACGGGTTGTTGCCAAACGATGGCACAACCCGGCCCCTGGGGTGGCGAGTTGTGCGGGAACTGTTGACCGCTTGAAGTGACCATGGCACTTTCGTGCGGGCGTGGGCCTCGGCGACCAGCCGGGCGGCCCGCGATCCCCCACAAGGAGAGCCATGTTCAAGAGACTTGTCGCGATGGCCGGTGCGAGCGCCGTCGTCGCCGGAGGGCTGGTCCTCGCCGCCGCCCCCGCCCACGCCGTCCAGGCCGCCGACCTGACGTCGACCATCGCCCTGGACGACTGCTCCGCCTCGCTCGTCCGGTTCCCCACCTCGGCCTCCGGCGACCGGGCCATGATGCTCACCAACGGGCACTGCCTGCCGTCCATGCCCCCCTACGGCCAGGTCATCCAGAACGTCAGCGCCAGCCGCAGCGGCACCCTGCTGGACGGCGCGGGCAACAGCCTCGGCACCGTCCAGGGCGACAAGGTGATCTACGCGACGATGACCGGCACCGACGTCGCCCTCTACGAACTCACCGACACCTTCGCCTCGATCACCTCCAAGTACGGCGCCACCGCCCTCACCATCAACGACGCCCACCCGGTCGACGGCTCGTCGATGTACATACCGTCCTCGTACTGGAAGCAGGTGTGGAACTGCTCCGTCAACGGGTTCGTGCCCACCCTGCGCGAGGACCAGTGGAGTTGGCACGACTCGCTGCGCTACAGCTCCGGCTGCAACACCACCCACGGCACCTCCGGTTCGCCGATCATCGACTCCGCGAGCGGGCGGATCGTCGGCATCAACAACACCGGCAACGACGACGGGGAGATGTGCACCCTCAACAACCCCTGTGAGGTCGCCGCCGACGGCTCCACCAAGGCCTTCAAGGGCCAGAGTTACGGCGAGGAGACCTACTGGTTCACCACCTGCGTCAACTCCGCCCGGACCGTCGACCTCACCGTGCCCGGCTGCCTGCTCACCAAGCCGGCCGGCGCCGCCGTCTCGGTGGGCAACCCCGGTGACCAGTCCACCGCGGTGGGCGGCTCGGTCAACCTGCAGATCAACGCCTCCGGCGGCACCGCCCCGCTGTCCTACAGTGCGACCGGCCTGCCCGCCGGCCTGTCGATCAACTCCTCGACCGGCCTGATCTCCGGCACCGCCTCCGCCGCGGGCAGCTCCAATGTGACGGTCACGGTGAAGGACTCGGCCGGCAAGTCCGGTACGGCCAGCTTCGCCTGGACGGTCACCGGTGGTGGCGGCGGTTCCTGCACCCCGGCGCAGCTGCTCGGCAACCCGGGCTTCGAGACCGGGACGGCGTCGCCGTGGACGGCTTCGAGCGGTGTGAT
>NZ_JBIAXC010000060.1:0-55173 GCF_042896295.1 Kitasatospora sp. NPDC001309 | reverse complement strand
AGTTCTCAAGGAACGGACGCTTCCTTCGGACCGCCTTCCAGCGGGCCCTCCGGGCGCTTCGTTCTTTCGTGTTTCAAGCTTATCAGATGTTTTCCGCTCCGTTTTTCGGAGTTTCATTCATCCGATTTGGCTTTTGCCTTTCGGCGCTCCCGAACTCTACCAGAGTTTCTCGGTTCGTTTTCCCGGTAGTTCTCGAATTCGCATTCGTATTCGAGGACTTCCTTGGGGCTCGTCCCGTGGGGCAACCCGGAGAACATTACGCACCGGGTCGCCCCACGTCAAACCAGCCTCAGCGGGGCCGGACGAGGGTCTGGAGCGGGGCTCAGACCTCGACGACGACCGGCAGGATCATCGGCCGGCGGCGGTAGTTGTCCGCGACCCACTTGCCGATGGTCCGGCGGACGAGCTGCTGCACCTGGCGGGGCTCCAGCACGCCGTCGCTCGCCGAGCGGTCCAGGGCCTCCTGGAGCTTGGCGACGACCGGCACGAAGGCGTTGTCGTCGATGCCGGAGCCGCGGGCCTGGATGGTCGGGCTGCCGACCAGCTTGCCGTTGGTCGTGTCGACCGCGACGAAGACCGAGATGAAGCCCTCCTCGCCGAGGATCCTGCGGTCCTTGAGCGAGGCCTCGGTGATGTCGCCGACCGAGGCGCCGTCGACGTAGACGTAGCCGGCCCGGACCTTGCCGACGATCCGGGCGACGCCCTTCTCCAGGTCGACGCAGACGCCGTCCTCGGCGATGACCACGCGGTTGCGCGGCACGCCGGTGGCGATGCCGAGCTCGGCGGCGGCCCGCAGGTGGCGCCACTCGCCGTGGACCGGCATCAGGTTGCGCGGCTTGCAGATGTTGAAGAAGTACAGCAGCTCGCCGGCCGAGGCGTGGCCGGAGACGTGCACCTTGGCGTTGCCCTTGTGCACGACCTTGGCGCCCCAGCGGGTCAGGCCGTTGATCACGCGGTAGACGGCGTTCTCGTTGCCCGGGATGAGCGAGGACGCCAGGACGACGGTGTCGCCCTCCACGATGCGGATCTGGTGGTCGCGGTTGGCCATCCGGGACAGCGCCGCCATCGGCTCGCCCTGGGAGCCGGTGCAGATCAGCACGACCTCCTTGTCCGGCAGGTCGTCGAGCTGCTTGACGTCGACGACCATGTTGCCGGGGACCTTGAGGTACCCGAGGTCACGGGCGATGCCCATGTTGCGGACCATCGAGCGGCCGACGAAGGCGACCTTGCGCTTGTACTCGTGCGCGGCGTCCAGCACCTGCTGGATGCGGTGCACGTGGCTGGCGAAGGACGCGACGATGATGCGCTTGTCGGCGTTCGCGAAAACGTTTCGCAGCGCGGCCGAGATGTCGCGCTCGTGCGGGATGAAGCCGGGGACCTCGGCGTTGGTGGAGTCCACCAGCAGCAGGTCCATGCCCTCCTCCGCCAGCTTGGCGAAGGTCGGCAGGTCGGTGAGGCGGCCGTCCAGCGGCAGCTGGTCCATCTTGAAGTCACCGGTGGCCACGACCATGCCGGCGGGGGTGCGGACCGCCACGGCGAGGGCGTCCGGGATGGAGTGGTTGACCGCGATGAACTCGCAGTCGAAGGGGCCGATGCGCTCGCGCTCGCCCTCCTTGACCTCCAGCACGTACGGCCGGATGCGGTGCTCGGCGAGCTTGGCCTCGATCAGGGCGAGGGTCAGCTTGGAGCCGATCAGCGGGATGTCCGGGTTCTCCCGCAGGAGGAACGGGACGGCGCCGATGTGGTCCTCGTGGCCGTGGGTGAGGACGATGCCGTCGACCTTGTCGAGGCGGTCCCGGATGTAGCTGAAGTCCGGGAGGATCAGGTCCACGCCGGGCTGCTCGTCCTCGGGGAAGAGGACGCCGCAGTCGATGATCAGGATGCGGTCGCCGTACTCGAGGACCGTCATGTTGCGGCCGATCTCGCCGAGGCCGCCGAGCGGAGTGATGCGGAGGGCGCCCTCCTTGAGGGCCGGGGGCGCGCCGAGTTCGGGGTGCGGGTGGCTCAAAAGACTCTCCTCACGACGCACGCCATATGCCCGGGGTCCTCCCCCTGGAGACATATGGCGTGCGTACTCAGTGTCGTTCTTCCTACTGGGTCTGTGCTCTCGCGCCTTCGGTCCGGTCCAGCGGCGGACCCGGTCGGGTCCGGCGAGCCGGGGCGCGCACGTCTGTGTCTGCTACAGGTGTACCCCGCCGGAGGCGAGATCCTGCTTCAATCGGTCGATCTCCTCGGACGTCGCGCCGACCAGGGGCAGGCGCAGCGGCCCGGCGGGCAGGCCCTGGAGGTCCAGCGCGGCCTTGGTGAGGATCACGCCCTGGGTGCGGAACATACCGGTGAACACCGGCAGCAGGCCCTGGTGGACGGCGGTGGCCTTGGCCACATCGCCGGCCAGGTAGGCCTCGATCATGGCCTTCAACTCACCGGCGACCACGTGCCCGACGACGCTGACCACGCCGGCGGCCCCGACGGACAGCAGCGGCAGGTTCAGGATGTCGTCGCCGGAGTACCAGGCGAGGTCGGAGCGGGCGATCGCCCAGGCCGCCGCGCCGAGGTCGCCCTTGGCGTCCTTGTTGGCGACGATCCGCGGGTGCTCGCCGAGCCGGACCAGGGTCTCGTGGCTCAGCGCGACCCCGCTGCGGCCCGGGATGTCGTACGCCATGACCGGCAGGCCGGTGGCGTCGGCGACCTGCGTGAAGTGCCGGTACAGGCCCTCCTGCGGGGGCTTGTTGTAGTACGGCGTGACGACCAGCAGGCCGTGCGCCCCGGCCGCCTCCGCCTGGCGGGCCAGTTCGACGCTGTGGTGGGTGTCGTTGGTGCCGACCCCGGCCACCACGTGGGCACGGTCCCCGACCGCCTCCACCACGGCGCGGACGAGCTGGGCCTTCTCGGCGTCGCTGGTGGTCGGGGACTCACCGGTGGTGCCGTTGACGACGAGGCCGTCGTTCCCGGAGTCGACGAGGTGCGTGGCGAGGCGCTGGGCGCCGTCGAGGTCGAGCGCGCCGTCGGCGGTGAACGGGGTGACCATCGCGGTCAGTACCCGGCCGAACGGCGTCTGGGGGGTGGAGGTCGGAGCCATGCGTCCAAAGCTACTCGTAGGCGGTGGGGCGGTACCCATGCCGGTCCATGGTTCGGACAGGTGAGCAGGCCAGGGGCGGGGAATGGGATCCCGGTGCTGCCCGCTCGGGGGTTCGGGCAGCACCGGGATCCGTGGTCACGAATGTAGGGAGCGGCTAGAAAAGCCGCAATCCAGACATGCCCGACACTCTGCCCATATGCCTGTCGTCCCAGGTCAGGGGGCGACCCGGCCGTGCTTCTCGAAGGCCGCATGGGTGAGCGGCATGAGCTGGGCCCACTGCTCCTCCATCCGCTCCGCGACCATCTCGATCTCGCGCTGCGGGAAGGACGGCACCGCCGAGTTCTCCCGCCGGGTGCGCAGCGAGAGGAAGTGCATCAGCGAGCGCGCGTTGCAGGTCGCGTACATCGAGGAGAACAGGCCGACCGGCAGCACCGCCCGGGCCACCTCGCGGGCCACGCCGGCCGCCAGCATCTCCTGGTAGCGGGCGTAGGACTCGCGGTACGCGGCCTCCATCGCCCCGGTGGTGGTCCCGTGCTGTTCCGGGGTGCCCTCGTGGAACTCGTACTTGCCCGGACGGCCCTGCTGGACCAGCTTGCGGTCGGTGCCCGGGACGTAGAAGACCGGCTCCAGCTCGCGGTAGCGGCCGGACTCCTCGTTGTACGACCAGCCGCTGCGGTGCCGGTGGAACTCGCGGAACACGAAGATCGGCGCGCTGATGAAGAAGGTCATCGAGTTGTGCTCGAACGGCGTGCCGTGCCGGTCGCGCATCAGGAAGTTGATCAGGCCCTTGGACTTCTCCGGGTCCTGCTGGAGCGCCTCCAGGGACTGCTCCCCCGCGGTCGACACCCGGGCCGACCAGATGACGTCCGAATCGGCGGCGGCGCTGCGGACCAGCTCCACCGTCACGTCGCTCCGGAAGCTGGGGGCCGTCGGTTCGTCGCTCACGCGTTACTCCTTGCGGGTTCGGTGCTGTGCAGCTTGATGGCGTGCTGCATGGTCTTGCGGGCGCGCGGGGTGTCGCCGGCGTCGGCGTAGGCCACGGCGAGGCGGAACCAGACCCGCCAGTCGCCCGGCGCGGCCTCCGCCTCGGCCTGGCGGCGGGTGAACACCGCGTCGGCCGAGGCCCGGTCGATCCGTCCGCCGCCGGTGCGCCGGAGCTCGTCCACCGGCAGGCCGCCCTCGGCCTCCAGCTCCCGGGCGAGCTGCTCGCTGGCCCGGCCGAAGCGGACGGTCTGGCGCAGGAACCAGATGCCGATCACCGGGATCACGAAGGCGCAGAGGCCGATGCCGATGCCGAGCGGCTTTCCGGTGGCGACCAGCTGGACGCCCTCCCCCACGCAGAGGAGGGCGACCAGCAGCAGTACGCCGGACAGGACGAAGAAACCGGTACGGGAGGTCATGTCGCGCTCCTGGGGTTCACCACGGTCACACGTCCAGGAAGTGTTCGAGGCCGAAGGTCAGCCCCGGGGTCTCGACGACCTTGCGCACGCCCAGCAGGATGCCCGGCATGAAGCTGCTGTGGTGCAGTGAGTCGTGCCGGATGGTGAGCGTCTCGCCGGTGTCGCCGAACATCACCTGCTGGTGGGCGAGCAGGCCGCGCAGCCGTACGGCGTGCACCGGCACCCCGTCCACGTCGGCGCCGCGCGCGCCGGGCAGGCTGTGGGTGGTCGGGTCCTGCTGCTTCGGCCGGCCGGCCTCGGCGCGGGCCGCGGCGATCAGCTGGGCGGTGCGGGTGGCGGTGCCGCTGGGGGCGTCGGCCTTGCGGTCGTGGTGGAGTTCGACCACCTCGACCGACTCGAAGTACCTCGCCGCCAGCTGGGAGAACTTCATGCCGAGGATCGCGCCGATGGAGAAGTTGGGCGCGATCAGCAGGCCGAGGTCGGGGGCCTGCGCCAACAGGCCCTCGACGGTGGCCAGTCGCTCGTCGGTCCAGCCGGTGGTGCCGGTGACCACGTGGATGCCGTGGCGCAGGCAGTAGTCGAGGTTGCCCATCACCGAGTCCGGGTGGGTGAGTTCGACGGCGACCTGGGCACCGGCCTCGGTCAGCTCCTCCAGCCTGGAGCCGCGGCCGAGGGTGGCCACCAGCTCCAGGTCCGGCGCGGCCTCGACGGCCTTGACCGCCTCCGAGCCGATCCGTCCGTTGGCACCGATCACGGCGACACGCAGCGTCATAGCGACGTTCCTCTCCGGGGGGACAATCCTCAGACCAGCAGATCGGCGAGCCGGGCGGCCCGCTTGTCGTTGACCGGCCCGATCAGCGCCAGCGACGGCCGGTACGCGCCCAGCACATCACGGGCCACCGCGTGGACGTCCTCCAGGGTCACCGCGGCGATCCGCGCCAGCATGTCGTCCACCGACAGGTGGTGCCCGTAGCTGAGTTCGGCCTTGCCGATCCGGTTCATCAGCGAGCCGGTGTCCTCCATGCCGAGCACGGTGGAGCCGGAGATCTGGCCGATCGCGCGCTGCAGCTCCTCCTCGGTGATGCCGTCGGCGACCACCTTGGCGAGCTCCTCGCGGCAGATCCGCAGCACCTCCTCGACGCGCTTGGGCTGGCAGCCGGCGTAGATGCCGAACAGGCCGCTGTCCGCGTAGGAGGAGGAGTACGAGTAGACGGAGTAGGCCAGGCCGCGCTTCTCCCGGACCTCCTGGAACAGCCGGGAGCTCATCCCGCCGCCCAGGGCCGCGTTGAGCACGCCCATCGCCCAGCGGCGCTCGTCGTGCCGGGGCACGCCGGGCACGCCCAGCACCAGGTGGGCCTGCTCGGTGGAGCGGTTGAGCACCTCGACCCGGCCGGCCGTGCGCAGCGCCTTGACGCCGCGGCGGGCCTCGGCGGGCGCCGCGGTGGAGCGGGCCAGCACCGGCGCGAAGGCCTCCTGGACCTGCTTGACGACCTTGCGGTGGTCGAGGTTGCCGGCCGCCGCGACGACCAGGTTCTCCGGGCGGTAGCGGCGGTGGTAGAAGCCGGCGACCTGGTCCCGGGTGAGGGCCTTGATGGTCTCCTGGGTGCCGAGGATCGGGCGGCCGAGCGGGCCGCTGCCGAAGATCACCTTGGCGAACAGGTCGTGGACGACGTCACCCGGGTCGTCCTCAGCCATCGCCATCTCCTCGAGGATGACGCCGCGTTCGGCGTCGACGTCCTCGGCGCGGATCAGCGAGCCGGTGAGCATGTCGCAGACCACGTCGATGGCCAGCGGCAGGTCGGTGTCCAGGACCCGGGCGTAGTAGCAGGTGTTCTCCTTCGCGGTGAAGGCGTTCATCTCGCCGCCGACCGCGTCCAGGGCCGCCGAGATGTCCAGCGCGCTGCGCCGCTCGGTGCCCTTGAAGAGCAGGTGCTCCAGGTAGTGGGTGGCGCCGTTGAGCTGCGGGGTCTCGTCCCGGGAGCCGACGCCGACCCAGATGCCGAAGGTCGCGGAGCGCACTGTCGGCAGGGTCTCGGTGACGACCCGCAGGCCGCCGGGGAGGACGGTGCGGCGCACCGTGCCGGCGCCGTCGACGCCCTTGAGCAGGGTCCGGGTGGAGCCGGGACGCTGCTTTACCGCCGGGGCCTGGGCCACGGGGGGTACCTCCAGAGGAAACGCACGTGGAATGGCACGTACGGACGAACGCGTGGACAACAGGGTGCGGCCCGCACGCCGGGAGGCGTACGGGCCGCAAGGGTCAGCTAGCGGCGCTTCACTCGGAAGCGGCCTCGCCGCCTTCCTCGCCCTCGACGACCGGGATCAGGGAGAGCTTGCCGCGCGGGTCGATCTCGGCGATCTCGACCTGCACCTTGGCGCCGACGCCGAGGACGTCCTCGACGTTCTCGACGCGCTTGCCGCCGGCCAGCTTGCGGATCTGCGAGATGTGCAGCAGGCCGTCCTTGCCCGGCATGAGCGACACGAACGCGCCGAACGTCGTGGTCTTGACCACGGTGCCCAGGTAGCGCTCGCCGACCTCCGGCATGGTCGGGTTGGCGATCTGGTTGATCGTGGTGCGGGCGGCCTCGGCGGCCGGGCCGTCGGCGGCACCGATGTAGATGGTGCCGTCGTCCTCGATCGTGATCTCGGCGCCGGTGTCCTCCTGGATCTGGTTGATCATCTTGCCCTTGGGGCCGATGACCTCACCGATCTTGTCCACCGGGATCTTGATGGTGATGATCCGCGGCGCGTTCGGGGACATCTCGTCGGGCGAGTCGATGGCCTCGTTCATCACGTCGAGGATGTGCAGGCGGGCGTCCTTGGCCTGCTTGAGCGCGGCGGCCAGCACGGAGGCCGGGATGCCGTTCAGCTTGGTGTCGAGCTGCAGCGCGGTGATGAAGTTGCGGGTACCGGCGACCTTGAAGTCCATGTCGCCGTACGCGTCCTCGGCACCGAGGATGTCGGTCAGCGCGACGTAGTGGGTCTCGCCGTCGATCTCCTGGGAGATCAGGCCCATGGCGATGCCGGCGACGGCGGCCTTGAGCGGCACACCGGCGTTCAGCAGCGACATGGTCGAGGCGCAGACCGAGCCCATCGAGGTGGAGCCGTTGGAGCTCAGCGCCTCGGAGACCTGGCGGATCGCGTAGGGGAACTCCTCGCGGGTCGGCAGGACCGGGAGGATGGCGCGCTCGGCGAGGGCGCCGTGGCCGATCTCGCGACGCTTGGGCGAGCCCACGCGGCCGGTCTCGCCGACCGAGTACGGCGGGAAGTTGTAGTTGTGCATGTAGCGGCGACGCGTCTCCGGGGAGAGCGTGTCGAGCTGCTGCTCCATCCGGAGCATGTTCAGCGTGGTGACGCCCAGGATCTGGGTCTCGCCGCGCTCGAACAGGGCCGAGCCGTGGACGCGCGGGATGGCCTCGACCTCGGCGGCCAGGGTGCGGATGTCGGTGACACCGCGGCCGTCGATGCGGACCTTGTCCTTGATGACGCGCTCGCGGACGACCTTCTTGGTCAGCGCGTTGTAGGCGGCGCTGATCTCCTTCTCGCGACCCTCGAACTCGGGGAGCAGCTTCTCGGCGGCGACCGCCTTGACGCGGTCCAGCTCGGCGTTGCGCTCCTGCTTGCCCGGGATGGTGAGGGCCTTGGCCAGCTCGTCCTTGACGGCGGCGGTCAGCGCGGCCAGGACGTCGTCCTGGTAGTCCAGGAAGACCGGGAAGTCGGCGGTCGGCTTGGCGGCCTGGGCGGCGAGCTGCGACTGGGCGGCGCACAGCACCTTGATGAACGGCTTCGCGGCGTCCAGACCGGCGGCGACGACGTCCTCGGTCGGCGCCTCGGCGCCGCCCTCGACCAGCTTGATGGTCTTGTCGGTGGCCTCGGCCTCGACCATCATGATCGCGACGTCGCCGTCCGGCAGGACGCGACCGGCGACGACCATGTCGAAGACGGCCGACTCCAGCTCGCTGTGGGTCGGGAAGGCGACCCACTGGCCCTTGATCAGCGCGACGCGGACGCCACCGATCGGGCCGGAGAACGGCAGGCCCGCCAGCTGGGTGGAGGCGGAGGCGGCGTTGATGGCGACCACGTCGTACAGGTGGTCGGGGTTGAGCGCCATGATCGTGCAGACGACCTGGACCTCGTTGCGCAGGCCCTTGACGAAGGACGGGCGCAGCGGGCGGTCGATCAGGCGGCAGGTGAGGATCGCGTCCTCGGAGGGCCGGCCCTCGCGACGGAAGAACGAGCCGGGGATGCGGCCGGCGGCGTACATCCGCTCCTCGACGTCCACGGTCAGCGGGAAGAAGTCGAAGTGCTCCTTCGGCTGCTTGGACGCGCTGGTGGCCGACAGCACCATGGTGTCGTCGTCGAGGTAGGCCACGGCGGAGCCGGCGGCCTGACGGGCCAGACGGCCGGTCTCGAAGCGGATGGTACGGGTGCCGAAGGAACCGTTGTCGATCACGGCCTCGGCGTAGAACACGTTCTCTTCCACCTGGAAGATCTCCTCTTTCGTACGTTCTCCGGGAGAGCGTCCCCGCGCACTGCCTCGGGCTGGCCCTGGGGCCCTCCTGCCAGGGAGGGCGGCAGTCGGGCCGGTCTTCGATCGAAGCCTCCGGGGTGCCCCGCTCGTCGGCGGGGGTTCCGGGGGCCACTACCGAGGACCGGCGCCTCACGGCTGCCGGGCCGGGACGGGCGGTCCGCGTCTGGACGCTCTCTCGGATGCGGGCGGCTTCCGTTTGAAGCCTTCGTCCCGCGGGGGGTTTGGGTCTGCTGCCCGGGTGGCGCTCCTGCGCCATCACCCGGCATGCCCACAACCCTACGGTGCAATCCTCGGCCACCTGGGGAGGTGCGCGCGAGTTGTTATGTCAGGGTGCCGCGTTCGAACCCGCCGCGGCATACGCGCGAGGGGCGGCTCCCCGGTGTGGGGAGCCGCCCCCTGCGGCGGTCTTAGCGGGCGCCGCCGGCGGCACCGCGACGGATGCCCAGGCGGTCGACGAGCGTACGGAAACGCTCGATGTCCTTCTTGGCCAGGTACTGCAGGAGGCGGCGGCGCTGGCCGACCAGGATCAGCAGGCCACGACGCGAGTGGTGGTCGTGCTTGTGGAACTTGAGGTGCTCGGTCAGGTCCGAGATGCGGCGGGAGAGCATGGCCACCTGGACCTCGGGGGAACCGGTGTCGCCCTCCTTCTGGCCGAACTCGGCGAAGATCTGCTTCTTGACGTCAGAGGCGAGTGCCACTGCAACTCCTTCAAGGTCTACCGAGCGGTCCTGGTCGACAGCACAGGACTCTGCGAGAACTCGGTGTCGCGAGCGCTGTCCGCGGTCGACGGCCCACGAAGGGGTGGACACACGGCTGCGCTCGAAGGCCAAGGGTACCAGTGCCGCCCACCCGGCCGGTCGGCGGGTGGGCGGCGGGTGGCGGGCGCCCGGCGGCGGGGGGTGCGCGGTCAGCCGGTGGCGCCGCGGACCAGCCGGTAGACGTTCAGCACGGCGAGCGCCAGCGGGACCAGCGAGATCAGGGTGAGGCTGTCCACCAGGTCCAGGATGCGGCCCCAGAACGGGGAGACGCCCAGCCGGGGCACCACCAGGGCGATCGCGGTGAGCAGCGCGGCCCCGAAGGCGACGGAGGCGGCCAGCCAGATGGTGCGCAGGTCGAGCTCGGTGCTGGAGCCGGCCGCGCGCAGGACGAACTGCGGGGTGTGCAGGGAGAGCCCGACGATCAGCAGGCACAGGCCGAGCAGGCCGGCGACGGTGAGGCTGAGGACCTGCGCGGTGTAGCGGAACAGCCGGGCGCGCAGCATGGCGGCGATGCCGAGGGCGAGCGCGAGCAGTTCGGGGAAGGTCCGGTCGGTGAAGGAGAGGACGGCGCAGGCGCCGACCACGACCGCGGCGCAGCCGCCGACCAGGCCGACCAGCACCTCGTGGCCGCGGCGGGCCTGGTGGGCGATCCGCTCGTACTGGACGGCCTCGGCGCGCTCGGCCTCCTCGTCGTAGTCGCGGCTGCGGGTGCGGGTCTGGCCGGGGGCGCTGAATCCGACCGGCAGCCGGGCGAAGCGGGCGGAGAGGCTGGGCAGGAAGCCGATCGCGGCGACGGCGGCGACGCCGGTGACGGCGGCGATGTTCCCGGCCGGGGTGTCGGGCATCAGCACGGCGGCGAAGGTGGCGAGCGCGCCGGCGGTGGCGACGAAGGCGGCGGCGACGAACACCGCGTCCTTGTCCGGGAGCAGTCCGGCGAGCAGCACGGAGATCACCAGGACGGTGACGCAGCCGGTGAGGAACTGGAGCCGGCCGGGGCCGTCCCACGGGTGGGCGACGGCGATGACGCCGCTGCCGGCGATCATGGCGTGCGGCAGGGCGCCGAGGCCGAGCGCGACGGCGGCGTGGGCGTCCTGGTAGACCCGGGCGCGGACCCCGGCGAGCGCGGTGAGCACCACGGCGGCGACGCCGGCCAGCACGCCGGGCAGGCTGTGCATGTCGTGGCGCAGGTCGGAGAACCAGAGCGCGAAGCCGAGCAGGGTGAGCAGCACCCCGGCGCCGATCAGGCCGAAGCCGCGCATGAGGTCGACGGTCCAGAACCGGCGGTCGGCCTCGACGGCGCTGGCGATGGCGTCGGCGACGTCGTCGTAGACGGCGGGCGGCAGCGACTCGGCGAAGGGGCGCAGCGCCAGCAGGTCGCCGTCGCGGACGTGTTGGGCGGCCAGGGACAGGCTGCTGTCGAGGACGGTGCCGTCGCGGCGGACCAGGTGGAAGCCGGTGGGGGTGCCGTCGGGCTGGCTCTGGTTGGCCAGCCGCAGCACCTCGGGGTAGACGTCGGCGAGGGCGACGTCCTCGGGCAGGGCGACGTCGATCCGGCGGTCCGGGGCGACGACGGTCACCCGGCAGTAGCCCGTGGCGGCTGTCGCGCTCACGACGGCACCTCGATCCTTCGACGCACTGGACGCTCCCCCTGTGTGGACGGTGCCGCGGCACGGTGGCGCGCGGGGTGGCTGTGGAACCGGCCCGGCCGGGCCGCGAGTTGGCGCGGCGTTACCCTACCCGCTCGGTTCGTGCCCGGTGCCGGTGCGGGGTGCGGCCCCCGTCGGTGCGGGCACGCCCCGCTGTGCGCCGCTATGTAGGATCGGCGCCTGCGCGAGGTGGTACGGGGGCTGCGCTGTGTGGGGCGTCCTCAGCCACGGGAATCCCGTACCGGGCCGAGCGCAGTCGCGTGAGGGCTGATGCCGAAGTGATCGATCGACGCCGCGGGGTGGGTGACGCATGGGTGTGATCATGGTCAAGCGACCGGCCAGGGCCTACCCGCCGACGGTGCCGGACGAGCCGGTGGAGCTGGTCAGTCCACCGGAGCTGCCCCGGCAGGGCGGCGAGGACTGGCTGATGAGCATCCTGCCGATGCTCGGCATGGGCGGTTCGGCGGTGTTCTTCTTCTCGCCGGGTGCGGCCGCGCCGATGAAGATCATGGGCGGTCTGATGATCGTCTCGACGGTCGGCATGGTGCTGGCCCAGATCGTGCGGGCCCGCCGGGGCGGCTCGACCGTGATGGCGGACGAGCGGCGCGACTACCTCAAGTACCTCCAGCAGACCCGCCGCCAGGTGCGCCGCACGGCGGAGAGCCAGCGCGGCGCGCTGCTGTTCCTGAACCCGGCGCCGGAGCAGCTCTGGTCGATCGTCGAGGACGGCCGCCGGCTGTGGGAGCGGCGGACGGCGGACGGCGACTTCGCGCAGATCCGGGTCGGCCTCGGGCCGGTGCAGCTGTCCACCCCGCTGGTGGCGCCGCAGACCGCGCCGATGGACGAGCTGGAGCCGCTGTCGGCGGCCGCGATGCACTCGTTCCTCAAGGCGCACGGCACCCTCCAGGACCTGCCGCTGGCGGTCTCGCTGCGGGCCTTCTACCACATCACGGTGTGCGGGGACCCGGACTCGGTGTACGGGAACGTGCGCGCGATGATCGCCCAACTGACCACCCTGCACTCGCCGGACGACCTGCTGATCGCGGTCGCCGCGGCCCCCGGCGCGGCCGAGGAGTGGGACTGGACCAAGTGGCTCCCGCACAACCAGCACCGCAAGGAGAGCGACGGCGCGGGCTCGCGCCGGCTGAGCGCCGCCGACCTGGGCGAGCTGGAGTACCTGCTGCAGGACGAGCTGGCCGGCCGCCAGCGCTTCGTCCGGGACGCGGCGCCCGCCGCGGACCAGCCGCACCTGGTGGTGATCATGGACGGCGCCGGGGTGCCGCACGACTCGGTGCTGGCCGGCCCCGAGGGCGTGCAGGGGGTGACCGTCATCGAGGTCGTCCCGGGTGAGGTGGACGAGCCGAGCGGGCACCTGATGGTGACGGTCACCCCGCAGGAGCTGGTGCTGCGTTCGGCCTCCGGGGCGACGTACAGCGGCAAGCCTGACCTGCTCTCGCTGTGGCAGTCCGAGGCGCTGGCGCGGCAGTTGGCGCCGTACCGGGCCTCGGCCGGCGGGGACGACGAGCCGCTGCTGTCCAACCTGGACTTCACCGACATGATGGGCTCGGGCGACCCGGGCTCCTTCGACGTGGCCCGCAGCTGGCGCCCGCGCGCCCAGCACGAGCGGATGCGGGTGCCGATCGGCGTCGGCGCGGGCGGCGAGCACGTCTACCTGGACATCAAGGAGGCCGCGCTGGAGGGCATGGGCCCGCACGGCCTGTGCGTGGGCGCGACCGGTTCCGGCAAGTCGGAGCTGCTGCGCACCCTGGTGCTGGCGCTGGCGATGACCCACTCCTCGGAGACGCTCAACTTCGTGCTCGCCGACTTCAAGGGCGGCGCGACCTTCCTGGGCATGGCGGACATGCCGCACACCTCCGCGGTGATCACCAACCTGGAGGGCGAGCTCACCCTGGTCGACCGCATGCGCGACGCGATCGAGGGCGAGCTGCACCGCCGCCAGGAGCTGCTGCACCGCTCCGGCAACTACGCCAACATCCACGAGTACGAGCGGGCCCGGGCGGCCGGCGCGGCGCTGGACCCGCTGCCCTCGCTGGTGCTGATCATCGACGAGTTCTCCGAACTCCTCACCGCCAAGCCCGACTTCATCGAGATGTTCATCCAGATCGGCCGGATCGGCCGCTCCCTGGGCGTGCACCTGCTGCTGGCCTCGCAGCGCCTGGAGGAGGGCAAGCTGCGCGGCCTGGACACCTACCTCTCCTACCGGATCGGCCTGCGCACCTTCTCGGCGGCCGAGTCGCGGGCGGCGATCGGCGTACCGGACGCGTACCACCTGCCGCCGGTGCCGGGCGTCGGCTACCTCAAGTTCGGCGAGGACGTGATGGACCGGTTCAAGGCCGCGTACGTCTCGGGGCCCTACCGGGCGCCGGGGCAGCAGCGGTCGACCGGCGGCCGGCGGGTGAACACCCGGCCGGTGGAGTTCACCTCGGCCTTCGTGGACCTGCCGCCGGCCCCCGTGGAGGAGGAGGCGCCGCAGGTCCAGGAGCAGGACGACGCGCTGGTGGACACCGTGCTGGACGTCTTCGTCCAGCGGATGTCCGGCCAGGGCCCGGCCGCCCACCAGGTGTGGCTGCCGCCGCTGGACGAGGCGCCGAGCCTGGACCACCTGCTGCCGCCGCTGCAGGTCGTCCCCGACCGCGGACTCACCGCGCCCGGCTACCCGGGCGGGCGGCTGCGCGCGCCGATCGGCATCGTGGACAAGCCGCGCGAGCAGAAGACCGACATCCTGGAGGTCGACTTCTCCGGGGCGGCCGGCCACGGCCTGGTGGTCGGCGGCCCGCGCTCGGGCAAGTCGACCGTGCTGCGCGGCATGACGGCGGCCTTCGGCCTCACCCACACCCCGCGCGAGGTGCAGTTCTACCTGCTGGACTTCGGCGCGGGCAGCTTCCAGTCGCTGCTCGGGCTGCCGCACGTCGGCGGGGTGGCGGGCCGGCTGGACGTGGACAAGGTCCGCCGGATGGTCTCCGAGGTGCACGCGGTGCTGAACCGGCGCGAGGAGCTGTTCCGGGCGACCGGGATCGACACCATCGCGACCTACCGGGCCCGCCGGGCCGCCGGGCAGCTGCCCGACGAGGCCTTCGGCGACGTCTTCCTGGTGATCGACGGCTGGAACACCTTCAAGCAGGAGTTCGAGGGGCTGGAGCCGGTGATCGGCGACATCGCCCAGCGCGGCCTCGGCTACGGCGTCCACCTGGTGATCAGCGCCGCCCGGTACGCGGAGGTCCGCCCCGCGCTCAAGGACCTGCTGCAGAACCGCATCGAGCTCAGGCTCGGCGACGCGATGGAGTCCGAGGTCGACCGCCGGGTGGCGCAGAACGTCCCGCCGCTGGCCGGGCGCGGGATCACCGCGGAGCGGCTGCACTTCCTGAGCGGCCTGCCGCGACTGGACGGCTCCCCCTCGGTGGACGACCTCCAGGACGGCGTGGCCGGGCTGGTCGCCGCGGTCGACGGGGCCTGGACCGGCCCGCGCGCCCCGCAGGTGCGGATGCTGCCGGCCGTCCTGGACGGGACCTCGCTGCCGAAGGGCTTCGAGCACCCGGAGCGCGGCGTCTGCTTCGGCGTGGACGAGGCCGAGCTGGCGCCGGTGTTCGTCAACTTCGAGACCGACCCGCTGTTCATCGTGTTCGGCGACACCGAGTCCGGGAAGTCCGCGCTGCTGCGGATGCTGATCAAGCAGATCACCGAGCGCTACACCCCGGACCAGGCGGGCATCGTGGTCGGCGACTACCGGCGCGCCCTGCTGGGCACCGTCCCGCCGGAGTTCCTGGTGGAGTACGCGGCCGCGCAGCCGGCCATGACCGCCATCGTGGACATGCTGCGCGGGGCCTGCGCCCGCCGCCTGCCCGGCCCGGACGTGACCGCCGAACAGCTGCGCAACCGCAGCTGGTACACCGGCAAGGACATGTTCGTGATCGTCGACGACTACGAGCTGGTCGCCACCGGCTCGGGCAACCCGCTGGCACCGCTGGCCGAGTTCCTGCCGTTCGCCCGGGACATCGGCCTGCGGGTGATCGTGGCCCGCAGCGCGGGCGGCGCCGGGCGCTCGCTGTACGAGCCGGTGATGCAGCGGATGCGCGAGCTGGGCGGGCAGGGCGTCATCCTGTCCGGCAACCGGGACGAGGGCGCGCTGCTGGGGACGGTCAAGCCGCAGGCGCTGCCGCCGGGCCGCGGGGTGTTCGTGTCACGCCGTGCGACCAACGGGCAGATGGTCCAGACGGGCTGGCTGCCGGTGCAGTGACCGGGCGCGGCCACGGGCCGCCCGCTACGGACAGTGAGTGAAGGGGTCGGACTCTGCGGAGTCCGACCCCTTCCGCGTCCCAGGTGCTGAAACGTTACCTAGATCTTTCCGGGCCGGGGCTGCGGTTCCCGTACCCACCTGGGCAGTTGCCGAACGGCGGGGTCACACCTGGCGTGTCGCCGTACGACCGAGTCGCGGCCTTTGAATGGTGGCCCGCAACACACCGTTCACCTTTGATTCATGCCTGATGTTGCCAAAGTAACAAGTCGGACAAACAGCGCCATGACCCTAAGTGATCATCGGATCGCATGCTTATGCCGTTCACCGCAACGGATTCCGAAGCAGTTCCGGCGTTGACGCAATCAATACGCCCAAGGTTCCATGGCGGCCCGGGAGCGACCGGACCAGACCCGAGCAACGAGCCAGCGGAGGCGATACCGCTCCCGTCCCAGGACCGAACAGAGCCGATCGGAATCCACATGACCGACACGCTTCGCCCGCCACAGAACGTAGCCGCCACGGCGGACGGCGCGGCCGCACCCCAGCAGCTCAAGCGCTCGATCGGCGTCGTGGGCGGCACCCTGCTCACGCTGTCCTGCGTCACCCCCGCGTCGACGCTCTTCGTGATCGTGCCGGAACTGTTCTCCAGCATCGGCAGCGCCACCGCGCTGGCGATCGCCATCGGCTCCGTCCTCTGCGTCGCGGTCGCGTTCTGCTACTCCGAACTCGGCACCCTGATCCCCAGCGCCGGCGGCGAGTACGCGATGGTCGGCACCCTGGCCGGGCGGCTCGCGGGCTGGCTGGTCTTCATCCAGTCGCTCATCGTGGTGATGATCGTCCCCTCGGTCATCGCCCTCGGCACCGCCGACTACCTGGCGCCCGTCCTGCACGTCGACAAGCCGATCGCCGGCGCCGCCGTGATGCTCGCCGCCACCCTGGCCGGCCTGCTCGACCTGCGCGCCAACGCCTGGATCACCGGCATCTTCCTGGTCCTGGAGGTCATCGCGGCCGGCGTGGTCTCGGTGCTCGGCTTCTCCCACGCCAACGCGGCCCACCCCAGCCTGCTGCACGGCCTGGTCTCCACCGACGGCGGCGCCGCCAGCCCCGTCGGCATCGGCGCCATCATCGGCGCCCTCGGCATCGCGCTGTTCGCCACCCAGGGCTTCTCCACCGCCGTCTACCTCTCCGAGGAGCTGGAGAACCCCCGCCGCACGGTCTCCCGCACCGTGCTGTGGACCCTCGGCCTCTCCAGCGCCATCATCCTGATCCCGGTCGCCGCCATCACCCTGGGCGCCCCCGACCTGCAGACCCTGACCTCCGGCGACATCTCCGGCATGGTCACCGCCTGGAGCAACTCCGCCGTCGGCACCTTCATCAGCCTCTGCATCGCGCTGGCGATCATCAACGCCGGCATCGTCATGGTCATCCAGAACTCCCGGGTGCTGTTCGCCTCCGCCCGCGACAAGGCCTGGCCCGAGCCCGTCAACAAGGCCTTCGGCACCCTCGGCCGCTTCGGCTCCCCCTGGATCGCCACCCTCGCGGTCGGCCTGCCCGGCGCCGCGCTCTGCTTCGTCAAGGGCGAACTCCTCAGCAACATCACCGGCGTCGCCGTCACCGCGATGTACCTGCTGGTCGCCATCGCCTCGCTGCTCTCCCGCCGCGGCCACCACAAGCACGCCGCCGCCTGGCGGATGCCGCTGTGGCCCGCCGTCCCGGCGCTGCTGATCGTCGTCCTGGTGTACGTGATGACCCAGCTGGACGCCGAACCCCTGCTGTGGACCGGCGGCATCACCGCCGCCGCCACCCTCTATTGGCTGTTCTACCTGCGCCCCCGGCAGGACACCCGCTGGGTGATCAGCCTCCCCGAGGACCAGCAGGGCTGACCCCCGATCCCCCACCCCTCCCCCACGCGGCGGTGCCCCGGACCTCCCCCAGGCCCGGGGCACCGCCGCGTCCGCACCGCCGCGCTACTTCCTCAGCTTCCAGACCGGGGCGGCGGCGATCGTCTGCATCTGGTCGTCGGTCAGCACCGGGGTCTTGCGGGTCGCCGGGCTCGTCTGGGTGCCGCTGTTGAACGAGCTGATCACCACCCGCAGGCCGTCCGGGTGCAGGGTGTCGACGGTCCACATGCCCACGCCCGGCTTGTCGCTCCCCTTGCGGACGACCACCTTGGTGCCGTCCGGCAGCGTGCTGGCGTCGCCGAACAACGAGTTGCCCCGGTCACCGCTCCAGTCCTGCACGTTGAGCTGCACCATGGACTTGCCCTTGCCGTCGTTCAGCACGAAGTTGGCGTAGCCGGGGCCGTCGCCGCCGGGCTCCGTCTCGGTCAGTCCGCTCGGCAGCAGTCCGGCGACGGTCGTCAGGATCTCCTTCGCGCTGTACTCCTTGGAAGTGTCGCGCACCGGAACCGGCTTCGGCTCCGGGATCGCGGCGACCACCGGGTCCCAGGCCTTGTCGGTGACGATCGCCCTGAGCTGCTCGGGCGACAGCGGCGGGGCCGGCCGGCTGTCCGGCGCGCCCTTCTCGGCCGGGGAGTTCCACTCCGACAGCTCGACCTGCCGGCCGTCCTGGCCGATCAGCCTGGCGTTCCACCACTTGGTGGTGGCCCGCTTGTCCGGGTACTCGTAGCCCTGGAGGACGGTCAGCGAACCGCCGCCCGGCACACTCGTGCTGGAGCAGGCGTCGTACTGGACCAGCTTCTTGTCCGGGCAGGCGTTCTGCGCCCGGTTGGGGTCGTTCGACGCCAGCCGGGTGAGCGAGATGCCCATCGCGGCCTTGCCCTGGCCGTCGTCGAAGAGCAGGGTGGCGCCCGCGTTGACGGAGCCGCCCGGCTTGCCGGACGGCGACCCGGTGCCGGTGCCCTTGCCGTCGGTGACCTGGCCCTTGGGCAGCAGCGCCTGGAAGGCGGCCAGCACCTCGTCGCCGCTGACCTCCTTCGGGGTCGGCGTACCGGTCGAAGCCGGGGTCAGCGCGGCGCTCGTGCCCGTGCTCCCCGACGCCGCCCCGGTGGAGGCGGCCGCCACCGTGGTCGTACCGGACGGCGAGCCGGACCCGGTCAGGTACACCGCTCCGGTGCCCACCAGGGCCAGCGCGGCGGCGCCGCCCACCACCGCGGCGGTCGAACGGCTGCGCCAGCGGCGGCGGCCCCGCTGGTAGCCGCCCGCGACCATCCCGGCCTGGTCGGCCTGCTCGGGGCGGAATCCCTCACCGGTGCGGGTGAGGGCGTAGAGGAGGTCGTCTTCGAACTTGTCCTGCTCGGGCATGGCGGATCACCGTCTCCTTGCGTCGCGGAAGTAGCGGGGAAATGCGGGGTGGGCGGGGCGTACCGGTGTGCCGGTGCCGGTGTGCCGGTGCCGGTGTGCCGGTGCCGGTGGGCGGGGTGTGCCGACGGGCGGGACGTTTCAGCGGGCCGAGAGCTCGGCCAGCGAGTCGCCGAGCAGGGTGCGCAGCCGGGCCAGCGCCCGGGTGGTCCTGGTGCGGACCGCGCCGGAGGAGAGCCGCAGCACCTCGGCGGTCTGCTCGACACTGCGGTCCTCCCAGTAGCGCAGCACCAGCACGGCCCGGTCCGCGGCGGACATCCGCCCCAGCGCGTCCAGCAGGGTCAGCCGCAGACTGCTGTCCGTGTCCTGCCCGGCCGCCTCCGGCAGCGCCTCGGTCGGGCGCTCGCCGCTGGAGCGGCGGCGCTGCTGGGCGAGGAAGGTGCGCACCATCACCGTGTGGGTGTAGGCCGCCGGGTTGTCGATCCGGTGGCGGCCGCCGGTGAAGGCGCTGCGCCGCCACAGCACGTACATCCGGCTGAGGGCCTCCTGCACGAGGTCCTCGGCGTAGTGGGTGTCGCCGCTGGTGAGCAGACAGGCCGAGCGGTAGAGGTGCCCGGTGCGGCTGGAGACGAGTTCCAGGAACTCCGCGTCCTTGGCCTCCCGGCCACCCCTGATCCATCCCATGTGCCCGTCGCTCCCCCGCGTCCGTGTGCCCCGCCGACACTTGATGGATGCGGTGGACCGCCGCCGGTGTTACAGGCGTTCCACGACGTTTCCCGTGACCGCCGCGCGGGCGTGCGGGCGGCGGGTCAGTCGGCGGAGCCGCGGCGCCGGTCGCGCAGCACGACGCCGCCGCCGATCAGCAGGGCGACCAGCAGCGCGCCGACGCCGACCACGTAGGTGGCGGTACGGCCGTCGCGGTCGGCCTGGGTCTCGCCGAGGCCGACCGGGGCCGGCACGATCGGGGCCGCGGCCAGCTGCACGGGAGCGTCCTGGGCGGGCTCGGACGGCGGGTTCTCGGGCGCCGTGGTGACGGCCTTCACCGGGTCCACCACGCCCCAGCCGATGAACCGGTTCGGGCCGCGCTCGGTGCGCTGGGCGGTCTGCTCGATCCAGGCCCGCACCTGGGCCGGCGTCCACTTCGGGTGCGCGCCGACCAGCAGTGCGGCGAGCCCGGAGACGTACGGGGCGGCGAAGCTGGTGCCGTTGTCCACGCACTGGCCGCCGCCGGGCACCGTGGAGAGCATCTCGACACCGGGCGCGGCGACCTTCACGAAGGAGCCGTACTGGGAGAACGGGGCGCGCTCGTTGTTGCGGTCGGAGGCGCCCACGGACAGCACGGTCGGGAAGGCGCCCGGGTAGGTGTCGCCCTCGTTGCCGTCGTTGCCGCTGGAGGCGACCACCACGACCTTGTTCTGCTCGGCCCGCTCGATCGCGGCCTTCAACTCCTGGTAGCCGCCGAACCGGGCATCGCCCGCGCCGCGCACGTCCTGGGAGATGTTGATGACCCCGACGTGCTTGTCGACCGCGTCGTTGATGGCCGCGGTCAGGGTGGAGACGTCGCCGTTGCCCGCACTGTCGTTCTGCCGGATCGCGTAGATCCTGGCGTCGGGGGCGAGCCCGACGAAGCCGGTCCGGTCGCTGCGGCCCGCGGCGATGATGCCGGCCACCTTGGTGCCGTGGCCGACCGTGTCCGTCAGGGAGTTGCCGTCGACGGCCTTGTTGCTCTGCTTGTCGATCAGCAGGGTGGGGCCCACGTCCACCCTGCCGTGCAGTTGCTGGTTGCTGTCGTCGACCCCGGTGTCGATGACGGCGACCGTCACGCCGTTGCCGGTGGTCGCCCCGCCCTGCCAGAGCTGGTCGAGCAGTATCCGCTGCAGCGACCACGGCACGGTCGGCACGTCGGGCGCGGGCCGGGGGCAGTCACCGGCGGCGGCCAGCCCGGGCCCGCCGTCCGCGTACGCGGGGGCGGCCGCCGGAGCGCCCAGCACCGTGAACGCGGCCAGCGCCGCGGCCGTCCTGCGGAACCCGCGTCCGGACACCCTGCCACCCCTCATGTTCGCCCCCGTGCCGCTCCGCGCGCCGAAGGGCGGGCGCCCGGGATCCGGGCGCCCGCCCCTGTCGTTCCCGTCCGGGAACGGTCGGTCGACTACTGCTGCCAGAGACCGGCGTTCTTCTTCTCGGTCGCGTTGTAGCTCTGCGCGGCGCTCTCCAGCGAACCGGAGATCTTGGCGCAGGTCTCCTTGAGGTCCTGGGCGGCGGAGTCCCACTTGGCCTGCTGGGCGTTGTAGCCCTGCTGGGCCTGGCCCTGCCAGCCCTGGGAGATCTTGGTGACCTCCTTGCGCAGGTCGGACAGCATGCCCTCGATCTTGTTCGCCGAGTTCTGCACGTCCTGCGACGCCTGGTGGAGGGTCTGGAAGTTGACGAGGATGTGGTCGGTCACAATGTCTCCCTTGACGAGGATGCGGAGCACCCGGCGCTCAGCCGCGGGCGCCCCGTCGAACGGACGGTCGGAACAGAGTGCTGGTCAGCTCTGCGGCGTTCAGCCCTGCGGGCCGAACAGCGCCTTCTGCTCCTCTTCCGCGCTCGCGTAGTGCTTGGTGGTGAGCTCGATGGCGTGCTTGATCGCGGTCAGCGACTTGCGCAGGTCGTCGACGTCCGTGTTGACCTTGCCCTGGAGGACCTTGTAGGCGTCCGCCGCCTGGCCCTTCCAGCCACTGGTGATGTTCTCGACCGTGGTCTGGAGCGCCTTGCGCTCCGTCTCGATCTGGCCGATGGCCGTCTCGATCTTCCCGGCGAAGTCCATCATCTCCTGAGCGGTCACCGTGAACTGGCCGTCACTCATGCTCCACCATCCCCCATGAGACAAACATTGTGTGTACGGAGGGCCCCCGGGGCCCCGTCGTCGCATCACCCGTGTGATGTCCAGCAGCACTGTAGTCGGCACACGCAACTCGCCCAACATCGAGCGTCCACTAGTTACCAGACCATGACACTGGGGCCAATTCCGTTGCCGGGCTTGGCCGATCAGGCGTTCTGCGGCTGCGCGGCGCTCTTCGCGGTCAGCGGCGGGCCGGCCGGGACCAGGTTCGACCACTCCTTGGGCACCGGCAGCGGCTGGACGTTCTGGTAGCCCAACCGCGCCTGGTTGCCGCCGGGTTGGTCGTCCGGGTTCTGGGTGGGCTGGCCCCCCGCCCCGGGGTTCTGGGCGCCCGGCGCCGGGGTCGCCGCCTTCGGCGCACCGCTCGCCGTCGCCGACGGGCCGTGGCCGCCGTCGCCGTTGGCCGGGACGGAGTAGCGCAGGCCGGTCTCGGTGATCAGGAAGTCGGTGCCGGAGCCGTCGGCCGCACCGGCGTTGGCGGCCGCACTGGCATCGGCGCTGGCGTTGGCCGCCGCCGTCGGAGTGGCCCCGGCACCCGCGGCGCCACCGCCGGCCGCGTTGTCCACCGCCCGGTAGAACAGGCCGTGGCCGGGCGTCACGAACGCCGCGCCCGCGCCGTTGTTGTACGCCGCCGGGTAGGCCGTCCCCGCCCAGACGCTGCGCCTGGGCGTGCGGCCGTCCTCGGCCATGCCGTCGAAGGTGCTGCACACCACCTGGCGGGGGTCCTGCCGGTTCGTCCAGTTGTTCACCGGCGCACCGGACTTCAACGGCCAGTCGTCCGGGGTGTTCGGCAGCCGGACGTCCGTGTTGAACCTGGACTGGTCGTCCGGGGTCATCTCGTCGCTGCGCGGCCGCTTGTCCTGGTCGTACTTGTAGAGCATCTGGTAGGCCGGGTTCTGCCGGATCAGCTCCGCCTGGAACGGGGTGATCAGGAACAGGCCGTCCTTGCCGACCACGTAGTTGCGGTCCTGGTAGTGCACCAGCCGGCCGATCCGGCGGTCCGCCGCGTTGCCCAGGGCCACGTTCGAGTTGGGGCCCTGGCTGTCCGCCGTCTCCTTGACGTCGGGGAAGACGATCGGGCTCGCGGGCACCAGGGTGTCCAGCCACTCCCGCTTCACCCGCTGCGGCACCGCGTTGGGCCCGAAGACCGCGGTGACCAGCGCCTTGCGCTCCTTGTCGTCGGACTTCGGTCCGATCGCGTGCTTGCGGCCCTGCGCGTCGACCAGGAACAGGCTCGCCACCGCCTGGCCCGCCGCCGAGGTGGTCGACACCTGCTGGTCGTCGGCCTGCTGCACCAGCATCAGCTGGTCCGGGCCGAGCATCCGGTCCTTCGCGGACAGCGCCGCCGCGTCCGCCCCGGCCGCCACGAACACGGCCTGGTTGACGGTCTCCCGCTTGTCGTCCGACCCCGGACGGTCGCAGACCGCCCACTTCATCGGCTGGTTGGCGTTGTCCTTGCCCGGCAACTTGTCCGGGGCGTACGGGATCCCGATGGTCGGGCCGTGGTTGGGGTAGCGGTCCAGCACCCCGTCGTCCACCACCACGACCTTGGCGTCGACCGGCAGCACCAGCCGCGCCGAGGACATGTTGAGCACCTGGTGCAACCGCTTGGTCCTGCCGTCCGGGTCGGTCAGCACTACGTAGCGGGTGGTCGACTGCTTGCCCTGGATGATGTTCTTGCCGCTGTCCCACTGCACCGGGGCGGCGGGCTTGAACACCCCCCAGAGCCCGAACCCGGCCACCACCACGGCCCCCACCAGCACGCTCGGCAGCACCGCCTTCACCGGGCGCGGCGCGTCCTCGTCACTGCCGCCGCCGGAGGGCAGCAGGAACGCCCCCACCGTGCGTTTGCGGGCGAAGGTGTACGCGTTGAGCTCGTCCCGGCGCGATGCCATCCTCGTCGTCCCCCTCTGTCAGACGTGTGCCGGCGCCGTGCCGGCGGTGCCCGGCCTCCCGTCGGCCCGACCTGCCCGTGGCCCGCACCCGCCGGGCGGGATCCGGCCCGAACCCTCTACGATGCGGCAGCAGACGGTGAGTACGGTACGGGTACGGTCCGCGAACCAGCCAGCCGGGCCGCGACAACGGATCAGAGAGGGCCATCGGGGGATGCCAAGCCAGACCGCTCCAGAACGCGGCGCCGACGCGGGCGGCGGAAGGTCGCACCGGTCCGGGCGCGCCCGTCGCGGCGCCGCGCCCACCGGGGCCGCGGCCGAACGGCCGCCGACGGGCGGCGGGGGCGGCCCCGTCCAGGTGCGCGTCAACCCCCGACCCGGGCTGCTCGGCGGCCGGTTGAAGCTCCAGCAGCTGGTCCTGGTCGAGGTCGCGGTCGCCCTGGTCGCGGTCGGCTGGACGATCAGCCGCCCGGTCGCGGCCGGCTTCGGCGCGGTCTCGCTGGTCCTGCTGGTGGTGGCGCTCGTCCCGCTGCGCGGCCGCACCGTCCCGGAGCTGCTGCGGGTCCGCTCGGCCCTCAAGTCCCGCCGCAGGCAGGCGAAGTCGCTGCTGCCGCCGCCCGGCACCGACCCGGCGCTGGCGCCCGCGCTGGAGCTGGAGCCGGCGCTGCGCACCTGCACCCACGCCACCGAGGCCGACTTCGGCGGCCGCCCCGTGCGCCGGGAGACCGGCATGGTCGGCGACGGCACCTTCCTCAGCTCGGTGCTGCTCGTCCAGGCCAAGGACCAGCCGCTGCGCCCGGTGCGCACCGCGCTGCCGCTGCCGCTGGACGTGATCTGCTCGGCGCTCACCGTGGACGACATCGCCCTGGAGTCGGTGCAGCTGGTCCAGCACACCCAGCCCGCCCCGGCCCAGCACGTGCCGGAGCAGTCGCTGGCCGCCCGCGGCTACCGCGAACTGCCCGACGGCACCGCCACCCCCGGCCTGCGACTGACCTGGGTCGCCCTCAAGCTCGACCCGGAGCGCGCGGCCACCGCCGTCCGGGCCCGCGGCGGCGGCGAAGAGGGCGCCCGCAAGGCCCTCCAGCGGGTCACCGACCAGTTGGCCGGACGGCTCAACAGCGCCGGGTTCAACGCCACCGTGCTGGACGAGCGCGAACTGATCTCCGCCCTCGCCATCGCCACCTGTGCCAACCCGATCGCGGTGGCCGGACGCCAGGGCACCGGCAGCGGCGGCGGCACCACCCGCCGCACCCAGGAGGGCAACCGCTTCTGGCGGATCGACGACCGCTGGCACAGCACCTACTGGATCTCCCGCTGGCCGCAGCTGACCCGCCCCGGCGGCGCGGCCGGCCGGATCGGCGCCCCGGACCTGGTCAACCTGATCACCGGCTCCCCCGCACTGGCCAGCACGTTCAGCCTCACCGCCGGGCACGGCACCGGCGGCTCGGTCACCGTCAGCGGCCACCTGCGGGTGACCGGGCGCAACGAGGACGAGGTCGGCGACATCGGCCGCCAGCTGGAGGCGCGGGCCCAGAGCGCCGGCCTCGGCCTGGTCCGGCTCGACCTCGAACAGGCCCCCGGCATGCTCGCCACCCTGCCGCTGGGAGGGACGTCCTGATGGCGTACCAGACCTACCCCGCCCCCGGTCCGACCCCCGGCACCGAGCAGCGCCGGCCGCGACCGCGGATCCTGCCCGGCTTCGGGCTGCGCGGACCGTGCCGGGAGAAGCACGTGCTGGAGGCCGCCGACCTGGCGGCGCTGGCCTTCCCGGTCGGCGACGACGGCGTGGTGATCGGCGTCGACCCGCAGGGCCTGCCCGCGGTGCTCGGCCTGTTCCGCCCCAGCGCGTACGACCTGGTGCTGGTCGGCGGCGTGTGGACGGCACAGGTGATCGCGCTGCGCGCGGCCGCGATCGGCGCCCGGGTCGCGGTGGAGACCGCCCGCGCCCAGCTCTGGGGCCCGATGGCGCAGGCCGCCGGCGGCGGCCAGCCGTGCGTGACGGTGCACCAGGTCGGACGGCTCGGCCCGCAGGGCGCCTCGGTGGCCTCGCCCGTCCTGGTGGTGCGCGACCTCGGCGCCCGCCCGCCGCGCACCCGGCTCTCCGCCGCGCCCTGGCAGACCACGCTGACCCTGCTGCCCTACCTCGGCCCGAACGCCTCCCGGGTGCTCAACGCGGCCGACCTGGTCGGGGTGCAGCGGATCATGCCCCAGGAGGCGGAGGTGGTCGGCCGGGTGCTGTCGCTGCCGCCGGAGGACGTGGCCGCGCTGCCCGGCCTCGGCGACGACCTCACCCTGTGGGCCACCCGGATGCGGCGCCAGTACGTCCGGACGGTGGCCGGCCAGGCCGAACAGCAGGTGCTCGGCGGCCCGCGCCGGATGGACTGAGGGGCGTGTCCGGGCCGGTCGTTCCCGGTCCGGAACCGAAGCCGCCTTCAACAGGGGCAGCCGAACGGCCTAGTCTTTGTTGCGGCAACGGCACCGCTGAACAAGCGGCGGCGAACACGAGGGAGCCCTAGTGAGCAGCGATCGGGACGGCGTCTACGTCGGCGACAACGCGGCGGAGGACGACGACGACTGGTCCGACGCGCCCGATTACACTCCCCCGTCCTGGTACGTGCAGTCGGGCCCGGCGGCGGCGCCCGCCGCGCCGGCCCCGGGGGCTGACGCCGCGGCGGCCGGGGCTCCGACGGCCGGGGTTCCGACGCCGGAGTCGGCCGCTCCCGCACCGGAAACGCTGGCGCCCCCGGCTCCCGCGCCCGCCCCGGCGGCCGAGCCGGCGCCCCTCCCCGCCCCGGTGCCGCCGGTCGCGCCCGTGCAGGCCGAGGCGCAGCACGTCCCCTTCCCGGTGGCGGCCCCGGCGGTGACGCCGGAGCAGCCGCAGGCGCCGCTCGCCGCCCAGCCGTGGCCGCAGGCGGCGGAGGCACCGGCCCAGCCGAGCGCGCCGCAGCCGTACCCGGCGGCCGCGCCGGTGCCGCAGGCCGGACCGCCCGCCCCGCCCGCCCAGCCCGGTCCGCCGGTGCCGCCGGTACCCCCTCAGCAGTTCGCCCAGCAGCCGCCGGCCCAGCCCGGACCGCCCCAGGGCCCGACGGCTCCGGCGGCTCCGCCGGACCCGCAGATGGGCTGGGACCCGCAGGCCGGCTGGGCCGCCCAGCAGTCGGCCGCCGCCCAGCCCCAGCCCCACCTCGGCCAGCCCTACCCTGAGCAGCTCGCACCGCCGCAGCACGCACAGCCGCAGCCGGTCCAGCCGCAGCCCGCGCCGCCCGCCCCGGTGGATCCGCGCCAGGGCGGCTGGCCGCAGCCCGGCGCCTACCAGCAGCCGCCCGCCACCCAGCCCCAACCCCAGCCCGGCCACCCCTACCCCGGGCAGCCCGGGCAGCCCGGCCAGCCGCAGCCGCCCGCCCCCGCCCAGCCCTGGCCGCCGCAGGGCGGCGCGGCCACGCCGCCGCCCGCCGCGTTCCAGCAGGCCGCCGCCCCGCAGCAGACCGCCCACGGCGCGCCGCTGGGCTACACCGCCGCCGTCGAGCTGTCCTCGGACCGGCTGCTGCGCAGCCAGCCCAAGCAGCAGCGCCAGCAGCCGCGGTTCCAGTTCGGTGGCAAGGCCGCGGCGGCCGAGAAGGCCCGCAAGCTGGAGATCATCCGCACCCCGGTGCTGAGCTGCTACCGGATCGCCGTGATCAGCCTCAAGGGCGGCGTCGGCAAGACCACGACCACCACCGCGCTCGGCGCCACGCTGGCCAGCGAGCGCCAGGACAAGGTGATCGCGATCGACGCCAACCCGGACGCCGGCACCCTGGGCCGCCGGGTCAAGCGCCAGACCGGCGCGACCATCCGCGACCTGGTGACGGCCATCCCGCACCTGCGCAGCTACATGGACATCCGTCAGTTCACCTCGCAGGACCTCAACTCGGGCCTGGAGATCCTGGCGAACGACGTCGACCCGGCCGTGTCGACGACCTTCAACGACTCGGACTACCGCCAGGTCATCGAGGTGCTGGGCCGCCAGTACCCGATCATCCTGACCGACTCCGGCACCGGCCTGCTGTACAGCGCGATGCGCGGGGTGCTGGACCTCGCCGACCAGCTGATCATCGTCTCCACCCCGAGCGTGGACGGCGCCTCCAGCGCCTCCACCACGCTGGACTGGCTCTCCGCGCACGGCTACGCGGACCTCGTGCAGCGCAGCATCACGGTGGTCTCCGGGGTGCGCGAGACCAGCAAGATGATCAAGGTCGAGGACATCGTCGCGCACTTCCAGACCCGCTGCCGCGGCGTCATCGTGGTGCCCTTCGACGAGAGCCTGGCGGCCGGTGCCGAGGTCAACCTCGACATGATGCGGCCCAAGGTCCGCGAGGCCTACTTCGAGCTGGCCACCCTGGTCGGCGAGGACATCGCCCGGGCCCAGCAGGCGGCCGCCCAGCAGGCCGGCTGGCAGCAGCAGGCGCAGGCGGGCTACCCGCAGCCGGGCCTGCCCCAGCCGTACGCCGATCCCCAGCAGCAGGGCTACCCGGGCCAGCCCGCCCCGGGGGCGCCGTGGGCGCCGCAGCCCGGCCAGGCCCCGCCGCCCCCGCCCGGGTACGGCTACCCGCAGCAGCCCGCCCCCGGAGCCCCGTGGCCGCAGCAGCCCGGTGCCCCGCAGCCGGGCCCCGGCTACGGCTACCCGCCGCAGGCGCCCCCGCAGTGACGTACGGAAGGGCCCGCCGACCCGGAGGAGTCGGCGGGCCCTTCGGCGTTCCCCGGCAGCGGCGGCCGGACCGGGCTCAGGCCTCGGTCAGCTCCCGGGCGCGCTTGACGTCGTCGGCCATCCGGTCCAGCAGCGCCTCGATGGAGTCGAACTTCTCCATCCCGCGCAGGTAGGCCAGGAAGTCCACGGCCACGTGCAGCCCGTACAGGTCCAGCCCGACCCGGTCGATGGCGTACGCCTCGACGGTACGGGCGGTGCCGTCGAAGGTCGGGTTGGTGCCGACCGAGATCGCCGCCGGCATCCGCTCGCCCGCGGCGGTCAGCCAGCCCGCGTACACGCCGTCGGCCGGGACGGCGCTGTGCGGCACGGTCTCCACGTTGGCGGTCGGGTAGCCGAGCTCGCGGCCGCGCTGCGCGCCGCGCACCACCACGCCCTCGACCCGGTGCGGGCGGCCGAGCACCTCGCCCGCGCCGGCCATGTCCCCGGTCTCGACCAGGCGGCGGGTCAGGCTGGAGGAGAACGGCTCGCCGTCCCCGGCGGTGCCGCACACCTGGAGGTCCACCACCTCGACCTGGAAGTCGTCCGCCCCGCCCAGCTCGGCGAGCAGCGCGACGTTCCCCGCGGCCCGGTGCCCGAAGCGGAAGTTGGGGCCCTCGATCACCACCCGGGCGTGCAGCGCGTCCACCAGCACCTGCCGGACGAAGGTCTCCGGGGACTCCTGGGAGAACTCGGTGGTGAACGGCAGCACCAGCACCGCGTCCACACCGAGTTCGGCGATCAGCTCGGCCCGGCGCGGGTGCGGCGCGAGCAGCGGCGGGTGGCTGCCCGGGCGGATCACCTCGCGCGGGTGCGGGTCGAAGGTCACCACGACCGAGGGCAGGCCCAGTTCACGGGCCCGCTCGACGGCCCGCCCGATGATCAGCTGATGCCCGCGGTGCACCCCGTCGAACGAGCCGATGGTGACGACGCTGCGTCCCCAGTCACCGGGGATCTCCTCCAGGCCACGCCAGCGCTGCACCCGACTGCTCCTTGTTCCGTACGGTGCGTGCCCTCGGCACGCTCAAACGCTCACAACCGAACCCCTATAGCGTGCCATGCGCCTGCCCCGGCTCAGGCACCGGAAGGGGGGTTGGGCGCACCGGCGCACGGACGGCCCGCACGGCCGCGGTCCGCTCCGCCTCGGCGGCCGCGTACTGGGCGTCCCGGCCGGCCGCCACCAGGGCCCGCATCCGGGCCAGCCGGGGCCCGTCCGGGGCGGTCGGGGCGGCGTCGGACGGCCACCTGGCGAGCAGCCGGGCGAACGCCGCCGACCGCCCCGCGCACCGCACCAGCAGCTCGTCCGCGCCCGCCAGCCCCGGCACCGCCCGGGCCAGCACGGCGCGCGCCCGGGCCGGGTTCTCGGCCGCGCAGTGCTCGGCGAGGCGCTCCACGGCCGTGGTGAGCACCGCCCGGTCGGCCTCGGTGGCGAGCAGGGTGTCCAGCAGCTCGCAGCGCAGCGCGTCCGCCGCCGGGTCGGCCACCGGGACGGACAGCGCCTCGGCGAAGGGCGTGCGGACCGCCGCCGCGGGGGCGGCCAGGACGCCGCCGAGCAGCACCCGCAGCTCCAGCCGGGCGGCCGGCCCGTCGATCGCGGCCCGCCCCAGCCGACGGCCGAGGTAGTCGACGGCGACCGGCCCGGCCAGCGCCGGGTGGCGGCGCAGCAGCCGGGCGGCCAGGTCGGCGCTGCGCCGGGCGGCCACCGGGGCGCGGGCGTCGGCCAGCACCCGCAGGGTCTCGGCGGGGGCCGCGCCGGGCGCCGCCAGGGCGTCGGCGAGTGCGGCCAGCACGGGCTCCGGGTCGCTCTCCAGGGCCGGGGCGAGGGCGCGCGGGGTCAGGAAGGCGTCGCCGCCCGCGCGGTGCAGGGCGAGTGCGGCGTCCAGGTGCCCGGCCCTGGTCACCGGGTCGGCGACCAGCAGGGCCAGCGCGGCGCCGTGCAGGGCCGGTTCGTCCTCGCGGGCGAGCAGGGTCAGCGCGGCGAAGCGCAGCAGTTCGGTGCCGGCCCCGCTCGCGTACGGGGCGGTCCGCAGCGCGTGGACGGCGGCAGCGACGTGCCGTTCGGGCCGGCGGTCGTGGCTCCAGCGGTCCACCGCGCGGCAGAGCGCGGACGGCTCCTCGGCGGCGAGCACGGTGAGCAGCGCGTCCGCCCGCGGGTGCGCGGCGTCGGCCAGTGCGTCCGCCAACTCGTCCAGGGCGGACCGGCGGTGGGCGTGCAGCAGGTCGTGGGCGAGGTCCGCCACCGTACGGCCCGGGCGGCCCGGCAGACCGGCCGGGTCGTCGAACCAGGCGCAGAGCAGCGGGAACACCGCGGCCGGGTCGGCGCGCAGCCGCCCGGCCGCAGCCGCGAGGAACTGCTGCCCGGGGCCGTCGGCGGCCACCAGGCGGCGCAGCAGGGCGAGTTCGGCCTCGACGGGCAGGCCGAGACCGGTCCAGAACGCGGGGTCGAAGCGGTTCAGCCCGTCGACCGCCTGCCAGCCGCCCGCGGTGGCCGCCCGTTCGGCCGTCCGGCGGGCCAACTGGTCGAGCAGCGCGAGGTGTTCGGTCGGGTCGGGGCTGGCGGCGAGTCCGGCGGTGAGCAACCGGGCCGCCCACCAGGCGGGTTCGCTGCCGGGCGGGCGCAGGTCCAGCGCGCGCCAGATCCGGTGCAGCCACGGGTCCAGGGCGGTCGCGCCCCAGGTCTCGGCGACCCGGCGCAGCGCGGCGGTCACCGGCCCGATCCGGTGCCGGGGAACGCCCGGCCCGGGCCCCTCCGGCCCGGGCGGGGTGTCCTCGGCCTCGCCGAGCAGCATCCGCAGCGCCGCGTCCAGGTCCAGGTGCCGGCCCTGCAGCCAGTCGGCGAACTCCCCGTGGGCGAAGCGGAAGCCGGGCCCGGCGGGGACGAACAGCCCCTCGGCGAGCACCGCCGTGGCCCAGCCGCCGTCGACCGGGAACAGCTCCTGGAAGGCCTCCCGGCCGAGCGCGCCCGGCTCCTCCCCGAGCATCCGCCGGGCCGCCTCGTGCACCCGCCCGGCCACCGCCGCCGCCAGCCGGCGCACCCGGCCCCGGCGCGGCCCGGCGGGCCGGGCGGCGCCCCGGCGGTGGGCGCCCGGGCGGCGCGGGCGGCCGTCCTCGGCCAGCCGCTGGGCCACCCGCAGGCAGCGCAGGTCCAGGAAGGCGCCGAACAGCTCGCTGCGCAGCGCCGGCCCGTCGTGCAGGCCCTGCGCCCACAGCTCGCCGGCCAGCCGGACGGCCAGCGGGTGCCGGGCGTCCTCAGCGGCGGCCGGGCGGCCGGGCGGCAGCCCGTAGCGGCGGCGCACCCGCTCGGCCGCCTCGGCGGGCAGCGGGCCCAGCCGGTGCCCGGCCAGGGTCGGGGTGCCGGGCCCGCCGCCGTCCATCCGGACGGTGGGGGCGCTGGCCAGGTCGCCGTCCGGGCCCGGTTCCGCCGGGCGGGGGACGCCGGCGGCGCCGCTGCCCCAGGGCTCGGCCGCCAGCCGTTCCCAGAGCTCCTCGCCGCAGGCGGTGAGCAGTCGTGCGCCGCAGCCGGTGAGCCACTGCCCGGCGCCGCGCAGCCAGCGCGGGTCCGGTTCGGCCGGGGCCTCCTCGGGACCGTCCAGGACGACCAGCAGCGGGCGTCCGGCCGCCGCGCACAGCGCCGCCACCGGCTCCGGCGCGGGCGCCGGGGTGCCGAGCTCGGCCGCGGCGGCGGCGAGCGCCCGTTCCACCGCCTCGGCGAGCGAGCGGTCCTCGGCGCGCAGGTCGGCGCCGCGCAGCCAGAGGGTGGGCAGCGGCCGGGCGCCGTCGCAGCGGCGGGCGGCCAGGGCGGCCAGTTCGGTGGAGCGGCCGCTGCCGGGGGCGCCGACCAGGGCGGTGACGGTCGCCTCCGGCTCGTCCCCGGCCAGGCCGTCCGGCCGGTCCACCCGGTCGGCGGCCAGCCCGGCCACCCGGCCGGGCCCGGCCCCGGCGGCGGCCAGCTGGGCGGCGGTCAGCCGCAGCACCCCGGCCAGGTTCAGCGCCGGGCCGTACCCGGGCACCGTCGCCGCGTTGCGCTCCAGCAGTTCGGCCAGCGCCGGCGCGACCACCGCGCCGCCCCCCGCGGGCACCGCCCACAGCGCCCCGCCGTACGGCCCGGAACCGGCCGCCCCGCCGTACGGCGCTCCCCCGTACTGCGGTCCGCGCAGGGCCGGCGCGGCCAGTGCCACCACCGCGCCGCTGCGGGCGTCCAGCACCGGTGAGCCGGCCGGCACCACGACCCCGGCCACCGCGGGCACGTCCAGCACCGGCACCCCGGCCAGCAGGTGGCCACCGTACGCGGCGCCGCCGACGCCCAGCAGTCCGCAGCGCAGCACCACCGCCCGGCCGTCCTCGCCGGTCAGGGCGGGCAGCAGCACCTCGTGCCCGGCGCCCACCGCGGCCACCGGCAACGGCGGGACGGGCAGCCCGCCGACCGCGTCGGTGCGCAGCAGCGCGAGCCCGTGCTCGGGCAGCGGCAGCACCGCGTCGGCGCCGAGCACCCTGGTCTGTCCGCCGGGGGTGTGCAGCACCAGCCGGTCCAGGCCGGCCACGGCCTCGTGCGCGGTGAGCACCCAGCCCTGCGGGTCGGCGGCGAACCCTAAGCCGTGCAGCCGCCCGTTGAGGTCGCGGATCCGCAGCAGGTACCGCCCCGGATCGCCCTCCGCAAACCCCGGCATGGAGCCCCCTCACCCGTCGAGCGGGCCCGTCGCCCGCTCGCCGCCGGGAGCCTGCCCCCCGCAGGGGCGCCCCGACCGCGCCCGCGCCGTTCACCACGGCGGTTCACCTCGCGCGCTCCCCCGTGCGGGTGAAGCCCACCGTTCGGGTGAAGGACCCCACCGGGGGAACCCGGGACCGGACGCGGAACCCCCGCCGGGAGGGCTCCCGACGGGGGTCTGCGGTACGACGGACGGGCCGGCTCAGCCGACGAACACCGCGACCGGCTTCGCCTGGCCGCCCTGCTCCTCGACCAGCGCGAGGAAGCGCCCGTCCGGCCCGAACACCGCGATCGGCCCGTCCACGCCCAGCCCGGGCGCCTTGAGCCGGGAGCCGTGCGACAGCTTCTCCGCGGAGGCCTCGTCCAGGTCCCAGCGCGGGAACGCGGCCGCCGCGGCCGCCCCGATCGGCAGCACCTCCAGCCCGCTGGCGGAGTCGCCGGTGACCGACTCCTCCAGCTGCTCCAGGGTGCGCGCCGACTCCACCCCGTACGGCCCGACCTTGGTGCGGCGCAGCGCCGTCAGGTGCCCGCCGACGCCGAGCCCGGCGCCCAGGTCGCGGGCCAGCGCCCGGATGTAGGTGCCGGAGGAGCACTCCACGGTCACGTCCAGGTCGATCACCGGCGTGCCGTCCTCGGCGACCGCCGCGCGCTGCGCGTGCACGGTGAAGGAGTGGATGGTGGTGGGCCGGGCGGCGAGCTCGAAGTCCTCGCCCTCGCGCACCCGCGCGTACGACCGCTTGCCGTCGATCTTGATCGCGCTGACCTTGGACGGCACCTGCATGATCTCGCCGGTGAGCGCCGCGATCCCGGCGTCGATCGCCTCCCGGGTGACGCCGTCCGCCGGGGCCGAGGCGGTGACCTCGCCCTCGCGGTCGTCGGTCACGGTGGTCTGGCCGAGCCGGACGGTCGCCTCGTAGGTCTTGGCGGTCAGCATCAGGTGGCCGAGCAGCCGGGTGGCCCGCTCGACGCCGATCACCAGCACGCCGGTGGCCATCGGGTCCAGCGTGCCGGCGTGCCCGACCTTCCTGGTCCCGGCCAGCCACCGCAGCTTGGCGACGACCCCGTGGGAGGTGATGCCCTCGGGCTTGTCGACGATCACCAGGCCGTCCGGGCCGGTGCCTTTGCGCTTCATCGGGTTCTTTCTCCGGTACGTGCGGGAGTTGCTCTACGGGAAGGTCAGTGGAGCGGCCGCAGCGCGCCCCGGAACCGCTCGACCACCGCGGCGACGTCCTCCCGGGCGGCGAACCCGGCCGCGAAGACGTGCCCGCCCCCGCCCAGTTCACCACAGGCCGCGGCGACGTCCACCGCGCCCTTGGAGCGGGAGGAGCCACGCAGCGTACCGTCCGGGTCCTGCTTGAGCACCAGCGCCACCTCGGCCTCGGCCGGCCGCCGCAGGATGTCGATCAGCCCCTCGATCTCCTCGACGGTGACGCTGAACAGCGCCAGGTCCTGGTAGGGCACCCAGGTCCACACCAGGCCCAGCCCGTCGGCCGCCTCCGGCTCGAAGACGGCCCGGTCCAGGGCGGCCGCGAGCACCTTGAGGTAGCCGAAGGAGGAGGTGTCCCACAGCTGCCGGGAGATCAGGTCGTGCCGGATGCCGGTGGCCAGCAGCCGCCCGGCGAGTTCGTGGGTCGCGGGCGTGGTCGCCCGGTACTTGAAGGAGCCGGTGTCGGTGGCGACCCCGGTGTACAGGCAGGTGGCCAGCTCCTGGTCGAGCTCGACACCGAGCCGGCGCAGCAGTTCGTCCACCAGGACGGCGGTGGCCGGCGCGGTCGGGTCGATCAGCTGGTGGGTGCCGAAGCCCGGGTTGGAGGCGTGGTGGTCGAACACCACCAGGACGGGCGCGGCGAAGGCCTTGTCGTGCAGCAGCCCCAGCCGGCTCTGCGCGGCGACGTCGAAGCAGAGCACCAGCTCGGGCACGTCCGGCACCTCGGAGGCCGGCACGATCAGCTCCTGGCCGGGCAGGAAGGCCAGCGACTCGGGCACGACCTGCGGGTCGTCGCCGAAGGAGACCCGCACCCGCTTGCCGAGCGCGCGCAGCGCCAGGGCCGCCGCCAGCGAGGAGCCCAGCGCGTCGCCGTCCGGGCAGATGTGGCAGATCAGGTCGATCGAGCGGGCCCGCCCGATCTCCGCCACCACCTGCTGCCAGACCAGCTCGAAGCCGCTCTCCTCGGCACGCGGGCCGGGGAGCGCCGCGAGGGCACCCTCCACCGTGCTGGTGGAGGACGCCCCCGTGGTCGATCCGGCTCGCGAGGCGGCCTGCGCCGGCTCACCCGCCATGTCTACTCGTCCTCGTCGTCACGCTCGGCCGCCGGGACCTTGTACGGGTCCGCGTCGCCGGCGTAGGTCGCGCCCGCGGCGGTGGTGCGCACCGCCGCGTCGATGGCCTTGGCCCGGTCGAGCAGGTCGTCGATGTTCCGGGCGTTCTCCGGCAGCGCGTCCGCGACGAAGGTCAGCGTCGGGGTGAAGCGCACCCCGATCTTGCCGACCTCGGAGCGGATCACGCCCTTGGCGCTCTCCAGCGCGGCCGCGGTGGCCTCGCGGTCGGCGTCGTCACCGAAGACGGTGTAGAAGACGGTGGCCTCGCGCAGGTCGCCGGTCACCCGGGTGTCGGTGATGGTCACGAACCCCAGTCGCGGGTCCTTGACCCGCCGCTCCAGGGTCTGGGCGACGACCACCTGGATGCGGTCGGCGAGCTTGCGCGCCCTAGCGGTGTCGGTCACGTTGCCTCCTCGTGCAATGGGCCCGGTACCCGGGAGAACTGCGCACCCGTCGGGGCCCACGCCCCAAAGTACCGGCCCGCGCCCGGCCTTGCGGGCGCTCTCGGTCCTGATCCGTGTGAGAACGGCGACTTCCGCCGACCGGCTCCACGGTCCTCATTCGTCGTCGTCGTTGTGGTAGCGCCTCCTCGCGGAGAGGAGCTGCACCTCGGGGCGGCCGGCGACCAACCGCTCACAGCTGTCCAGGACCTCGGTGACGTACCCGGCTTCGCCGGCGACCACCGCGAGGCCGATCTCGGCCCGGCGGTGCAGGTCCTGGTTCCCGGTCTCGGCAGCGCACACGCTGTACTTGCGCTGCAGTTCGGCCACGATCGGCCGCACGATCGAACGCTTCTCCTTGAGCGAGTGGACGTCGCCCAGCAGCAGGTCGAAGGTGAGTGTTCCCACGAACATGTATGACAGGTCTCGCCGACCTGGAAGGCCTCGGGATGTCGGCGCGGAACCGGCCGACACCCCAGGACCCTACACAGCGAGACCGGGGCCGGTCGACGGAAATACCACCCGTCGACCGACCCCGGTTGACACCGACTAGCCGCGCGGCTTCTCGCGCATCTCGTAGGTCTCGATGATGTCGTCGACCTTGATGTCGTTGAACGACCCCAGGGTGACACCGGCCTCGAAGCCCTCGCGGACCTCGGTCGCGTCGTCCTTGAAGCGGCGCAGACCCTCGATGGTGAGGCTCTCCGCCACGACCTTGCCGTCGCGCAGCAGGCGGGCCTTGGTGTTGCGGCGGATGATGCCGTCGCGGACCAGGACACCGGCGATGTTGCCGAACTTGGAGGAGCGGAAGACCTCGCGGATCTCCGCGGCGCCGAGGCGCACCTCCTCGTACTCCGGCTTGAGCTTGCCCTTGAGGGCGTTCTCGATCTCCTCGATCGCCTGGTAGATGACCGAGTAGTACCGGACGTCCACGCCTTCCTTGTCGGCTGCGGTGCGCGCACGGCCTTCGGCGCGCACGTTGAAGCCGATGATGATGGCGTCCGAGCCCATCGCCAGGTCGACGTCGGACTCGGTGATCGCACCGACGCCGCGGTGCAGCACCCGGAGCTCGACCTCCTCGCCCACGTCCAGCTTGACGAGGGCGTCCTCGAGGGCCTCGACCGAACCGGAGACGTCACCCTTGATGATGAGGTTGAGCTGCTCGATGGAGCCGGCGGCGATGGCCTTGTCCAGGTCCTCCAGGGACACCCGGACCCGACGCTGCGCGAAGGCGGCGTTGCGGTCGCGGGCCGAGCGCTTCTCGGCGATCTGGCGGGCGGTGCGGTCCTCGTCGACGACGATGAAGCTGTCGCCGGCGCGGGGCACCGAGGTCAGACCGAGCAGCAGCACCGGGCGGGACGGGCCGGCCTCGGCGAGGTTGTTGCCGTTCTCGTCCAGCATGGCGCGGACGCGGCCGTAGGCGTCGCCCACGACGATCGAGTCACCGACGCGGAGGGTACCGCGCTGGACCAGGACGGTCGCCATGGCGCCGCGGCCCTTGTCCAGGTGGGCTTCGATCGCAATACCCTGCGCGTCCTGCTCCGGGTTGGCCCGCAGGTCGAGCGAGGCGTCCGCGGTCAGGACCACGGCCTCCAGCAGCTGGTCGATGTTCAGACCCTGGCGCGCGGAGATGTCGACGAACATGGTGTCGCCGCCGTACTCCTCCGCCACCAGACCGAACTCGGTCAGCTGGCCGCGGACCTTGGTCGGGTCGGCGCCCTCGACGTCGATCTTGTTGACCGCGACCACGATCGGCACACCGGCGGCCTTGGCGTGGTTGAGCGCCTCGACCGTCTGCGGCATGACACCGTCGTTGGCCGCGACCACCAGGATCGCGATGTCGGTGGACTTGGCACCACGGGCACGCATGGCGGAGAACGCCTCGTGACCCGGGGTGTCGAGGAAGGTGATCGGGCGCTCTTCGCCGTTCACGATCGTCGCCACCTGGTAGGCACCGATGTGCTGGGTGATGCCACCGGCCTCGCCGGCCACCACGTTGGACTTGCGGATCGCGTCCAGCAGTCGGGTCTTACCGTGGTCGACGTGACCCATGACGGTGACGACCGGCGGGCGCGGGGCCAGCTGGTCCTCGTCGCCCTCGTTCGCACCGAAGTCGATGTCGAACGACTCCAGCAGCTCGCGGTCCTCGTCGTCCCGGCTGACGATCTCCAGCTGGAAGCCCATCTCGCCGGCCAGCAGCTCGAGGGTCGCGTCGGAGACCGACTGGGTCGCGGTGACCATCTCACCGAGGTTGAACATGACGGAGACGAGCGCGGCCGGGTTGGCGTTGATCTTCTCCGCGAAGTCCATCAGCGAGGCGCCGCTCGACAGGCGAACGGTCTGGCCGTTGCCGCGAGGCAGCATCACACCGCCGACGGACGGGGCCTGCATGGCCTCGTACTCCTGGCGCTTCGCCCGCTTCGACTTGCGACCGCGAGCCGGGCGACCGCCCGGGCCACGACCGAAGGCACCCTGCGTGCCACCACGGGCACCCGGGCCACCGGGACGACCGCCGAAGCCGCCGGGACGGGGGCCGAAGCCGCCGCCACCACCGGGGGCGCCGCCACCCGGACGCGGACCGCCGAAGCCGCCGCCACCGGCCGGACGCGAGCCCGGACCGGCCGGACGACCCTGGAAGCCCGGACGGGCGCCACCGGCGCCACCCGGACCACCCGGACGGCCGCCGGGGCCACCGGGGCCACGGCCGCCGGGGCCCGGACGCGGGCCCGGAGCCGGACGCTGCGGCATCATGCCCGGGTTCGGACGCGGCATGCCGGACGGGGACGGGGCGCCGGGGCGCGGACCGGCCGGACGCGGCATGCCGTCGGGGCGCGGAGCGCCACCGGGACGCGGCGCACCGGCACCCGGGGCACCGGCGGGACGCGGACGGTCGCCACCGGGACGCGGGGCGCCACGGTCGGCACCGGGAGCACCGGCCGGACGCGGACGGTCGCCACCGGGACGCGGGGCGCCACGGTCGGCACCGGGAGCACCGGCCGGACGCGGACGGTCGCCACCGGGACGCGGACGGTCGCCGCCCTGCGCACCCGGAGCACCCGGACGGGCACCCGGCGCGCCCGGACGGCGGTCGCCGGGGCGCGCCATGCCGGTCGCGCTGCCCGAGGTGAACGGGTTGTTGCCCGGACGCGGGCCGGCCGGACGCGGGCCCGGACGGGCACCGCCGGAGGCCTGGCCCTGGCCGCTCGGCCGCGGGGCCTGGGTGGCCGGACGCGGGGCGTCGGCACCGGCCGGAGCCGGCGAGGAGAACTCGGCCGCGGGCGCGGCCGGGGCCGCCGGAGCGGCGGGACGCGCGGCCGGGCGCGGGCCCGGAGTCGGCGCACCCGGACGCGAGGCGGCCGGGGCGGCCGGAGCCGCGGGGGCGGCCGGCGCGGCGGGAGCCGCAGCGGCCGGGGTCGGACGGGGACCAGGGGTCGCGGCAGGCCGCGGACCCGGGGTCGGGGCACCCGGCTTGGGTGCACCCGCGGCACCTGCCGCGGGCTGGGGCGCCGCGGGCTTCCGCGGGCCAGGCTTGGCAGCGCCACCACCAGTGGGGGCCACACCAAGCGCGTCAGTCAGCTTGCGCACGACCGGCGCCTCGATCGTCGAGGACGCCGAACGGACGAACTCACCGAGCTCGGTGAGCTTGGCCATGACGGCCTTGCTCTCCAAGCCAAGCTCCTTGGCGAGTTCATAAACCCGGACCTTAGCCACTTCACTCCTGTCTATGAGTCCGGGGGTCTCGTCCGCCGGACTGTCGCTACTTCATGGGCGTACCCATCGCGTACTCATCGCGTACTCATCGAGTGCTCATCGCAATCTCGACCTACTTCCACATCGCGAGGTACCTGACTGGTGGCACAGCGCGCGGCTGCCCGAGCGCTGTGCTTGTTGCGGTGGTTCTCCGCCGCGATGAGCGGCGGTCGTCACGGGGGGCGGCCCGCCTCAGGAGGCTCCGCCCGCCCGCTCCTCGATGAACCCGCGGAGCCGCTCCGTGTCGAGCGTTCCCTGGAGGCGGAAGGCCCGGGGGAACGCCCGACGGCGGACCGCGAGGTCGAGGCAGGCCGGATCGAGGTGCAGGTGAGCGCCCCGGCCCGGCAGTGCGCCACGGGGGTCAGGGACGCAGACGCCCTCGACCGCCGTGACACGCAACAGCTGGTGCTTGGCCGCTCGCTTGCGGCAGCCCACGCAGGTGCGTTCCGGGCGTGCTCGGACGTGCGTCCGGCCAGACGAAGGCAAGTCTACCCCTCCGAAGCGACATGGCGCCGCCCCATAGATCCCGGAGGACCGGCGGGGACGCCGGGGACAACGCTGACTACCGGTCCGCCGATTCCTCGGCCTGGCCCTCGGTGTCCGGCCGGATGTCGATCCGCCAGCCCGTGAGACGGGCGGCCAGACGGGCGTTCTGCCCCTCCTTGCCGATCGCCAGGGACAGCTGGTAGTCCGGCACGACCACCCGGGCGGAGCGCTGGGCGAGGTCCACGATCTCCACACTGGTCACCCGTGCGGGGGACAGCGCGGAGGCGACCATCTCGCGCGGGTCCTCGGACCAGTCGACGATGTCGATCTTCTCGCCGTGCAGCTCGCCCATCACGGCGCGCACCCGGGAGCCCATCGGACCGATGCAGGCGCCCTTGGCGTTCAGCCCGGCCCGGCGCGACCAGACCGCGATCTTGGTGCGGTGGCCGGCCTCACGGGCGATCGCCGCGATCTCCACGCTGCCGTCCGCGATCTCCGGGACCTCCAGCGCGAACAGCTTCTTCACCAGGCTGGGGTGGGTGCGCGACAGCGTCACCGACGGCCCGCGGACACCGCGGCGCACCGCGACGACGTAGCACTTGAGCCGGGTGCCGTGCCGGTAGTCCTCGCCCGGGACCTGCTCCTGCGGCGGCAGGATGGCCTCCAGCTTGCCGATGTCGACCAGCACGCTCTTCGGGTCGTTGCCCTGCTGGACGACACCGGTGACGATGTCGCCCTCCTTGCCCGCGTACTCACCGAAGGTCTGGTCGTCGGCGGCGTCGCGCAGGCGCTGCATCATCACCTGGATGCCGATGCTGGACGCGATCCGGCCGAAGCCGTTCGGGGTGTCGTCGAACTCCTTCGGCTCGACGCCCTCGTCCAGCTCCGCCGGGTCCTCCATGGCCCACACGGTGACGTGGCCGCTCTTGCGGTCCAGGTTCACCCGGGCGCGACGGCGCGAGCCCTCGGTGCGGTGGTACGCGGTGAGGAGGGCTGACTCGATGGACTCGACCAGCAGGTCGAAGGGGATGTTCTTCTCGTTGACCAGCGTGCGCAGGGCACTCATGTCGATGTCCACGGCTACGCCTCCTCGTCTTTCGTCACGTTCATGATGGTCGTACGGCGGCCGGATCACTCGGCGCCGTCGTCCCCCTCGTCGAAGTCGGCGGCCTCGTCCAGGAGCTGCTCGTCGTCCTTGCGGTTGAACTCGACCTGGACCCGGGCCCGCGCCACCTCGACGTACTCCAGCCGGCGCTCCTTCGGACGGCCGCGCCCCTTCACCGGCTGCACCTCCACCAGCGCGCCGTCCTCGTCCGCCTCCAGCACCCGGGCGACCAGTTCCCCGCCGTCGACCAGGTGGACCTTGGCGAGCCGCCCCTCCGCACGCTGCCAGTGCCGGGGCAGTTCGAGCGGGCGCTCCGCGCCCGGCGAACCGACCTCCAGCAGGTAGGGCTCGTCCCCTATGACGTCCGAGGCGTCCAGGGCCTCGCCGACCACCCGGCTGAACTCGGCGATCGCGTCCATGTCCACGCCGCCGTCGGTGTCGACGTCGATCTGCACCTGCCGACGGCTGCCCGCCTTGGTGACCTTGACGTCCTCCAGGTCCAGTCCGGCCTGGACGGCCAGCGGCTCCAGCAACGCGCGCAGCCGGTCGGTGTGGGTGGTGCTCATCCGGGTGGACTCCTCGGCCGCGTCTGCTGTTGTCAGAGGTCGCCCCGTGCCCTCCGCGCCCCGCGGGACGCGCACCGGGTCACGGCAGCTCGGCCCAAAGCCTAGCCGGTGAAGCCGCGAACCACCGATTCCGGACCTCCCCGACCGGTCGCACGCCACCCACTGCGAGCAAGCTCACACCACCCCGCCCACCGCACCGAACCCCCCGACACCACCCGCAATCGTGGGGGTTCTGCGAAGATTCAGCCCAACGAGGGCAGGCAGGGGAGGCCGCCCTCCCGTACCCGCTCCGGAGTGACCCCGATGCAGCCGCCCAGCCGACGGACCTTCCTGGCCCTCGGACTGATCACCCTGACCGCCGCCTGCACCACCGGCACCGACGGAGCCACACCCCCCGACCCCAAGGCCTCCGGCCCGGACACCGACCACCCCGTCCGCCTCCGCGCCGTCGCCGCCACCGACACCCTGCTGGCCGCCTACGACACCCTCCTCACCACCCCCGGCGACCGCACCCCCCTGCTGCAGACCCTCCGCGCCGAGACCGTCCAACACCGCGCCGCCCTCGCCCAAGGCCTGCCGACCACCTCCACACCCCCGCCCACCCCCACCCCCAGCAGCACCACCACCCCGGCCACCCTGGCCGCCCTGGAACACCGAACCGCCCAGTCCCACCTCGCCGACCTCTCCGCCGCCCGCCCGCCCCTCGCCCGCCTGCTCGCCTCGGTGTCCGCCGCCAACACCCTGCACGCCACAGCCCTGGGCGCCCCCGTCGAACAACCCACCCCGAGCCCCACCCCCGGAACAACCACCCCCGGAACGCCCCTCCCCGCCCTCCAGAAGGCCCTGAGCGCCGAACACGCCGCCGTCTACGGCTACGGAGTCGTCGGCGCCCACCTCCCCGACGACCAGCAACGCACCGACGCCCGCACCGCCTACGCCGCCCACCAGTCCCAGCGCGACGCCTGGCAACGCCTCGTCACCACCCTCGGCGCCACCCCCACCCCCGCCGCCGCCGGCTACCGCCTCCCCTTCCCCGTCACCGACCCCACCACCGCCACCAACCTCGCCGCCCACCTGGAAACCAGCCTCACCACCGTCTACGCCGACCTGGTCGCCGACCTCCCCGCCCCCCACCGCCCCACCGCAGCCACCGCCCTCCGCGACTGCACCCTCCGCGCCCACCGCTGGGGCGCCCCCGACACCCCCTTCCCCGGCATCCCCACCCCCCTCCCCACCCCCACCCAGTCCTGACCCGCACCACCCCCACCCGCCTCCCCACCCGCCTCCCCATCACCCCCTCCCACCCCCTCACCCCCCACCTCCCCCACCCGCCCAAGGCGAGAGGGACGCGCTGCGGGAGGGGGCGGTGGAGGGGGTGGGTGCGGAGAGCGGCGTAACGGGTGATTTTCAGACTGCCAACGGTCTGCACACCCCACCCACAGAGTCGGCAGTCGGAAAATCACCCAGCCGCCGGAGCACCCACCCCCGGAACCGCCCCCGGCGTCACCCACCCTCCCGAAAGCCCACCCCCACACCCAAGCCCCGCGCAGCGCCCCCCTCAGTCCGTCCGCGTAATCAGCAACAACAACGCGTCATCCCGCAACGCCCCACCCGTGTGCGCCAGCAGATCCGCATACACCCGCCCCACCGCCGCCTCCAACTCCCCCGCCGAGCGCGCAGCTCCCCGCACCAGCGGCCCGACCCGCTCCGCCAACGGATAGAACTCCCCGCTCCTGCGGTGCCGCGCCTCGATCACCCCGTCCGTGTACAGCACCAGGACGTCCTCCGTCCCGAACGGCTGCCCCCAGGTGGCCGGTTCGCCGGTCGCGAGCCGCCCGAGGCCGAGCGGCACCCACGGGTCGGGCGCGTCCAGTACGTGGGCCCGCCCTTCACCGTCCACCCGGATCGGCGCGACGTGCCCGTACTGGAGCAGTTCCATCTCGCCGGGCCGGCGGAACTCGGCGAACAGCGCCGTGGTGAACTCCCCGTCCGGCACGTGCCGCTCGACGCTGGCCTCGATCCGCGAGGCGACGCCCCGTAGTCCGGCTTCGTCGTACGCGGCTTCGCGGAACGCGCCGAGCACCACCGCCGCGGTCTGGACGGCCGCCAGCCCCTTGCCCCGGACGTCCCCGACCGCGACCCGGGTGCCGTGCGGCGTCTCCAGCACCGAGTAGAGGTCCCCGCCGATCCGTGAGGCGTCCGCCGCGGACACGTACCGCACGGCGAGCCGCAGCGGCCCCACGGCCGGCCCGGGCAGCCGCAGCAGGGCCCGCTGGGCGGCCTCGGCGACGGAGCTGACCGCCGCGAAGGCGGCCGCCCGCCGCATCCGGATCTTGGCGACCCAGGCCGAGAACAGCGTCAGAACCAGATAGCTGACCATCGCACCGTAGAGGAAGCGGGCGTCGTTGATGTTGTCGACCTGGTCGTAGTGGCTGAGTCCGAAGACGGCGACCAGCCCGACCGCGCAGACGGCGAGCAGTTCGCCGGGCTTGAGGGTGAGCGCGGCGACGGCCGGGACGACGGTCATCAGCGGTGCGAGGTACCGGTCCTTGCCGGAGAGGAGGTCCGCGAGTGCGACCAGCAGGACGGCGAGCAGCGCCGGGGCGGCCCGCCACCGGAGCGGCACGTCCTGGAGGTCGACGACCCTCAGGGCGCCGCGCCGCCGGTCCGGTGGCAGCCCGGCGGCGGTGGGGGCCGAGGGCGACTGGGCACGGCGGATCGGGAACACATACCGAACATAAGGGACGATCACGACCCCGAACCACCCCACCCACCCTGCCCGCCCCGCCCACCTCGCTCGCCCCGCCTACCCCGCCCACCTCGCTCGCCCCGCCTACCCCGCCCACCTCGCTCGCCCCGCCTACCCCGCCCACCTCGCTCGCCCCACCCCCATAAGTCCCTATTGCCCGATTTGTCATAAAGTTCGACCGAAGCGGCTACTCAGAGGAGGCCCTGCCCGGTGTCCGGATACCGACCCACGCCGCGCATCACCGCACCCCCCGCCCGGACGGCCACCCGGCCGCACCACTGGCTCAAGTTCTTCCTGACCGGCCTGCTGCTCTGGGCCTGCACCGTCCTGGTCACCTTCTTCACCGACAACAGCAACCTGGTCCCGACCATCGTGCTGCTGGGCAGCTTCCTCGTCCCGGCCACGGTGGTGATCTGGGCGTACGAGCGCTACGCGGCCGACCTCGGCCCGGACCGGATCTTCACCTGCTTCGGCATCGGCGGGGTGATCGGCGTCCTGGGCGCCTCGGTCCTGGAGACGTACCTGCTCTCCCCCTCGGTGTGGATGTACGCGGGAGTCGGCCTGATCGAGGAGGCGGTCAAGCTGGCCGCGCTGGTGCTGGTCAGCCGCCGGCTGCGGGTCAGCGGGCTGCGCCACGGGCTGGTGCTGGGCGCGACCGTCGGCGCCGGGTTCGCCGCGTTCGAGAGCGCCGGGTACGCGTTCAACGCGGTGCTGAGCATCCAGGGGCTGTCGCTGGACGACCTGGTGGAGACGGAGATCCTGCGCGGGGTGCTCGCCCCGGTCGGCCACATCCTGTGGACGGCGATCATCGGCGGGGTGCTGTTCCGGGAGCGGCGCGGCGGGCGCTTCCGCCTCACCACCCCGCTGCTGCTCACCTACCTGGGCGTCTCACTGCTGCACGCGCTGTGGGACAGCACGAGCGGCATCGCCGTCTGGCTGGTCGCCCGGACCACCACGAGCGACTTCCAGCGCGCCCTGTTCGACCTGGGCTACATGCCGAACCCGTCGAGCGAGCAGGTCCACCTGTACACCGTGTACGACACGGCGGGACTGCTCGTGGTCTCCTTGGGAGGGCTGCTCTGGCTGAGGCTGCTGGTGCGCAGCGAGCCCACCGCGCCGATCCCGGCACAGCAGCCCTCCGTACCGGCCTGACCGTCGCCCGCCCCTCCGAGAAATACCCCAGAGGGGTATGGTGTTCGAAGAGCTGGAGAAGCAGGAGATCCAGCACCAGCACCGACCTCCAGGAGGCCCCGATGTCCAGCACCATCACCTACACCGTGTCCGGCATGAGCTGCGGCCACTGCGAGAAGGCGATCAGCGAGGAGCTGTCCGCGCTGGCCGGTGTCACCGAGGTCGCCGCCGACGCCCAGGCCGGTACCGTGACGGTCTCCTCCACCGCCCCGCTGGCGGAGGAGCAGGTCCGCACCGCGATCGACGAGGCCGGCTACGAGCTGGTCGGCCCCGCGGTCTGAGCCACCCCGGTACGGCGGGGGCCCGCCCGGGCCCCCGCCACCACTCCCTAGGAGCCCTCCGCATGACCACCTCCGCCCCCGGCGTCGGGGCACGGGACCGGGTCGAGCTGTCGATCGGCGGGATGACCTGCGCCTCGTGCGCCGCCCGGATCGAGAAGAAGCTCAACCGGATGGACGGCGTCGAGGCCACGGTCAACTACGCCACCGAGAAGGCCCGGGTCGACTTCGGCCCCGGCGTCACGGTCGAGGAGCTGATCGGGACCGTCGAGCGGACCGGCTACACCGCCGAACTCCCCCCGCCCCCGGCCCCCGCCGCTCCCGAGCCCGGCTCCGACCCCGAGCCCGGCTCCGACCCCGCGCTCGGCGACCACCCCGGGCACGGCGAGCACCCGGCGCACGGCGGCCGCCCCGGCCCGGCCGGGCGCCCCGCCACCGACCCGCTGCGCGAGCGCCTGCTGATCAGCGCCCTGCTCGGCGTCCCCGTGGTGCTGCTCTCGATGGTCCCCGCCCTGCAGTTCACCGACTGGCAGTGGCTGGCCTTCGCCCTGACCGGCCCGGTCGTCCTCTACGGCGGCCTGCCCTTCCACCGCGCCGCCTGGACCAACCTCAAGCACGGCGCCGCGACCATGGACACCCTGGTCTCGCTCGGCACCCTGGCCGCCTTCGGCTGGTCCTGCTGGTCCCTCTTCCTGGGTCACGCCGGCCTGCCCGGCATGCACCACGAGTTCTCGCTCACGGTCGGCGACACCGACCCCGCCGCCAGCCTCTACCTGGAGACCGCGGCCGCCGTCACCGTGCTGATCCTGCTGGGCCGCCACCTGGAGGCCCGCGCCAAGCGCCGGGCCGGCGCGGCCCTGCACGCCCTGCTGGACCTCGGCGCCCAGGACGTGACCGTGCTCCGGGGCGGGCGCGAGGTCCGGCTACCGGTGGACCGGCTGACCGTCGGCACCCGCTTCGTGGTCCGCCCCGGCGAGAAGGTCGCCACCGACGGCACGGTGGTCGAGGGCAGTTCCGCGGTGGACGCCTCGATGCTGACCGGCGAGTCCGTCCCGGTCGAGGTCGCCGTCGGGGACACCGTGACGGGCGCCACCGTCAACGCGGGCGGCCGGCTGGTGGTCGAGGCCACCAGGGTCGGCGCGGACACCCGGCTGGCCCGGATGGCCAAGCTGGTCGAGGAGGCCCAGAACGGCAAGGCCGCCGCCCAGCGCCTGGCCGACCGGATCTCCGCGGTCTTCGTCCCGGTGGTCATCCTGATCGCCCTTGCCACCCTGGTCGGCCGGCTGCTGGCCACCGACAGCCCCACCGCGGCGTTCACCTCCGCGGTGGCCGTGCTGATCATCGCCTGCCCGTGCGCCCTGGGCCTGGCCACCCCGACCGCCCTGCTGGTCGGCACCGGCCGCGGCGCCCAGCTCGGCATCCTGATCAAGGGCCCCGAGGTACTGGAGACCACCCGCAGGGTCGACACCGTCGTCCTGGACAAGACCGGCACCGTCACCACCGGCCGGATGACCCTGCTCGCCGTGCACACCGCCGAGGAGGTCACCGAGGCCGAGGCGCTGCGCCTGGCCGGCGCCCTGGAGCACGCCTCCGAGCACCCGATCGCCCGGGCCATCGCCACCACCGCCGCCGACCGCCTCGGCGCACTGCCGCCGGTCCGGGACTTCCGCAACCTGCCCGGCCGGGGCGTGCAGGGCGTCGTGGACGGCCGTACGGTCACGGCCGGGCGGGCGGCCCTGCTGGCCGACCACGCCCAGCCCCTGCCGCCCGTCCTGGCCCGCGCCGTGACCGCCGCCGAGGCGGCCGGCCGCACCGCGGTCGCGGTCGGCTGGGACGGCGGGGCCCGGGCCGTCCTGGAGGTGGCGGACGCGCTCCGGCCGACCAGTGTCGAGGCCGTCGCCCGGCTGCGCGCCCTGGGCCTGACCCCGGTGCTGCTGACCGGCGACAACCGCACGGTGGCCGAGGCGGTGGCCGCCGAGCTCGGCGTCGCACCGCGGGACGTCATCGCCGAGGTGCTGCCCGAGGACAAGGTGGCGACGGTCCGCCGCCTCCAGGCCGAGGGCCGGGTCGTGGCGATGGTCGGCGACGGCGTCAACGACGCGGCCGCGCTCGCCCAGGCCGACCTGGGCCTGGCGATGGGCACCGGCACCGACGCCGCGATCGAGGCCGGCGACCTCACCCTGGTCGGCGGCGACCTGCGCGCCGCCGCCGACGCCGTCCGGCTCGGCCGCCGGACCCTCGCCACCATCCGGGGAAACCTCTGCTGGGCCTTCGGCTACAACGTCGCGGCGATCCCGCTGGCCGCCGCCGGACTGCTGAACCCGATGATCGCCGGGGCCGCGATGGCCTTCTCCTCGCTCTTCGTGGTCGGCAACAGCCTCCGGCTGCGCCGCTTCCGGGCCGCCTGAGCCCGGCCGGACGGCCCGAGGGGCCCGGACCGTCCCCGGTCCGGGCCCCTCGTCACGCACCGACGCCGCAGCGCCTCGACGCCTCAACGCCCCAGCAGTTCCCCGCCGTTGCAGTGCAGGATCTCGCCGGTGATGAACCCGGCCTCGGGCGAGGCGAGGAAGGTGACCGCCGCCGCGACCTCCCCGGTCTCGCCGATCCGGCCGAGCAGCGTGCGCGCCGCCCGGCGGGCCACCTCGGGCTCATCCAGCCGCGGCCCGAAGAACTCGGTGCCGGCCACCGTGCCCGGCGCGACGATGTTGGCGGTGATCCCCGAGGTGCCCAACTGCGCGGCCAGGAAGTGGTTCCAGGCGTGCAGGGAGGCCTTCGCCGCACCGTAGGAGCCGGCCCCGCGCAGGGCGGCGATGGAGCTGATGGTGACGACCCGGCCGGAGCCCGGGGTGAGCCGGTCCCGGATCGACTCGGTGAGCAGCACCACGGTCAGCACGTTGCGCTCGAAGTCGCCGCGCCAGCGGGCCAGCAGGGCGTGCGGCCCGCCGCCGACCACGGTCTCCCGGCTGCCGGCGTTGTTCACCAGCACGTCGATCCGCTCGGGCAGTTCCGCCAGCGCGGCCTCCACGGCGTCCGGGTCGGCGAGGTCGCACACCAGCGGGGTGACGTTCGGCCCGAGGTCGATCGCGGCCTTCTCCAGGACGGCCCGGCGCCGACCGACGATCACCACGTGCTCACCCGCCTCGGCGAACCGCCGCGCGACTTCGTACCCGATTCCCGTGCCACCGCCGGTGACGACGACGTTCCTGGCCATCTGCGCACTCCCTCCCCAGTTCCGCCGTCGCGCGACGAGGGGGCGCGACGGTCCGTACCGGAATGCCACGATTCCTATCACGCTCGGTTGCCGTGACTGCGGGGAGGGTGACGTCGTGCGCGAGGGAAGGTGTGATATGGGCGCGGTACGAGGTGCCTACGGAGCGTGGCGAGAGGCAGCTCACACCCCCCGGGCGTAACTTCTCGCACCCTGATACGTCTTAGGTTGGTAGTGCGGCAGTTTTTCCGCTGGGCGGGGCACGATCAACGGCAATGTGTCCCCGCACTTCCGGCGGGCTGTCGCCGACGGGGCTCCGGCGGGCCCCGGGAACGGTCGTCGAATCCTCGACGGCCTTCGCGCACGGCGCCGGGGTTGTGGCGGGCCAGGGACGCTTTGAGCGGCCGTCCCCGGTCGCGGCCGGCCCCGGAGTCGTGCGCCGTACGGTTCCGTCCCCGTCCGCGGGCCTTCCGGGTCCGCGGGCGGGGACGCGAAGGGGCCCGGCCGCTCAGCAGCGGCCGGGCCCCTTTCGGTGCGGTGCGACGTCAGCGCTGTTCGAGCTCGACGTAGTCGCGGATCGCGGTGCCGGTGTAGATCTGGCGCGGGCGGCCGATCCGGCTGGTCGGGTCGTTGATCATCTCGTGCCAGTGGGCGATCCAGCCCGGCAGCCGGCCGAGGGCGAACAGCACGGTGAACATGCTGGTCGGGAAGCCCATGGCGCGGTAGATCAGACCCGTGTAGAAGTCCACGTTCGGGTACAGCTTGCGCGAGATGAAGAAGTCGTCCTTGAGGGCGTGCTCCTCCAGCTTGAGCGCGATCTCCAGCAGCTCGTCGCTCTTGCCGAGCTGGCCGAGGACCTCGTGCGCCAGCAGCTTGACCTGCGCGGCGCGCGGGTCGAAGGCCTTGTAGACGCGGTGGCCGAAGCCCATCAGCTTGACGCCGGCTTCCTTGTTCTTCACCTTCGTGATGAACGCGTCGACGTCGCCGCCGTCCTTCTGGATGCTCTCCAGCATCTCCAGGACGGCCTGGTTGGCACCGCCGTGCAGCGGGCCCCACAGCGCCGAGATGCCCGCCGAGATCGAGGCGAACAGGTTGGCGTGACTGGAGCCGACCAGGCGCACGGTGGAGGTGGAGCAGTTCTGCTCGTGGTCCGCGTGCAGGATGAGCAGCTTGTCCAGGGCGTTGACGATGACCGGGTTGAGCTCGTAGTCCTCGGCGGGGACGGCGAAGGTCATCCGCAGGAGGTTCTCGACGTAGCTCAGGTCGTTGCGCGGGTAGACGAAGGGCTGGCCCATCGCCTTCTTGTACGCGTACGCGGCGATCGTCGGCAGCTTGGCCAGCAGGCGGACGGTCGACAGGTGGCGCTGGGCCGCGTCGAACGGGTTGTGGCTCTCCGGGTAGAACGTGGAGAGCGCGCCGACCACCGAGGACAGCATGGCCATCGGGTGGGCGTCCCGCGGGAAGCCCTGGAAGAAGCGCTTGACGTCCTCGTGCAGCAGCGTGTGCTGGGTGATCTCGCGGTTGAACTCCGCCAGCTGGGCCGCGTTGGGCAGCTCACCGTTGATCAGGAGGTACGCGGTCTCGATGAAGCCGCCCTGCGAGGCGAGCTGCTCGATCGGGTAGCCGCGGTACCGCAGGATGCCGTTGTCGCCGTCCACGAAGGTGATCGCGGACTTGTACGCGGCGGTGTTACCGAAGCCGTTGTCCAGGGTGACCAGGCCGGTCTGCGGGAGCAGCTTCGAGATGTCGAAGCCGGAGTTGCCCGCAGTGCTCTCGACGACGGGGTACTCGTACTCGCCGTCCTGGTACCGCAGTACTACCGAGTTGTCGCTCACGTCTTCCTCACCGACGAAATGAATCCTCTTCCAAGGTGCCCTGACTGACTCCACGATCCCCCATCCGGAGGACAGTCGCGCACCCGGGGTGGCCCGGAAGGGCCCGCCCCTACAAAACCTGCTGCCCCTGCCGGTACGAACCGGACAAGATCGGCACCACCCTAGGCTCTGCCGTAAATCTCTTCACGTCAAGAGAACATTAGAGGCAACCATCCTGTTGGATAATCATCCAGAAGCAAGTCGATGATCCAGCGCGGCGTGCCGCCGACCTGCACTGACGGCCCTCACAGCCTGCGCGATCGCCTTCCGTGACCCGACCAGCACGACGAGTTTCCTCGCCCTGGTCACAGCCGTGTAGAGCAGGTTTCGCTGGAGCATCGTCCAAGCGGACATGGTGACCGGAATCACCACCACCGGGTATTCACTTCCCTGCGAGCGGTGGATCGTCACCGCGTAGGCGTGGGCCAGCTCGTCCAGCTCGTCGAAGTCGTACGGCACCTCCTCGTCCTCGTCGGTGAGCACCGTCAACCGCTGGTCGTCCACGCTGAGGGCGGTCACCACTCCCACTGTGCCGTTGAAGACCCCGTTCCGCCCCTTGTCGTAGTTGTTGCGGATCTGGGTGACCTTGTCCCCCACCCGGAAGGTCCGCCCGCCGAAACGCCGCTCCGCCAGACCCTCCCGGGCCGGCGTCACCGCCCCCTGCAACAGGGTGTTCAGGTTCCCCGCCCCCGCCGGGCCCCGGTGCATCGGCGCCAGCACCTGGACGTCCCGGCGCGGGTCGTAGCCGAACTTCTGCGGGATCCGGCGGGCCACCACGTCCACCGTCAGACCGGCCGCCCGCTCGGTGTCGTCCTCCACGAACAGGAAGAAGTCCGCCAGACCCTCCGTCAACGGCGGCTTCCCCTCGTTGATCCGGTGCGCGTTGGTCACCACGCCCGACTGCTGCGCCTGCCGGAAGATCCGGGTCAGCCGCACCGAGGGGATCGGCCCGTCCTCGGCCAGCAGATCCCGCAGCACCTCACCGGCCCCCACCGAGGGCAGCTGGTCCACGTCCCCCACGAACAGCAGGTGGGCGCCCGGCGGCACCGCCTTGACCAGCTTGTTCGCCAGGATCAGGTCCAGCATCGAGGCCTCGTCCACCACCACCAGGTCGGCGTCCAGCGGCCGGTCCCGGTCGTACGCGGCGTCACCGCCCGGCTTGAGCTCCAGCAGCCGGTGCACCGTCGAGGCCTCCGCCCCGGTCAGCTCCGCCAGCCGCTTGGCCGCCCGCCCGGTCGGCGCCGCCAGCACCACCTTCGCCCGCTTGGCCAGCGCCATCGTCACGATCGACTTCACCGTGAACGACTTGCCGCAGCCCGGACCACCCGTCAGCACCGCGACCTTCTCGGTCAGCGCCAGCCGCACCGACTGCTCCTGCTCCGGCGCCAGCGCCGCCCCGGTCCGCCGGGCCAGCCACTCCAGCGCCACCGGCCAGTCCACCTCCGCCGACCACGGCATCCGGTCGGAGTCCGAACGCAGCAGCCGCAGCAGCTGGTTGGCCAGCGAGATCTCCGCCCGGTGGAACGGCACCAGGTACACCGCGGTGATCGGCTCGCCCGCCTCCCCCGGCACCGCCTCGCGCACCACCCCCTCCGCCGCGACCAGCTCCGCCAGGCAGTCGATCACCAGCCCCACGTCCACCTGCAACAGCTTCACGCCGTCCGCGATCAGCCGCTCCTCCGGCAGGTAGCAGTGCCCCTGGTCGGTGCTCTGCGACAGCGCGTACTGCAGGCCCGCCTTCACCCGCTCCGGACTGTCGTGCGGAATGCCCACCGCCTGGGCGATCCGGTCCGCCGTCAGGAAGCCGATGCCCCAGACGTCCGAGGCCAGCTTGTACGGCTCGTTGCGCACCACCCCGATCGAGGCGTCCCCGTACTGCTTGTAGATCCGCACCGCCAGCGAGGTCGACACCCCGACCCCCTGGAGGAAGACCATCACCTCCTTGATGGCCTTCTGCTCCTCCCAGGCCGCGGCGATCTTCTTGGTGCGCTTGGGCCCCAGCCCCGGCACCTCGATCAGCCGGCCCGGCTCGTTCTCGATCACCTCCAGGGTCTCCACCCCGAAGCGCTCGACGATCCGCTCGGCGAACCGCGGCCCGATCCCCTTGATCAGCCCCGAGCCCAGGTACCGCTGGATGCCCTGGACGGTCGCGGGCAGCACCGTGGTGTAGTTCTCCACCGTGAACTGCCGCCCGTACTGCGGGTGCGAGCCCCACCGCCCGTGCAGCCGCAACGACTCCCCGACCTGCGCCCCCAGCAGCGCGCCCACCACCGTCAGCAGGTCGTTCCCGCCCCGGCCGGTGTCCACCCGGGCCACCGTGTAGCCGGTCTCCTCATTGGCGTAGGTGATCCGCTCCAGCACGCCCTCGACCTGCGCGAGCTGGCGGGGCACCTCCTGCCCCGACTGCACCTGCTTGCCCACCGGAGCCCCCTTCGACCGGTACGGGTGGACCATTCCGTTACGCACCGTACCGCCCGGCGCGGACAGGTCCGGACCGCCCGCCGGACCGCCCGCCGGGCCTGCCGTGCACCGCCCCGACCGAGGTGCCAGGCTGAAAGGGTCCAGGGGGTCGTCGACCGCGCCCGCGCCCGCACGGGACCCGTCCGAGGAGCAGTGCCGCCATGCTCAACACCGACTTCCGCCCCGGCTCCCCGAACTGGCTCGACCTGAGCAGCCCCGACACCCGGGCCTCCGTCGACTTCTACTCCGCGCTGTTCGGCTGGACCTTCGACTCGGCCGGCCCCGAAGCCGGCGGCTACGGCTTCTTCCAGCTCGACGGCCGCACCGTCGCCGCCCTCGGCCCGCTCGCCGAGGAGGGCGCGCTCCCCGGCTGGACCCTCTACTTCACCACCGAGGACGCCGACCGCACCACCGACCTGGTCGAACAGGCGGGCGGCCGCATCCGGTTCACCCCCTTCGACGTCTTCACCGCGGGCCGGATGGCCGGCTACACCGACCCGACCGGCGCCGACTTCGCGGTCTGGCAGCCGCACGACACCCGCGGCCTGGACGTCGTCAACGACCAGGTCAGCCTCTGCTGGGCCGAGTGCTACAGCGTCGACGCGGAACGGGCCAAGGCCTTCTACCGCACGGTCTTCGACTGGCAGGAACAGGACGTCCCGCTCGGCGAGGCGTTCTACACCGTGCTCACCCCGTCCGGCGGCGGCACCGACGACGCCCACGGCGGCATCCTCCAGCTCAGCCCCGAGCACACCGCCCGCGGCACCCGCTCGCACTGGCTCCCCTACTTCGAGGTCCCCAACGTGGACGCCTGCCTCGCCATCGCCGACCGGCTCGGCGCGAAGGTCCGGATCCCGGCGACGGACCTCCACGGGGTCGGCCGGCTCGCCCAGCTGCTGGACCGGCACGGAGCCGTCTTCGCCGTCATCACCAGCGCCGGGCCCGGGGAGTGACCCGGCATCGGACCGTGGTGGGCCACAGCGGGCCCTGGAGGCACGCTACGGGCGTAGACAGAGTCCGCCGACCCCCTCGGCCCTCCTTATCCTCTGATCATGACTGAAACGGCTGTTCTGACGATCCGACGGGCCGGCGAAGGCGATCTGCCGGCGATCGTGGCCATGCTCGCGGACGACCCGCTGGGCGCCACCCGCGAGAGCCCCGACGACCTCACCCCCTACCGCACCGCCTACACCCGCATCGACCGCGACCCGCACCAGCACCTGGTCGTCGCCGAACGCGCCGGCCGCGTCGTCGGCACCCTCCAGCTCACGGTGATCCCGGGCCTCTCCCGGGCCGGCACCACCCGCACGATCATCGAGGGCGTCCGCATCCACGCCGACGAACGCGGCAGCGGACTCGGCACCGAGTTGATCGAGTGGGCCGTCGAGCGCTCCCGCGAACTCGGCGCCGACCTCGTCCAACTCACCTCGGACGCGACCCGCACGGACGCGCACCGGTTCTACGAGCGACTCGGCTTCACGGCCTCGCACCTCGGATTCAAGCGGCAGCTCTGACATCTTCCCCGGAAATACGAAAAGGCCCACCCGGTCACCCGGGTGGGCCTTTTCTGAATGATTGTTCGGCGGCGTCCTACTCTCCCACAGGGTCCCCCCTGCAGTACCATCG
>NZ_JBIAXC010000059.1:0-57044 GCF_042896295.1 Kitasatospora sp. NPDC001309 | reverse complement strand
CGTTGGGGTGCGTGCATCGCAAGGCGGAGGAGGGAGCCCAATGCAGCGCATTGGCGACCGACGACAACGCGGCGAGGTGCGTGCCCCGGCGTCGCCCCGCAGGCGGGAGTTCGGCGGCAGGCCGTGGTTCACGGCTGGGCGGGAACCTCCGCCGGGCGCTTGAACATCCGGGTGGCGGTGATCTCGCCGTGGATGGTCGGGCCGTCCGGGTCCTGCGGGGCGGGCAGGCCCGGGCGCAGGTGCTCCTCCACCGAGATGTACTTGAGGCCGGCCCGCAGGTCGGCGTCGTTGCGCAGGCGGATCACCAGCGGGAACTCGGCGAGCGCCGTGGTGTCGAACAGGCCGGTGGTGTAGATCAGCTGGACGCCGAGCGCGTCCGCCACCGCGCGCTGGAGCTCCAGCAGGTAGGTGGCGTTGGCGCGGCCGATCGGGTTGTCGAGGAACAGCGTGCCGGCGTGCCGCAGTTGGGACTGGCCGCGGTCGTTGGCGCGCAGCGCGGCCATCGTGCAGTAGAGCGCGATGGCGGCGGTGAGCAGCTGGCCGCCGGAGAAGACGTCGGACATCTGGCCGACGCTCACCCGCTCGGCGCGCAGCACCGCGTCGGGCTTGAGGATCTCGACGCTGACGCCCTTGGGGCCGATCGCGGCGGCGACGCCGCGCAGCAGCAGGGACATGCCGTCGCGGCGCAGGTCGCTGTTCTTCCGGACGGCGGCACGGGTGGCCTCGTCGATGACCTCGCCGAGGCGCTCCACCAGGGTGGTGTGGTCCGGGTCCTCGAAGCGGATCCGCAGGAACTCCTGGCCGGACCACTCCCCCAGGCCCTCGGGCAGCCGGGACAGCCGCTGGGCGGCCCGCAGGGTGGTGAGCGAGGACTCGACCAGTCCGCGCAGCCGGTCGACGATCGAGCCGCGGTTGCGCTCCAGCTGGGTGAGCTCGTCGGTGAGCACCCGCAGCCGGGGGGCGAAGGCGGTGGCCCAGGCGGCCGCGTGCTCGGGCAGCGCGGACGCGGGCAGCTCGCGGATCTGCTGGCGGGCGGGGGTGCGGACGGCCTCGTAGCGGGCCGCGTTGGCGTGCCGGACCAGGGCGTCGGAGGCGTCCCGGACGGCGAGTTCGGCGGAGGACAGCTCGCCGACGGACGTGCGCAGCGCGCGGCGGGCGTCGGTGGAGGCGTTGCGGGCCTCGGGCAGCGAGCCGAGGTAGGGCTCGACCGGCCGGCCGTCCTCCTCCTGCTGCTCGCGCAGGCCGTCGCGCAGCTGGCCGGCCAGCTCATCGAAGTCGGCGGCGGCGGACTGGGCGGCGTCGAAGGTGCGCTGGAGGTCGGCGTGCGCGGTGCGGGCGGTGTCGACGGCCTCGCGGCACTCGGCGAGCCGGCCGGTGGCCGTGCGCAGCAGGACCTGGGCGTGCTCGGGGTCGGCCGGGACGAGTTCCTCGGGCAGCTCGGTGTGCGCCTCACCGTCGGCCGGGGCGGAGCGCTCGGCCTCGCCGCGCAGGCGGCCGAGCTGCTCGCTGGCGGCGGCGGAGCGGGCCTCGATGGTGGCGACCAGCTCCTCGGCGCGGGCCGCGGCGGCCTGGCGGGCGGGGCCGTCGGCGCCGTCGGGGCTGCCGAGGAGTTCCTCGGCGCGGGTGCGGACCTTGTTGGTGAGGCGGTCGAGCTCGGTCGCGGCGGCGGCCTCGTCGCCCTCGGCGCGGGCCTGCTCGGCGCGCAGGTCGGCGCCGACGCCGACCTTCTCGTACAGCTGGGAGGCGGCCCGGTAGGCCTCGCGCAGGGCGGGCAGCGCGGCGGGGGCGGTCTGCTCGGCGGGCTCGTCGGCCTGCTCGGCGGCGGGGATCTCGGCGCGTTCGGCGCGCAGCGCGCGCACGGTGCGGCGGGCGTCGTCGGCGGCGCGCTGGGCGGCTCGGCGGTCCTCGTCGCAGGTGCGGGCGCGTTCGGCGCAGACGGCCTGGCGGCGGTCGCACTCGGCGGCGTCCTCGGCGAGTTCGCGCTGGCGGCGGGCCCAGGTGGCGCGCTCGCGCAGCCGGAAGGCGAGGCCGGAGAGGGCGTCGGCGCGGCGGCGGGCGCGCTGGGCGGCCTCCCGCTGCTCCTCGTGGGCGGAGGCGGCGGCCGCGTGGTCGGTCTCGGCCTCGTCGTGGTCGGAGCGCAGGGTGGCCAGCGCGGCGGCGGCCTGCTCGGCGTGCTCGCGGCCGGCCTCGGCGGCGGCGGCGAGTTCGGCGAGGGTGCCGGGCGGGCAGCTGGCGTGCCAGGAGGCGAGCCGGGCGGCGAGGGCGCGGTCGGCGCCGAGCCGGCCGGCGAGTTCGCGGATGTGCTCCTCGCGGGCGGCGGCGCGGGCGCGCAGTTCGCGGCGCTCGCCGTCGGCGGCGGACTCGTCGTGCATGGCCGGGTTCGGCGGCACCAGGAAGAAGGCGGGCCGGTCGGTGATCGGGGCGATCAGCGAGGCGGCGGCGCCGACGGCGACGGTGGAGCGGGGCAGCAGGGCGGCGGCCTGGAGGGCCTCGCGGGCGCGCTCCAGCGAGGCCGGGTCGGTGACGACCACGCCGTCCACCAGTTCGGGGCGGGCGGCGAGGATCGCCTCGTGGTCGGCGGGGTCGACGGACTGGGCGAGGTAGCGCCAGCCGGGCAGGGCGGGGATGCCGTGCTCGGCGAGGTACTCGACAGTGGCCAGCACGTCGGGGCCGGGCGGCAGCAGGCCGCCGTCACCGAGGGCGGCGAGGATGCGGGAGTCGTCGGCGGCGGCGGTGCGCAGGTCGAACAGGGTGCGTTCGGCGGTGGCGATGGCCTCGTCGAGGAGTTCGCGCAGGTACTCGGCGTTGCGGTCGAGCACGGCGGGGGTGAGGAAGCCGGCGTCCTCCTCGCCGCCGTCCTGGTACGGGGTGAGGGAGAGCAGGTCGGCGAGGCGCTGCTCGGTGGCGAGCAGGGCGGCGGTGCGCTGCTCGGCGGCCAGCGCGCGGGCCGCGTCCTTGCGGGCGTCGCCCGCCCGTTCGGCGGCGAGTTCGGCGCGGGAGGTGGCGGCGGCGGCCTCCCGCAGCCGGGTGGCGCAGGCCTCCGCGACGGTCCGGGCCTGGGCGAGGGCCGCGGCGGCGGCCTGCTCCACGTCGGCGGCGTGCAGGGCGGCGCGGGCCGGGTCCGCGTCGCCGTCGGAGTCGATGAACCCGGCCTCGACGGCGGCCTCGGTCTCCTGCTCGACCTCGGCGAGGCGCTGGCGCAGGTGCTCGGCCTCGCTGCGGGCCTTCTGGGCGGCGGTGGCGGCCTCGGTGGCGGCGGACTGGGCCTTGCCGCCGTCCTCCTGGAGCTCGCTCGCGCGCTGCTCCTCGGTGTCGGCGCGGGTCTCGGCGGCCGCGGCGGCGGCTTCCAGGGCGCGGGCGAGCGCGCCGGCGGCGCGGGCGCGGGCGGCGAGCGCCGGGGCGGCGTCCAGTTCGGCCTCGCGGATGGCGACGGCGACCCGGGCGACCCGGTCGGCGGCGGCGCGCTGGCGCAGCACGGCCTCGGCGGCCTGCCAGGCGGAGTGCAGGGTGCGGGCGTCGATGAGTTCGCGGCGCAGGGTGGCGGCCTCGGCGGTGGCCGCGGCGAGGCTCAGGGTGGCGTGCCGGTGGGTGAGTTCGTCGGCGATCAGGCTGTGCCGGGTGCGGTCGGACTCGGCGGCGGTGACGGCGCTCACGGCGGCGGCGACCTCGATGGCGAGGTCCTGGGCGCGGTCGCGTTCGGCGGCGGCGCGGGAGGTGAGGGCGTGGGCGAGGCGGCGGGCGCGGCGTTCGGCGGTGCGGTGCGCCTCGCGGACGGTCTCGCGGGCGGCGGTGGCCTCGACGATGCGTTCCAGCAGGTCGAGCGAGCCGGCGGTGAAGTCGCGTTCGGCGGTGAGTTCGGAGCGCAGGCCGAGCTTGGCGGCGAAGCCGTGGACGAGGTCGGCCAGACCGTCGGTGTCCCGGGTGTCGGTGACGGCGCGCAGCAGCAGGTCGGTGAAGTCCTTGTCCTGCTTGACCGCGAAGAGGCCGGCCGCCTCGCCCTCGTCGGCGTTCATCTCGCGCTGGTAGCGGAAGAGTTCGGGGTCGAGGCCGAGTTCGCCGAGGTGTTCGGTCCAGCGGTCGTGGCCGTCCTCGAAGACCAGGTCGAGGTGGGGGTGGGCCTTGCCGGCCTCGGTGAGGGCGTCGCGGAAGCCCTTCATGGTGCGGCGGCGGCCGCGGGCCTTCTGGTCGCCGACCAGGCTGACCCGTTCGGCGACGGGGAGCGAGTCGAGGGTGAGGCCGGGGCCGGGGCGGAAGGAGTACCAGGTCTCGGCGAACTTGCGCGGGTCGGAGGAGACCTGGCGGCCGCGCCACTCGCTGACCTTGCCGACCACGATCGGTTCGCCGGTGACGGTGTGCTGCCACTCCAGGGCGACGTGGCCGCAGTCGTCGGCGAGCAGGAACTTGCGCAGCACGCCGGAGCTGGCGCCGCCGAGGGTGTTGCGGTGGCCGGGGAGCATCACCGAGAAGATCAGCTTGAGCAGGACGGACTTGCCGCCGCCGTTCTCCAGGAAGAGCACGCCGGCCGGGGCGGGGCGGCGGACCGGGCCCTCGGTGTCCTCGCCGAACAGGCCGATCTGCTGCGGGGCCGGGTCGGCGACGGGCTCACCGACGCCGCGCAGGTCGAGCACCGTGTCGGCGTAGCGCGCGCCGGCCGGTCCGATCGAGTAGAGGCGGACCCGGTTGAGCTCGTACATGTGCGGCGGTTCTCCGTGCGTCTTATGGGGTTGTCAGAGCGATCAGAGCGAGTGGAACGGCAGGCCGGCGTCGGCGACCAGCTCGTCGCCGGTGTCCGGCGGCAGCAGGCTGGCGGTGCCGTCGGAGACCGGGACGATGCCGAGGTCGAGCAGTTCGGCCATCGCGGCGCCGCCGGCCAGGTCGCGGACCTGGAGCTGGTAGCGGGCGGTGGTGCGGTAGGTGCCGCCGGAGTCGTCGGAGACCTTCTGCAGGAAGCCGGAGTCGACCAGGAACATCACCGCCTTGGCCACGATGCCGATGGTGGAGCCGGAGAGCCGGCGGGCGTCCTTGGTGGCGCCGGTGGCGGTGCGCCGGGCCCAGACCCGCCAGGCGGCCTCCAGCCCGGGGGCGTCGCTGGCCGGGTCGGTGTTGGCGCCCTCGGCGTCGGCCTGCTCCTCCAGGCGGCGGCAGGCCTGGCGGACGAAGGAGTCGACGCCGTTGACGGTGATCCGGCCGAGGTAGCCGTCGTCGGCGAGGTCCTCGGGCCGGGGGAAGGCCATCGCGGCGACGGCGAGGTGGGCCAGTCCGTGCAGGAAGCGGTCGGTGGACTCGGAGGCGGCGCGGCGCGAGTAGTCGCCCATCCGGACGGCGAACAGCGACTCCTCGGCGGCGGCGACGGCCATGCCGGCCCGCGGCGAGACCTCCAGGACGACCAGGCCCATGCCGGTGGCGACGGCGTCGGCGAGGCGGGCAAACGGCGGGTCCTCGCGGTGGCGGCGGACGAGTTCGGCGTACTCGGCGTCGCGGGCGGGGAGCAGCTTGGCCTGGAGGCCGAAGGAGACCAGCCGGGCGGCGTCGGCGACGTCGGCCGGGGTGATCGGCGCGGGGGCCGCGGGTTCGGTCTCGGCCGCCCAGGACGTGTCGTGGTGGGTCGTCACGGGCGGTGCTCCTCGGGGGTGGCGCGGTGGTGGTGGTTCGTCAACGTGGGTGCCTGTGGGTGTCGCGGCCGGGCCGGTCAGCCGGCGTCCTTGCGGTCGGCGGCCATGCCGACCGCGTCGAGCAGGGCGCTGCCGACGATCAGGTCGGCGCCGCCGAACTCCCGGTCGCGCAGCGGGGTGCCGTCGTCCACGGCGAACAGCAGCCGCTCCTCGCCCTGGCGGTAGGCGGTGCCGACCGGCGGGCTGGCCGCGTGCACGGCCAGCAGGGCGACCAGGTACGGGAGTTCCGGGTCCTGCTTGCGGGCGTCGGCGAGCAGGCCGGAGAGCCGGCGGGGGGCGTCCGGGGGCAGGTCGAGCAGGACCTGGGCGGCTTCCAGCTGGGCCTCGGAGAAGCGGCTGTCGTCCGGGGTGGCGACGAGGTCCGGGTCGGGCAGTTCGGCGCCGAGGTGCTCGCGCTCGACCGGCGGGGTGAGCAGCAGGTCGACCAGGTCGGCGACCCGGACCGAGACGGGGGTGCGCAGGCCGGCGCCGCGGGCGAAGAAGGCGCCGGTGGGCCGGACGGCCTGCTCCACCGGGAGCCGCAGCACGGGGGCGAGCAGCTGGCCGTACAGGTCGATGCCGCTGCGGGCGCCGGGGGCGGCGAAGGCCTGCCGGTCCTGCTCGGCGCGGAACAGCGGCCCGGCCTCCAGCAGCCGGGTCTGGAGCTGGGTGTGGCGGCGGATGCAGTCCTTGACGATGTCGACCAGTTCGGCGGCGCGGCGCTTGTGCTCCTGGTCCTCGGCCTCGTCGCGGGCCTTGCGGATGTTGGTGAGAATCGCGTTCTCGTGCCGGTAGCGGTCGGCGATGTGGTCCAGCGCCTCGTCGATGAGGTCGGGGACGGCCTGCATCCAGTCGACCGCGCGGACGTTGCGGCGGGTGGCGTCGAGGGCGCGGCGCAGCGTCTCGGCGTACTGGACGGTGCGGTAGCGGGCCTGCTCGGCGGCGAGCTGGGCGTCGGCCAGGCGGCCGCGGCGGATCAGCACCTCCAGCTTGACCTCGGCGGCGATCTGGGCCGAGGTGACGTCGGTGTCGAGCGCGCCGACCAGGACGTTGACCGCCTCGTCGGTGGTGCGCAGGTAGACACCGCCGTCGGGGCCGGGGACCTCCTCGATCAGCTTGAAGTCGTAGTCCCGGCGGACGTACTCGCCGTCGGCGCCGAAGGTGCCGTAGACGGCGCGGAAGCCGCGGTCCACGCTGCCGACGTTGATCAGCGACTCCAGCACCCAGCGGGCGACCCGCTCGTGCTCGGGGGCGGGCCGGCGCGGGGCCTGGGCGGCGACCCGGGGCAGCATCCGGGCGAGCACTATCTCGCGGTCGGCCCCGGTGTCGAAGTCCATGTGCAGGGTGACCAGGTCGATCGCGGCGAGGCCGACCTCGGCCATCGCGTAGCCGCCGTACTCGCCGGCCAGGTTGACCTTGCGGTTGTCCAGGTCGTGCAGCGGGGCGGTGCAGGCCAGCGCCTTGAGCCGGCGGGCCAGGCCCTCGTCGGCGGCGGGGCCGGGCGCGGGCCGCGGTGCGGGCACGGCGGCGCCGGCGGCCGGGCGGAGGCCGGGCTCGGTGGGCGGGTCAGCGATGACGGTCACGGTGGACAAGATTAGAGGTTCGCACCGACATCGACCGAAACGGACCTTGTGGACGGGCGGAGCGGCAGCTGGGTGGCGGTCCCCGGGGCCGAAACGGAACGGGGTTTCGACGGGATTCCGCCATTCTCGAACGGTCATGCGAGAAAACCGTGAGGTCAGCGCGATGGTTCGGTGATGATCGACCCATGATCACCCGACTGGCGAAAGCCGGCCTCGCCGCCGCGCTGTCCGTGACCGTCCTCAGCACCGGTGCCGCCGTCGCCGCGGCGGCCCCCGGGGCGCCCTCCGCGTCGACCTCCGCCCAGCACGTGACCGTGTCGCAGAGCGGGAACTACCCCGGCGGCATCTTCACCTCCGGCAACATGTCGGCGAGCTGGACCTCCGCCGGCACCGCCGACCTGACCGGGCCGACCCACTTCACCGTCGACCTGCCGCCGGGCGTCACCACCGACGGCGCGATGTTCTACTCCACGCCGTACGACTACACCTTCACCGAGACCCTCTCCCCCGACGGCCGCCACCTGGAGGCCGTGCTCACCGGCACCCGGGTGGTCGGGAAGAGCGAGTTCATGAAGCTCAACCTGCGCACCACCCCGGGCGTGCCGATCGCCGGCGTGATCACGGTCACGGCCGCCAACCCCAACGACACCGACCCGACCGGGCACGTCTCCCGGTACGACCTCGGCAGCCGCGGCTACCTGCCGGCCACCGTCCAGGCCGCCCCGGCCGTCAGCGGCCTCGGCACCACCACCGGCCCGGGCACCGGCGGCACCGCGGTGACCGTCAACGGCAGCAACCTGTCCAACGGCATGGTGCTGGTCGGCGGCGTGCCCGCGCCGGGCACCTGCACCGACACCGCCTGCACGGTGACCACCCCCGGCGGATCGGGCAGCGCCCCGGTCAGCGTGGTGACCCCCGGCGGCACGGCCGCCTCCCCGGTCGCCTTCGACTACACCGGCGCCGCACCGGCGGCGCCGCCCGCGCCGGTGGTGAGCAACCTGACCACCAAGAGCGGGCCGGTGGCCGGCGGGACCCAGGTGTACCTCCAGGGCACCAACCTGACCTACGGCTCGATCACCTTCGGCGGGGTGCCGGCCGCGCACGTCTCCTGCGGGCCGTCCTTCTGCTCGGCGACCTCCCCGGCGGGCGCCGCGGCCGGGCCGGTGGACGTGGTGCTCACCACGGCGGGCGGCACCAGCGCGCCGGTGACGTTCACGTACACGGCGTAGCCGTTCCCCCTCCCGGTGCCCGGGTGCCGCTTCGGCGCCCGGGCACCGGTGCGTCCGGGGGCGGTCGCGAGGGGGCCGCGAGGGGGCGGCCGCCCACGGGTCGCCGGCTTCCCGGGGGCCGTGTTGAACACGTTCAAATCGAGGGTCTAGAGTCGGCCGTACGCAGACGGGACAAGGCCCGCCTGCACAACCGGCATGGGCGCGCGCCCGGCGCGCGCGGGAGGTGTGCGTGATGGACGGCGATCCTGCGGTCATCCTGCGGCGGATCCGGCGCTGGCTCGGGTTCTTCCTGGTCTGCCTGGTGCTGAGCGGCCTGACCGCCTTCCCGCTGGAGACCGAGACCGGCTGGCTGGTCGACCTCGCCTCCGGCCCGGCCGCCCCGCTGGCCGACCGCTTCCCGGGCGCCGCGGCCTGGTTCGAGCGGGTGCACACCGGCCTCGTCGAGACCAACCGGAGCTACCCCTTCCTGGCGTACGGCAGCGACTGGCTGGCCTTCGCCCACCTGGTGATCGGCGCCGCCTTCTGGGGGCCGCTCAAGGACCCGGTCCGCAACATCTGGGTGATCCGCTGGGCGGTGCTCGCCTGCGGCGCGGTGATCCCGCTGGCGCTGATCTGCGGACCGCTGCGCGGGATCCCGCTGGCGTGGCGATTCATCGACATGTCGTTCGGCGTCTTCGGTGTCGTTCCGCTGCTGATCGTGCTCCGCGCCCTGCGCCCGCTGGAACGTTCCTTCCAGGAACGCCTAGCCGCGAACTGAGCCGACCGCCCCGGGGTGCCGCCCCGGGGCGCGTGCGTGCAGGCTGCGCGCCGGTGGGCCCGTCGGCCGTCCGGGTGACGGGCAACGGGCTTCACCGCCAGGCCCTACCATCTGGCTCAACAGCTGCTGGGAGGCGGACGGGCGTGGCCGATGCGGTGATCGATCTCAATGCGGACCTCGGCGAGGGGTTCGGACGCTGGACCCTGACCGACGACGAGGCCCTGCTCTCCGTGGTGACCAGCGCCAACGTCGCCTGCGGCTTCCACGCCGGGGACCCGTCCACGATGCGCCGGGTCTGCGCGCTGGCCGCCGAACGCGGCGTCCGGATCGGCGCCCAGGTCTCCTACCGCGACCTCGCGGGCTTCGGCCGCCGCGCCATGGACGTCCCACCGGAGGAACTCGCCGACGAGATCGCCTACCAGATCGGCGCCCTCCAGGTCTTCGCCCGGGCCGCCGGCTCCCGGGTCTCCTACGTCAAACCGCACGGCGCGCTCTACAACCGGGTGGTCTCCGACTCCGAGCAGGCCGAGGCCGTGGTGGCCGGGGTGCTGCGGGCCGGCGCGGTCTGCGACGGGCCGCTGCCCGTCCTCGGACTGCCCGGCTCCCGGCTGCTCGCCGTCGCCGAGGGGGTCGGACTGCCGGTGGTCGCCGAGGCCTTCGCCGACCGCGCCTACACCTGGGCCGGCACCCTCGTGCCGCGCCGCGAGCCCGACGCGGTGGTGCACGACCCCGAAACGGTCATCACCCGGGCCGTCGGGATCGCCCGGGACCGCGCGGTGGAGGCCGTCGGTGGCGACCGGATCGCCGTCGAGGCGCGCTCGCTCTGCGTCCACGGCGACACCCCCGGCGCCGCCCAGCTCGCCTGGCGGATCCGTGGGGCGCTCGCCTCGGCCGGGGTGCGGGTCGAGGCGTTCGCGTGACGGGCGGCGCCGGGGAGCGGCCCGGCGGGGAGCGGCTCGGCGCGGGCCCTCCCGGTGCGGGCCCGGCGGTGCGGCGGGTCGGCGAGCGGGCGCTGCTGGTCGAGCTCCCGGGGACGGCCGAGGTCGCCGCGCTGTACGGCTGGCTGCGCGACCGGCAGACCGGCGGGGAGCTCGGCGAGGTCGGCGAGATCGTGCCCGCCGCCCGCACCGTCCTGCTGGACGAGGTCGCGGACGTCACCGCGCTGGCGGCGCTGCTGCGCACCGCCCGCCCGACGGCGGCCACGACCGCGGGCGGGCCGCTGGTGGAGATCCCGACCGTGTACGACGGCGCCGACCTCGCGGAGGTCGCGGCCCGCTGGGGCGTCTCCGCCGAGGCGGCCGTACGGATCCACACCGAGCCCGAGTACGTGGTCGCCTTCTGCGGCTTCGCCCCCGGCTTCGGCTACCTCACCGGTCTGCCGCCGCGGTACGGGGTGCCGCGCCGGGCCACCCCGCGCAGCGCCGTCCCGACCGGCTCGGTGGCCCTTGCCGGGACGTACACCGGCGTCTATCCGAGCCCCTCCCCCGGCGGCTGGCAGCTGATCGGGCGGACGGCGCTGGCGCTCTGGGACCCGGCCCGGGAGCCGGCGGCCCTGCTGGCGCCGGGGGTACGGGTCCGGTTCACGGCGGTACGGGCGTAGCGGCGGGCCGGCCGGACCGGTGGCGGCGCGGGGGCCGCGTCCACGCCCGGTGGCGGCGCCGGACGCCCGTCAGCCCCGGCCCGACACCAGCTCCGCGATGACACGTTGGCCCGGGTCGAGCGCCGTCTCCCCCTCCTCGGCCGCCCAGACCGCGTTCTGCAGGACCCGGGCGAGGGTCCAGGCGGCCGCCGCCTCCCGGTCCACCTCCAGCGCCTCCACCAGCAGGTCGAAGCGGCGCCGCAGCGCCCTGGCCGGGCTGCCGCCGGCCGTGACGTCCGCCCAGCGGTTGCGCAGCGCGGGCAGCAGCTCGAAGCCAGGGTGCCCGGCCAGCGGCTTGGGGTCGATCGCCAGCCAGGGTGCCCGGTCGGTGTCCGGCAGCGGGGCGAGGACGTTGCCGTGGTGCAGGTCCCAGTGCAGCAGGCGGTCGCCCGGTTCGGCGCGGACGGCACGGAGGGCGGCCGCGCAGTCGGCGAGCAGGCGCCGTTCGTCCGGGTCGGTGTGGGCGGCAGCCGCGGCCGGGGCGCGCAGCAGCAGCTCGTCCGCGACGTCGGCCAAGGTGCGCAGGCCGGGCGGCGCCTGACGGAGCGTCAACTGTCGCAGCAGTTCGGCGATCACCCGTACCGCCGCGAGGTCGTCGGCCATCGTGAGCAGCGAGCGGGACGGGTCCAGGCGCTCCAACAGCATGGCGCCGGTGGCGGGTTGGTGGTCGAGCAGCCGGACGGCGCCACAACCGCCCCAGGCCCGGAGGGCGAGCGGCTCGCCCACCGTCTCCTCGTCCACCGGCTGGAGCTTGAGCGCCGCGGGCGTACCGTCGGCGCGGCGCACCGGCAGCACCAGCGCGACCACGCCGTGGGCCGCCGGGCCGTCCGGGCGCAGCTCCCAGCGTTCGGCCGACTCGGCCGCCAGGGAGGGGAGTCGGGCCACCCAGGCGCGTCCCCGCGCGCCGAGGGACCCGGCCAGTGACGCGGCCAGTGCGGGCGGGACGGCGACGGGCATCGTACGGGCTCCTCTCCGGCGGTGCCGTCCAGCCTAGGACGTCCGCGCCGGCCCCCCGAGCGCCGTGGCGGCCGCCGCCGCGAAGCCGTCCGGATTGTCGAGCATGATGGTGTGCCCGCAGTCCGGCACCGCCACCACCCGGACCCCGGCCGCGCGCAGGCCGTCGGCGTCCGCGGGGGCGTCCGCCTCCGGGTGGAGGAAGGTGCGCGGGAGGTCGAGTCCGAGCAGCAGGGCGCGCATGGTCGGCTCGCTGCCCCGGGCGAGGTGCACGGCGCTGCGGTGGAGGGCCTCGGGACCGGCCAGCCGCATGGTGGACCACCAGGACGGGCCGACCCGTTCGGCGACCTCCGCCCGGCCGCCGGCCAGGAACTCGGCCTCGGTGCGGGCCGCGATGCCGCTGCTGCCGATCCGCTCGGGGTCGGGGGCGATCGGGTCGAGGTTGGCGTCCACCAGGACCAGCCGGGAGACCAGCCCGGGGTGGCGGTGCGCCAGGACGATCGCGATCGCGCCTCCCATGCTGTGGGCGACCACCTCGACCTGCCGGAGCCCGGCCGCCGCGACGGCCGTGGCGACCGCGTCGGCGTGCTGCTCCAGGGTGTAGCCGAAGTCGGTGGGCCGGTCGCTGATCCCGAAGCCGAGCAGGTCGAGCAGCAGTGCGCGGCGTCCGGTGAGCAGCGGGTGGGCGGCGGCGGCCGCGAAGTAGACCGGTGAGCTGGCGCCGAGGCCGTGCAGGTAGAGCCGGGCGGGCTCGGCGCCGGGCAGCTCGACCCAGCGGATCCGGTCGCCGTTCGGGGTGACGGGGGCCTCGCGCACGTGCACACACTCCTGGGTCGGTTCGGGTCGGGTCGGGTCGCTCGGCGGTTCCGGTTCGGGACTGCCGAGGCCAGACCATACCTCGAAGTCGAGGTACACCGGAACCGATATACCGGCGCACCGAGACACCGATCTGGGAGAGTGGCCCCATGCTCAAGCTCGCGATCCTCGGCTTCCTGTACGACCGCCCACTGCACGGCTACGAACTGCGTCGCCACCTCGCCGCGCTCACCGGTCACATCCGCCCGATCAGCGACGGCTCGCTCTACCCCGCGATCAAGCGACTGGAGGCCGACGGCCTGCTGGTGCGCGAGACCGAGCCCGGCAGCGCCGCCGCGCCCCGGCACACCCTCCACCTGACCGGAGCCGGCCGCACCGCACTGCTCGACCGGCTGCGCGCGCCCGAGCCGCTCGACATCAGCGACGGCAACCGCTGGACCACCGTGGTCTCCTTCCTCCGCCACCTCGACGACCCGGCCGCCCAGGCCGCCGTACTCCGCCGCCGGCTGACCTTCCTGTCCGAGCCGGCCAGCTTCTTCTACGAGGGCGAGCGCCCGCGCAGCGCCGAGGAGTTCGCCGACCCCTTCCGGCGCGGCCTGCTGCTCACCGCCCGGGCCACCACCGAGGCCGAACTCGCCTGGCTGCGCGCCACCTTGGCGGATCTGGAGCTCCTGACGGGCTGACCGAAAGCCGCCCGGACCGCCTTTCCTCCCCGCCCCGCGCGTGTTCCGATGGCCCCCATGGGCAACGACTTGCACGAGAACGGCGGCGCGCACGGGCACGACGGGCGGCGTGAGGGCTACGAGGGCACGGGCGCGGGCGCGATCACGCCGGACGGCTGCGCGGTGGAGGTGTGGACCCGCCTCCCGGTGGGCGACGCCCCGGACGTGATCGAGGCGGCCGCCCCGCCCGGCGCCCGGATCCTCGAACTGGGCTGCGGCGTCGGCCGGATGACCCACCCGCTGGTCGAGCGCGGCTTCGCCGTGACGGCGGTGGACGAGTCCGCCGAGATGCTCGCCCGGGTGCGCCCGGAGGTCCGTACGGTGCGCAGCCCGATCGAGCGGTTGGACCTCGGCGAGCGCTTCGACGTCGTGCTGCTCGCCTCCTTCCTGGTGCACGCCGGCGATCCGGCCGTCCGCCAGGGCCTGTTGGAGACCTGCCGCCGCCACGTCGCCGGGGACGGCTGCGTCCTGGTGCAGCGCGAGGGCGAGGACTGGCACCGGAACGTGCCGCGGGAGAGCCGGATCGCCGGGACGGACGGGGTGGCCAGGATCCTCACGGCGACACCGGTCGGTGCCGGGGTGAATTCGGTCCGGACGGAGTACGTCTTCCCGGACGGCACCTGGACCCAGACCTTCCTGTCCCGCCCGCTCTCGACGGCGGCCTTCGAGGAGGCCCTGGCGGACGCCGGGCTGCGGATCGAGACGTACCTGACGGACGATCGGACCTGGGTCCGGGCCCGGCCCGCCGGCTAGCCCGGCGCGGGCCGGGTGCGAGCCCGGTGCGAGCCCGGTGCGCAAAGTCCGATTAAAGGGTGAACAAAGAACTGTTACCTTCACCCCGTACCATCGGCCGCGCGCCGGGCCCGTGCGCGGCCCGGGGTCGCGCGGGTCGCGGTCGTCCGCACGCCCGCACGCCCGCTCCGACCCGCGAGGACCCGCCCATGCCGCACCCCCGCCACGCCCGCCCGATACCCCCGGCGGGTGTTCGGTGATCGACTGGTTCCACGGGGCCGTTCTCGGCCTGATCCAGGGGCTCACCGAGTTCCTGCCGATCTCCTCCAGCGCCCACCTGCGGGTGTTCTCGGCCCTGTTGGGCTGGGACGACCCGGGCGCCGCCTTCACCGCCGTGACCCAGCTCGGCACCGAGGCCGCCGTGCTGATCTACTTCCGCCGGGACATCGCCTCGATCGTCCGCACCTGGGCGCTGTCGCTGTTCCGCCCGGCGCTGCGCTCCGATCCGGACGCCCGGATGGGCTGGTTCGTGATCCTCGGGACGCTGCCGATCGGCGTCCTCGGCAAGCTGTTCCAGGACTCCATCGAGACCCACCTGCGCGACCTGCGGGTCATCGGCACCACGCTGATCGTGTTCGGCCTCGTCCTGGCCCTCGCGGACCGCACCCGCGCCGTCCGCCACGCCCGTCCGATCACCGACCTGACCCTGCCGCACGCGGCCGCCTACGGCTTCGCCCAGGCGCTGGCGCTGATCCCCGGGGTCTCCCGCTCCGGCGGCACGATCAGCGCGGGCCTGCTGCTCGGCTACAGCCGGGAGGCGGCGGCCCGCTACTCGTTCCTGCTCGCGATCCCGGCGGTGCTCGCCTCGGGGACGCTGGAGCTGTTCAAGATCGGCGAGGGCCCGGCGCCGGCCTGGGGTCCGACGATCCTGGCCACCCTGATCGCCTTCGCGGTCGGCTACGCGGCGATCGCCTGGTTCCTCAGGTACATCTCGAACAACAGTTTCCTGCCGTTCGTGGTGTACCGGGTGCTGCTCGGCGTTCTGATCATCGGTCTGGTGGCGGGCGGCGTGCTGGCGCCGGACGCGGGTTCGGTCAAGTAGAACGCGGTTCCACCAGTGGCGCCGGAACGGCCCGGGGAAACGGTGGGCCGGGGCACCGACACGGTGCCCCGGCCCACCCGGTGCCGGACGGACCTACCGCCCGGGCTCCCGGGCGGTCAGCCGGCCGCGGACGGCGGCGTGGACCTCGGCCTCCTCGGCCGGGTCGGCGGCGAGCCTGCGCAGTCGCTCCAGCACACGCGCGTCGCCGGTGGTGGCGACATGGCGCGCGGCGAGCTCGCGGGTGGACTCCTCGCAGTCCCAGAGGCACTCGACGGCGGGCCCCTCGGGGAAGCGCACATCGGTCACGGCGAGCGCCCGGGCGGCGCGGCCGCGCAGTTCGGAGGAGGCGGCCTCCCCGTAGACGTGGCGCAGGACCGGGACGGCGTCGGCGGCGGCCAGCCGCCCCGCACCGTCGACCAGGGACCCGAGCCCGGTACCGCTGACCCCGTGCACGGAGATCCAGCGGCGCAGACCGGCGACCACCAGCGGGGCGTCGGCCGGCTCGCCCGCGTCGGCGAGCAGGCGCACGGCGGTCTCGCCCAGCGCGCTGTCGGCGCCCCCGCTGGCCGGGTCGGCCCAGCGGCGGGCCTGCGCCAGCACCTCGGGGCCGCGCATCCGGCCGAGCAGCTCCAACGCGGCCCGGACGATCCGGTCGTCCACGTCAGCTGCGGCGGCCTCGATCAGTTCGAGGGCGGCCCCGTCGCGCTGGTCGACCAGGTAGCGCAGGGCGGCCCGCCGGGCGCCGGGCAGGCCGTCCCGGGCGGCCTCCAGCAGGAGCGGACGGTCCTCGGGGCGGACCACGGCGGTCAGACAGCGGGCGGCCGCGGCGGCCCGGCGGTCCACCGCGTCGGGGCCGGAGCGGTCCTCGTCGGTGCGCACGGGCTCGGGGCGGCTCAGGAAGGCACCGGCGCCGAGATCGCCCAGCTGGCCCTGGTCGGCCCAGGCCAGGACGTCGGCGGTGGACCAGCCCGGGGTGACGCCACCGCGGTTGAGCTGGCGCTGCCAGAGGTCGAAGGGCGACTGCTCGGCGGCGGCGGCCACTCTCGGGTGGTAGGCCGCCCAGAGCCGCCAGGGCCTGGGTTCGTAGGCGTTGCGGATGAAGTCGCGCAGCTCGGCGTCGCCCTCCGGACCCGGCGGGAACCGGTCCAGCACGGCCGTCCCGAGCAGCAGCAGGCCCCGGTCGTCGTCGCGCAGGGCGAGTTCGTCGAGGGCCCAGGCCCAGTTGGCGCCCGTGGCGGCGTACTCGCGCAGCATCAGCAGCGCGTCGCGCCGGCCGTAGGCGGCGAGGTGGCCCAGGACGGAGAGGGCGAGGCCGGTGCGGCTCTCGTCGTCGCTGACGAGGTCCTCGGCGGAGTGGAGGTGGTCCTCGATGCCCTCGAGGGAGGCCTCCAGCTCCATGTAGAGGCGTGCGTAGTAGAGGGAGCGGCTCTCGACCTGCCAGTCGGCCCGCGGATCCCTGGTGACGCATTCCTCCAGCGCGGCGATGGCCTCGGCACGGTCGGCGGCCAGCGCATGGAGCTGCCCGTCACCACGGCCTCGTTGCAGGAGGCCAAGGAGGCTGGCGCTAGGTGCTATCACTGGCTCGAACATGAGGTCAGCATCCGTTGCGGCGGTCGTAGTGGCAACGGGATTTCCGTCGCCGGGGTCTCTGGTCGGTACTGCGGTGGGCGCCCGGGCGCCGGAATCACCGAAGGTTACCGCCTCGGACCCCCTTCCGCACACAGGGCGACGAAGGCCGCTGCCACAGTGGCATATGCCAGGGGAACTTTGCCTGCGTTCTGTCCAAATCGCCCACACCGCCCGGAACGCTGTGCGACAGTCTTCTCACCACCACGACACCCCGCACACGGGGGGACACACCGAGCGATGGACCCGTCATGAACATGTCCTCAGGCACCGCCCGCCCGCCGGACACCGCCACGGTGGTGGACGGCGTCCGGGCGGGCGCGGACGGCAACGCCGACGACGGCTCCGACAGCGGAACGGACGGCAGAGTGGACGGCACGGCGCAGGAGCCGTCCGGGCCCCACCTCGGCGGCGGCCCCGGCGAGGACCGGCCCGTCGGCTCGGCCGAGTGGGACCTGCTGACCGACGGAGTCCGCTGGGACCAGGCGACCTACCTCCTCCTCGGCTGCGACCCTGGCCGCGGCCCGCTCAGCCTGGACCGGCTGCCCGACCGCCTCCCCGAGGCGGACCGGCCGCTGCTGCGGCGGATGATGACCGACGCCCTGGTGCACGGCCGTCCGGCCGCCGGCACCCTGCGGATCCGACGCCCCGGCGGACGGCACGACCACGTCGAGTGCGCGGGCGAGCCCGTGCTCGACGCCGACGGCACCGTCACCGCGCTGCGGATGCTGCTCCGGCCGGCCCCGCCGACCTGAACCCCGGGCCTTCCCGGCCGGGCCTCTCCCGCTCGCGCCCTGCCCGCTCGCGCCCTGCCCGCTCGCGCCCTGCCCGACCGGCCCCGTGCCGCTCCGACCCCGGACCGGCCGCCCGTCTCACGACGGCCGCGGCCGGTTCTTCGCGTCCGCCGCCCGCAGCTCCCGCCCGAGCTGCGCCCGCAGCTCGTCCACCACCGGCAGCCCCCGGTACCGGGCGGTCAGCCGGTACATCTCCCGCAGCCGGTCCCAGGTCCGGTGCGAGGAGTTCTGGCCGATCAGGTTCATCACCATCTTGGCCTGGAACTCCGCCGCGTCCGGCTCCCCGGTGATCCAGTGCACCGAGGCCAGGGTGATCCGGTCGAACAGCGCCGACCGCAGCTGCCCGGTGCCCTCCCGCAGGGTGATCACCCGCTCCGCGTGCCGCCGGGCCCGCGGGGCCGCCGCCGGGTCGTGCTCGGCCAGGGTGCGCAGCACCAGCGCCTGCATGCCGCGCAGCTCGGCCTCGTCGAAGACCTGCATCCAGGTCGGCGGCGGCTCCGGCGCGTCCTCGGTGAAGAGGTCCTCCGCCTCGCCGAGCAGCCGGTAGGTGTCCTGGGAGTGCCCGATCGAGGCGTGCGCCCAGGCCTCGACGGTGTTGAACATCGCCCGCGCTCTGGGCAGCAGCAGGCCGCCGCCCGCCTTGGCCGCCGACATCAGTTCGATCGCGTCGTCGGCCCGGCCGAGGTGCACCATCTGCCGGGCCGCCCGGGAGATCGCCTCGCCGGCCCGCGGCCGGTCACCGGCCTCCTTGGCGGCCTCGGCCGCCATCATGAAGTACTTCTGGGCGGTGGGCTCCAGGCCCACGTCGTGCGACATCCAGCCGGCCAGCACCGCCAGGTTGGCCGCGACCAGCCACAACCGCTGCTCCACCACCGGGGCGTGCCGGTGCGTCAACAGGCCGCCGACCTCGTTGAGCTGGCCGACCACCGCCTTGCGCTGGAGCCCGCCGCCGCGCGCGGCGTCCCAGGCCCGGAACACCTGCACCGAGCGCTCCAGCGACTCCACCTCGTCGAGCCCGACCGGGCCCGCGTCGTACACGTCGACCACCGGGCGCGCGCCGCCCCCGGTGACCACCTGGCGCGGGCCCGGCAGGGAGGCCGCGTACGCGACCGCGTCCCCGCCCAGCCAGCCCTTGAGGGAGTCGGCGACGACCGCCCCGGCCGTGAGCGCGGCTCCGGCGCCCACCAATCCACGTCGGTTCAGCATGAGGTCCATTCCCGTGAACTCGGTGAGGACCGCGGCTGTTCGATCCGGCGACCACGGGACTGCTGCGGACGGCTCCGCTCCGGACCTGGTGGGCCGGTGTCGTTCCAGACCGAGGTCCTCAGTGGTGACGACACGTCCGAGCCGCTCCGTGAACACGGCCGCCAGCACCCTCGGCACCGGATCGCGCGGGATCTCCCCCTGCTCGATCCACCGCCGTACCCTCGACGTGTCGGTGGACAGCTGCTGCTGACCCATCGCGGCACCCCGACGGTTGACCAGCCGGGCCAGTTCGCCCTTGGACCATCCGGTCAGGACGAACAGATCGGCGAGTCGGGTGTTGGGTTCCCTGCTCAAATGAAGCCCCCAGGTTCCTCGGCACCTCCGAGGCTAGAGGCTCCGGCAAGTGCCAGGCGAGCATTCGCCACCGTTCGCCAGGGCCCGCCAGACTACTAAGCCAGTGCCCGACGGGTGTGTTGTAGGGATGCGCCACCTCGCCCCTCGGGTCGGGCGGCGTCCCACCAGCGTCGGGGCAGTCCCCCGACCGTGGCACGGGACGCCCCCGGTCCTCACCCGAGGGGGTGGCGCGGCCGGGTGGCGCGGGGGCGCCGGGCACGGCCGCGGCAGTCCGGCCGACCGCATTCCCCAGGGTGCGGACGACCGGGACGCCGTCGAACAGGGGTTCCTGACCCCTCGTCCGTGCCCGGCGCCCGCGCACCACCCACCGAAGCAGGGCCGCCGTCACGCCAGGAAGCACGCGGCACCAGCCCTCCCCCGCCCCGCGGGGCGAACCCGCAGACGGACCGGAAGGGACCACCCTCAGCCCATGTACTCCTCAGCGACGACCCCCACGCCGACCGCGAGCCGCACCGCGCTGCGCCCCCCCACCGCAGCCACCGGCCGTCCGGGGCCCCGGCAGGTGCCCCCGGCGAGCCGTCCGGTGGCCCCGCGGGGCACCGAGGGCCGGGCCGCGGACGCCCGCGTCCCGGTCGGCCGCACGGCGCTGGGACTGCGCACCCCCGAGGCCGCCCCCCCGGCCGGCCACCGCCTCCCGCTGGCCCGGCAGGCCGACGGCCAGGTGCTGCGCACCCGGCGCCCCGGCCAGCCGCTCGGGCCCGAGCGGATCGACCCGGCGGCGCTGCAGACCCCGTCGGTGCGGGCCGCGCTGGGGAGCATCGCGCGGATATGTCCGGCGTTCACCCCGCGCCAGGTCCTGCGCGAGGGCAGCCGCCACATCCTGGTGGCGGGCACCATCGGGCGGGCGCCGGTGGTCGCCAAGTGCCTGGCGCCGCAGGCGGTGCGGAGTGAGTACTTCGAGCAGCTGGTGGCCGACTTCCACCACGAGGTCGCGGTCTACCGGGCGTTCGTCCGGCACCGCCCGCCGGTGCGGCTGCCCCGGCTGGTCGCGGCCGACCACGACCGGTGCGTGCTGGTCATGGAGCGGATCCCCGGCCGCCCGGCCGCCCGGGAGCGCCACCCGGTCAACGCGCCCACCCCGGGCGAGGTCCGCGCGCTGCTCGGCGCGGTCCGGACACTGAACCTCTGGCGGCCGCCGAGCGACGTGTTCCAGCCGCGCCTGGACTACCAGTTGGAGATCGCCCGCTACCACTCGGTGGGCCAGCTCACCGACCGGGACGCCGGCGACCTGCGCGGCCTGCTGCACGGCCTGGGCAACACCCCGCTGCAGCTGTGCCACGGCGACGCGCTGCTCAGCAACATGCTGCTGGCGCCGTCCGGGCCGGTGCTGGTCGACTGGGAGCAGGCCGGCTGGTACCTGCCGGGCTACGACCTGGCGGTGCTCTGGGGCGTGCTCTCCGGCGACACCGCCGCCCGCCGCCAGATCAGCCAACTCGCCCAGAGCGGCGGCACCATGGCCCGGGACGCGTTCCTGGTCAACCTGGTGCTGGTGCTGATGCGGGAGATCCGGCTGTACGACGTGCCGGGCGCCGGCGAGGAGCAGCGGATCATGATCCGCCGGCTCTACGACGACGCCGCGCTGGCCCGCCGCGCGGTCCGGGCGGCGGTCGGCACCCGCTGACCACCTCCGCCCAACCCCCGTCACCGGCCCTGGCGCAGGGCGCCCCGGCCGGTGACGCTATGCCCGGACGCCCTTCGCCAGGGCGGCCCGGCCGGCGGCGTCCAGCACCGCCTCCTCGGGCGCCAGGTGCACCCGGCTGCTGAGCACGTCCCGCAGGTAGCGCTCCAGCGGGTGACGCCGGCTCAGTCCCGGGTTGCCGGTGAGCGCGACGGCCTGCTGGACGGCCGCGGTGGCGGCCCGGGTGGCCAGCAGGTGGGCCGGTCCGGTCCGGGCCACCGCGTCCGCCTCGCCCCGGTCCACCCGGGGGGCCAGGCCGTACAGCAGTTCCTCGGCGCCGATCAGCTGGGCGTCGATCTCGCCGAGCCCGGCGCGGTAGCGCGGCAGGGTGCCGAGCGGCTCGGTGAGATTGGCCGGAGTGCGCTGGTTCAGGAAACGGACCAGCCAGGCCTCGGCGGCCCGGGCGACCCCGACCGCCACCGCGGCGAGGGCCAGGTCGTGCCAGGCGCGGGCGAGTTCGGCCTCCTGCGCGTCCTCCCGGCCGGGCGTGCGCAGCCCGAGCCCGAGTTCGAGCGGGACCCGCACCGCGTCGAGGACGACGTCGTGGCTGGCGCTGGCCCGCAGGCCGAGCTGGTCCCAGGTGGGGTCGATCTCCAGGCCCTCGCTCTCCCCGCGGACCAGGAAGGTGCCGACCCGCGGCTCGGGTTCGTCGGTCCGCGCGGTGACGGCCATCCAGGCGAGTGCCTCGGCGCCGGTGCAGTACGTCTTGCGGCCGGTCAGCAGCCAGCCCTCGTCGTCCCGTCGGGCCACCGTCCCGAGCGGCTCGTCCGGCCGGCCGCCGGGCTCCGCCCGCAGCGTGTTGACCAGCGCGGGCCCGCGCCGGGACTCGGTCAGCAGCCGCCGGTAGCCGGCCGCCGGCCAGCTCGCGCGGCGGGCCTGCTCGGCGTGCTGGAGCAGGGTGAAGGCGGTGACCACGGCCACCGAGGCGTCCCCGCGGCCGAGTTGGGCCAGCACCCGGACGGTGTCGGCGAGCGTCCCGCCCGGTCCGCCGTACCGCTGGGAGACCGTCAGGGTGAGCAGCCCGGCCTCGTGCACCGCCTCGATGCCCTGGTACGGGAAGGTCGCGTCGCGGTCGTGCTCCTCGGCGCGGGCGGCGAGCAGGTCGACCACCCGGGGCAGGCCGGCCAGCGCGGCCTCGACCGCCGAGCGGTCGGGCTCGGCGGTGGCGGCGGTCGCGGTGGGAGGGGTGGCAGCGGCGGGAGCGGGCGGGACGGGTGCCGTGGGCGCCGCGGGGCGGGAGGGCCGGGCGGGGGACGCCGGGCGCGCGGGCGGGGCGGAAGGGGCGGGATGGCCGGAATCCGACAAATCGGTTCGGGGACGATCGTTCGGTGAACGATCGTTGGCGGCGATGGTCGTCATGGGGCTGGTGCCTCCGGGCGGCAGCATGGGCTCAGCGGGTGCGGACGGCACGCCGTACGGGCGCGCGAACGGGCCGGCGGCCCCGGAGGCCGGCCCGCGGCCCGCCCCCGGTCTCGGCGCCGACCCGGTCCGGTCGGCCACCCGCCGCCACGGGGGCGAGATCCCCCCTCAGCGGCCCGGACACACCCCGCCGGCGGTCCGGCACAGGTCCAGATGCCTGCGACGGGTCAACAGCGGGAGACGGCACGGCATGTTCGCGACTGTACGAACCGGTGATCGATACCGTCAAGCAGCGTCCGAGCCCTGGCCGGGCCCCGACCGGGCCGCGGGCGGGCACGGTCGGCCGTGCCGGAATCGGCCCCGCCGGAATCAGCCCTGCTGGAACATGTCGGCCGGCAGCGGCTTCAACAGCTGATACAGGTCGTCCGAAATCGGTCGGTCCCACGACGCGATGGTGACGAGCACCCCGTCGCTGCGGCCGAACTGGGCGCAGAACACGCGCTCCTCGCTGACCTTGACCTTCTTCACGATCAGCAGGTCGTCCCCGAGCATCACCGGGAAGTCCTCGGCCGAGGCGAACTCGACCGGCTCGTCGTTCTCCAGCGCCGCGAGCAGCTGCCGCACCTCGAAGGGCACCTCGTCGCCGGTGTCCCGGGCGGGCGAACCCTCGGGGAGGTTGCCGATGAACATCGCCGGGCCTCTGCCGCCGAACAGGTCGTAGCGCAGGAAAATCCCCTGGCAGGAGCCGTCCGGGCCGGTCATCATGGCCGCACCGAAGTCACCGGGCCAGTCACCCGGGTCCATCGCGAGCACGTCGAAGTCCGGGCCGGCGGGCTGTCCGGAGCGACGGCGGAGAAAAGACATGGGAACATCGTACGTGTCCGGCACACCACACTCGCGAGGCGGGTGGGACGCCGACGGGGGGCGGGCGGGAGGTCGACGCTCAGAGACCAATGTTGACTCTGAGCAACCGTCCGGGCTACGTTCGGTTCAGCACGACAGCCGTTCTGGGTTTCACCCTCCGGGGGGACGGCATGTCGCAACGCGGCCCTACACGCGTATCCCTCACTGTGCACTCGTCGTGCCGAACTGCCGAGCACCCAGCTTCGTCGTCGCACACAGCACGAACACACAAGCCAACAGTTCCACTGCAGTTCCGTGCAACAAGAGCCAGATCCGCGGGGCCCCGGCCCGTCGCTCCCGTGGATCTGCTCGGGACGCCGCCGCGTGGGGGCGTGCGGGTCCCGAGCAAACGGTGCCGTCCGTCGAGTCGCTCTCGGCGGTGGTGCCAGCCTCCCGGCGACTGCCGGCCCCTCGTGGGCCGGGACCGGCCGACGCACCCCGGTGCGCAGGGGATGACTGGGAGGTATGGCCTGGCAGTGCTGCCGGGCCGCAACAGCAGGCGCCGTGTCTGGCCGCGTGGGGGCGGTGGGCACGGCGTCTGCCTGTGCTCATACTCTGAGCTGCGTTTGTCTAACAGTCAACAGAAATTCTGACGGGGCACGCTCAAAAGATCATCAGTTGTGATGTTCGGTACCGGAATCAGCGACCCACCCGACCCGCCCGCCCCGGACGCACCGACGGAGCGGACCCGGACGCCGCACTTCTCCCTGCAGCTCGGACCGCTCCGCGGGTGCGCCCGGACGGCGCGGACGATCAGGTGAGGTCGAACTCGCCGTCCCGGGCGCCGAGCACGAAGGCCCGCCACTCGGCCGGGGTGAAGACCAGGACCGGCCCGTCCTCCTGACGGCCGTCCCGCATCCCGATGTACCCGTCCACGAACGCGATCTGGACGTCCCCGACGCCCTGGCTGCTGCACAGCCACTCGGCCCCGGTGAAGTCCACCTTCGGCTTCCCGTTCCGCGCGAGCTCCGGCTCGGCGCCGACCGTCCCGGTGCTCGCCCCGGTGTCCGTACCGCTGTTGACTGCCACTGACCGATCTCCTCCCGACGGCATTCCAGCGCCAGCCTAACCACAGCCACCGGCCCCGGTCAGCGGGTTGGCGAGGTCACCCCCACGTCTGCGCCACGCCTCGGCCGGGTCTCCTGCCATGCCTCGACCGCGTGTTCTGCCGCGCCTCCGCCGCGCGGGGCCGGTGGATCGGCGAAGGGCCCGCGGAGGAGCGGTCGGGGCCCGGTGGGGCGTGTCCCGCCGGACCGGGCCGCGGGCAGCTGCCAGAGTGCTGCCAGGGCGCGTACGGTCCCGCCCGCGCCCCGTTTCACCACCCCAACCTCCACCTCGCCCCAGGGAGCAGCCGATGAGCCGCCGGGACGGCACCCGCGCCGACGTCATCCCCATCTCCGACGCTCCCTCGGCCCACCCGCCGGCCCCCCGCACCCCGCCCTCGCCCACCCCGCTGCCCCGCCCCACCCCGGCGCGGACGGCCGCGCACGGCCGGGTCGGGATCGTCCTGGTCTCGCACAGCCAGGAACTGGCCACCGCCGTACGCTCCCTGGCACTCGCGCTGACCGGATCCGACTCCCCCGCGCCGGTCGCCGCGACGGGCGGCGACCCGGCGGACGGACCGGGCATCAGCGCGGTCCTGGTGGCCGCCGCCACCCGGCGGGTCGACCAGGGCCACGGCGTGGTGGTGCTCGCCGACCTGGGCGGAGCCGTCACCACCGTGCGGGCCCTGCTCTCGGACGCCGACGAGCACGGCCTGCCGTTCCCGGTCCGCTTCGCGAACGCGCCGTTCGTGGAGGGCGCGGTGGCCGCCACCGCGACCGCCACGGCGGGCGGGGACCTGGCCGCGGTGCTCGACGCCGCGGAGGAGGCCTACCGGCAGCACAAAGGCTGAGATCCGTCGGGTGGGCTGAGAGCCGCCACCGGGACGTAGCGCCGCCGGGCCCGCTACGGGCGCTCCCGGCCCTCCCAGGTGAAGACCGCCGGGCCTTGGCACTCCAGCGCGTGGCGCAGCCGGTCGTGCTCGAAGTCGAGCATCGGCGGCAGCTCGTCCAGCCCGAACCAGCCCACCTCCAGCGACTCGTCGTCGTTCACCCGGGCCTCGCCGCCGACGGCCCGGCAGCGGAAGGTCAGCACCAGGTACTGGGTCACGTCGCCGTTGGGGTAGTGGACCGGAGGGGTGACCGTGGTCGAGGCGAGCAGCTCGGGCACGACCTCCACGCCGGTCTCCTCCAGGCACTCGCGCACCACGCCGTCGGCGGGCTGCTCGCCGGGATCGAGGATGCCGCCGACCGACGCCCACCGGCCGTCGTCGGCCCGGCGGGCGAGCAGCACCCGCCCCCAGTCGTCCACGACGACGGCGGCGACGGCGCTCAGCCAGAGCGGACGGTGGCCCACGAGGGAGCGGAGTTCGAGGAGGAAGGGAGGGATCGCCATGCGACGCAGCCTATCCAGCCCGCCGCTCGGGCCTCCGGCCGTCACCGCCACCAGCGGCTCGGGGCGGTCGGGGCCGCGGGAACGCATTCACCGGAGAGGGGGGAAGGGGGTGTCACCCGGAATTGCGGGAGAAGGGGGTGCGGGATTGTCCGATGAGATGAAATTCGGTCGTTCTGACCAAATTCGCTCTATCTGTTAATGCATCTGTTGAAAAGTTGATCGGCTCACGCCGGACCATCCGATCGGACGTCCGACGGAGTGACCCCGAGGGCTCCGTCAGAGCGCGGCACCCCGCCGCCGGACCACCCCGAAGGCGATCCGGCCGAGCAGCAGGACCCCCGCCGCCAAGCAGCCGGCCACCGCCATCGCCCACGCCGGACCGTCACTGTCCGGAACGATCACGGCCACCACGATGCCCAGCACGAGACAGGCCACACCCGCCGCCGTCAGCGGAATCCGGTGGGTGACCAGGGCTCCGCCGCTGCACGCGCGGTTCCAACGGGTCGCGCCGTGCAGGTGGAAGTGATCACGGTCCGCATCTGCCATGAGCCCAAGGTACCCCGGGCGGGCCCCCGAGGCAGCCCGCAGGGAGTGAGGGCCCGGACACCCTGCGCGAGCAGCCCCGCGGGGGTGCCCCTGGCCTGCTCACGCGTGTACGGGCTCCACAATCAGTCCACGAAAAATCCTCGTCCCCCCGGTACAACCATCCGTCCGGTGCAGCGGTCTCAATGGCATCGAGTGATCCAGGAGCCGTTCACGGGACGGGAGAGAACCCCCCACCGAGAACCGGAATACCCAGGGAGCGGAGCCGCCGCCCCCTGGAGCCGGAGGCCGGGCTCCGTCCTCCGGCGGTACCGCCACGCCGCTCGGCGACCAAGGGGGAACCGTTGCCGCAGACCCAGTCCACCCCATCGACCGCCACTGCACGCGCCAGGCCCCGGCCCGGCCTGCGCCCCCTCCCACCCACCACCGGCTGCGCGTCCGACCACCACGGCGCCGGCCGACCCCGACCGGCCGTCGAGACCAAGCGCCTCGACGCGGGTCGACTCGAAACGGTGCGGATCGACCCGACCCTGCTCGACCCGACCCGGCTCGCCGCCAGACGCCTCGACACCCAACACCTGGAGACGAAGCAGGCAGACGCACAGCACACCGCGAAGGAACAGCAGGACGCACGGGGCGAATGGCTGCGGTTCGCCCCCGTACAACCGCTGTTCCGGGCCCGGGCCGCCCAGCGCCTCGCCGTCCTCGCCTACCACGGGGTGACCGACCACCGCTCCTTCGGCGCCCAGCTCGACCGGCTCCGACGGCTCGCCACCCCCGTCTCGCTGGAGGCCGTCCTCCAGGCCGTCACGGAGCGGCGGCCGCTGCCGCCGCGCAGCGTCCTGGTCACCTTCGACGACGCCGACCGGAGCGTCCTCACCCACGCCCTGCCCGCCCTCGACGCCCGTGGCATCCCCGCCACCGCCTTCGTCATCTCCGAACTCATCGGCACCGAACGCCCCTTCTGGTGGCACGAGGCCGACTTCCTCGCCCGCCACGGCGGCCGCGCCCGCTCACTCGACTGCGGCCACCCCTCCCAGCTGCTCCCCCGGCTCAAGGCCATGCCCGACCCGGACCGGCGCCGCAGCCTGCACGAACTACGGGTCAGTGCCGACCGCCGGCCGCCCCGCCAGGAACAGCTCACCCCGGCCGACCTGCTCGCCCTGCGGGACGGCGGGGTCGCCATCGGCAACCACACCCAGGGGCACCCGTGCCTCGGCCGCTGCGACGACGCCACCGTCCGCGCCGAGATCACCGGCGCCCACGAAGCCCTGACCCACTGGCTCGGCGAACCCCCCACCGCCTTCGCCTACCCCGACGGCGGCCACGACCCCCGTGCCGAAACCGTCCTGCAGGAGCTCGGCTACCGGCTCGGCTTCCTCTCCGACCACCGCCTCGGCCCCCGGCTCCCCTCCCACCCGCTCCAGATCAGCCGCCTCCAGGTCGACTCCACCACCAGCATCCGCCGCTTCGACACCATCCTCTCCGGCCTCGAACCCGCCTACCGCCGCTGGCGCCGCCAAGAGGTGGCCTGACCAGCGACACCGCCGCGCGGGAGGTCGACCCGGGCGACTCCCCGCGCGGCGCGGCGCGGGGCTCCGGGACGCACCCCGCCCTGCCTCCCAGGCAGGCTCCCTGCCCGAACGGCACCACCCCACGCACCGGAAGTCGGCCAGGCCGACTTGCTACGCCAGGAGGAAGGGTCTCTGCCCGCCCCGACTCCTCGAGGTCGGGCCCTCCTCCCCATGAGAAGTCGGCCAGGCCGACCTTCCGTGCGGCACGCGATCGTGGGGGGCTTGGCGCCTTGGAGCACGGGACCGCACCAGTATTCGCCCCGGCCCCCTCACCGGCAGGCCCTGACGCAAGAGAAGTCGGCCCGACCGACTTCCTGTACGGGGTGCCGATGGGCGGCGCAGCAACGGATCGGATCGAGACATGCCGGGCGCCGGCGGGATGGAATTGCCACCCCGACACTCGGATTCGGGCCAGGGCGCTGCGGAGCGGGAAGTCGGACGGGCCGACTTTCCGTGCGCGGGAGCGCCGAAGGGGCCGCGCGGGGGTGGGTCACCGGGTGCGGTCCCCGGGGCGCTGGGGTCAGGCGGGGACCGGGGTGAGGGTGAGGCCCTGGGGGTAGAGGGTGGCGGCGGGGGGGAGGGTGGCGGGGGCGCCGGCGTGGAGGACGGTGAGGGTGCCGCTGCCGATGCGGGTGGGGTCGGCGACGCGGCGGAGGGCCTGGGCGGCGACGGCCTCGGCGGAGCCGTGGAGGATCAGGCCCGGGGCGGCGGTGGGGGCGACGGCCGCGCGGATGCGGTCGGCCACCAGTTCGTAGTGGGTGCAGCCGAGCACCACCACGTCGGTGCCCTCCGGGGTGCGGGCGGCCGCGTCGGCGACGGCCGCGGTGATGGCGGCGTCGTCGCCGTGCTCGACCGCGTCCGCCAGGCCGGGGCAGGCGACCTCGGTGACCTCGGCGGTGCCGCCGAAGTCACGGATCAGCCCGCGCTGGTAGGCGCTGCCGGTGGTGGCGGGGGTGGCCCAGATCGCGACCCGGCCGCCGAGGGCGGCGGCGGGCTTGATCGCCGGGACGGTGCCGATGACGGGCAGTCCGGGTTCGAGTTCGGCGCGCAGCGTGTCGAGGGCGTGGACCGAGGCCGTGTTGCAGGCGATCACCAGGGCGTCGGGGCCGAGGGCGGCCGCGGCCCGGCAGCAGCCGAGGGCCAGCTCGGTGACCTCTTCGGGCGTGCGGGGCCCCCACGGCATCGAGGCCGGGTTGGAGGACAGCACCAGGTCGGCGTCCGGGCGCAGCTCCCGGATCGCGGCGGCGGCGGCCAGCAGGCCGATTCCGGAGTCCATCAGTGCGATCTTCACGAGGCAAGACTTTAGTCGATCCACCCCTCGCCGCCGGTTCTGCGGCAGACTGCCGGGGTGACCGTGCTGCTGTGGATCGCCGCGTTCTCCCTGCTGGTCTGGCTCTGGCTGGCGTGCTGCCACGGTTCGTTCTGGCGCACCGACGTCCGGCTGCCGCCGCGCCGTCCGCCGGCCCGCTGGCCGGAGGCGGCGATCGTGGTGCCGGCCCGGGACGAGGCAGCCGTGCTGCCGGTGAGCCTGCCGACGCTGCTGGCGCAGAAGTACCCGGGTCGGGCGCGGGTGATCCTGGTGGACGACCACAGTTCGGACGGCACCGGCGCGGTGGCGGCGGAGCTGCGGACGCTGGACGGACTGGAGCTGACGGTCACCACCCCTCCCCCGCTGCCCGAGGGCTGGACGGGCAAGCTGTGGGCGCTGCGGCACGGGGTGGAGCTGGCCGGCCCGGACGTCCAGTACCTGCTGCTGACGGACGCGGACATCGCGCACGGCCCGGACTCGCTGGCCGAGCTGGTGGCCGCGGCCGAGTCGAACGGGCTGGACCTGGTGTCGCAGATGGCCCGGCTGCGGGTGGAGACCGGCTGGGAGCGGCTGGTCGTGCCGGCCTTCGTGTACTTCTTCGCCCAGCTGTACCCCTTTCGCCGGAGCAACCGCCCGGGTGCGCGGACGGCGGCCGCGGCGGGCGGCTGTTCGCTGGTGCGGCGGGAGGCGCTGGAGCGGGCGGGCGGGGTGGCGGGCATCCGGGGCGCGGTGATCGACGACGTCTCGCTGGCCCGGTCGGTGAAGTCCTCGGGCGGGCGCACCTGGCTGGGCCTGGCCGAGGAGGTGGACAGCGTCCGCCCGTACCCGCGGCTGGAGCAGTTGTGGCGGATGGTGTCGCGCAGCGCGTACGCCCAGTTGCGGCACTCGCCGCTGTTGCTGCTGGGGACGGTGCTGGGGCTGGCGCTGGTGTACCTGGTGCCGCCGGTGGCGCTGGTGGCCGGGCTGGTGGCGGGGGCGCCGTGGGTGGCGGCGGCGGGCGGGGCGGCCTGGGCGTTGATGGCGGGCACCTATCTGCCGATGGTCCGGTACTACGGGCAGCCGGCCGTGGCCGTGCTGCTGCTGCCGTTCACCGCTTCGCTGTACCTGCTGATGACGGTGGACTCGGCGGTGCAGCACTGGCGCGGCCGGGGCGCGGCCTGGAAGGGCCGGACGTACTCCGGGAGGTGAGTCGCGAGGTGAGCCCAGAGGCGATTCCCGAGGCGATTCCCGAGGCGATCCCCGAGGCGGAAAAGGGCGGCGCGGCGGGCCGGTCGGGGCCCATACTGCTCGGATGGACCGTCAGCGGATCTCCCGGCTCGCCCATGCCCACCGCCCGATCGCGGCGCCCCTGTCGGACGGCTCGGTGTCCCGGCTGCTGGAGCGCGCGCTGGGCGGGCAGGACAGCGGCCGGGTGCTGGACCTCGGCTGCGGGGAGGGCGCCTGGCTGCTGCGGGCGCTGGCCGCGCGGCCGGGCTGGCGGGCGGTGGGGGTGGACGTGGACGCCGCGGCGCTGACCCGGGCGAGGGAGGCGGCGACGGCGCTCGGCGTGGTGCGCCGGATCGGCCTGCACCACCGGGACGCCCGGGAGTTCACCGACCGCGAGCCCTTCGACCTGGTGCTGTGCGTGGGCTCCACCCACGCCTTCGACGGACTGCTGCCCACGCTCGCGGCGGCCCGCGAACTGCTCGCTCCCGGTGGGCGGTTGCTGGTCGGCGAGGGGTTCTGGGAGCGGGAGCCGTCCCGGGCCGCGCTGGACGGACTGGGCGCCGTCCCGGAGGACTTCGCGGACCTCGCGACGACCACCGACCGGGTGCTCGCGGCGGGTTGGACACCGGTGTACGGGCACGTCAGCTCGGTGCGCGAGTGGGACGACTACGAGTTCTCCTGGACGGGTTCGCTGGCCGAGTGGGCACTGGATCACCCGGAGGACCCGGACGCGGCGGCCGCCCGCGAGGCCGCGGACGCGCACCGCACCGGATGGCTGCACGGCTACCGGGGGACGCTAGGCTTCGTCAGCTACCTGCTGCGCCGGGACTGAACTCCCCCGCCGAAGGGGCTACTTCTGCGTCCGGGCGAGGAAGTCGTCGATCAGCGGGGCGATTTCGGGCAGCTTCTCCTCCAGGGCGAAGTGCCCGGTGTCCAGGACGTGCAGTTCGGCCCCGGGCAGGTCGCGCAGGTAGGCGCGGGCGCCGGCCTCGATGAAGAACGGGTCGTTGCGCCCCCAGATCACCAGCGTGGGCGGCTGCTCGGCGCGCAGCCAGGCCTGCCAGGCCGGGTAGAGCTCGACGTTGGAGAAGTAGTCGAGGGCGAGCTCGACCTGGATGTCCTTGCGGCCGGGCAGGTCGAGGAAGTGCTGGTCGAGGGTCCAGCCGTCGGGGGCGACCAGGCTCGGGTCGGTGGTGCCGCCCTCGTACTGGCTGCGGGTGACGTCCAGGGTGAGGATCGAGCGGGCGGCCTCCTCGGCGCCGGGGACGCCGCGCCGGTTGGCGATGAACCCCTTTGCCTGGTCGGAGAGTCCCTCCTCGTAGGCGTTGCCGTTCTGGACCACCAGGCCGGTGATCCACTCCGGTCGGCGGGTGGCCAGCCGCAGGCCGACGGGGGCGCCGAAGTCGAAGACGTAGAGCGCGAAGCGGTCCAGGCCGAGGGCGAGGCAGAAGCGCTCGATGACGTCGGCGAGGGTGTCGAAGCGGTACGGGAAGGTCTCCGGCGAGGGGCTGTCGCTGTGACCGAAGCCGGGGTAGTCGGGGGCTATCAGGCGGTAGCGGGTGCCGAGCGCGTCGAGCAGCCGGGCGTACTGGTGGGAGGCGGAGGGGAAGCCGTGCAGCAGCAGGAGGACGGGGGCGTCGGCCGGGCCGGTTTCGCGGTAGAAGACGCGCAGACCGTCGAGGTCGACGTGGTGGTGGTGGTGGACCTGGGGGATCGTCAGCTCGCTCATGCTAACCATTAAAGCGCATCTGAACGGTTAGGCATAGGCCTGTGCGGGAGCGAGCTGACCAGAAGTCACCCGCCGATCGGGGTCCGGTGGCCCTTCACCTGCTCCTGCTGCACCAGGTAGTCGAGCACCTCGGGCATCGCCTCGACGCCGCCGGCCTTGGTCGGCGAGGTCCGGTACTCGCCCTGGACGACCACCGTCGGGAGCTCGTTGATGCCGTAGCGGACGAACTGGGCGGCCGCGTCGTCCACCGACCGCCCCACCTCGGCGGAGCGGTAGGCCGTACGGAAGCGCTGGGCGTCGACGCCGTGGCGCACCGCCCAGTCGGTGGCGGCGGCCTCGGTGGTGAGGTCGGCGTGGTCGGTGTGGATCGAGCGGAACGCGCTGACCTGGAGCCGGTCGACCAGCCCGAGGCGCTCCACGGTGTAGTACAGCCGGGCGTGGGCGCGCTGCACGCCCTCGTCCGAACCGCCCGGCCAGATCGCCGGGACCCGGCGGAGCGCGACGTCGGAGCGGTGCTTCTCGGCCCAGGCCTCCAGCGGCTGCTCCAGCGCCTGGGAGTGGCCGCAGTCGTACCAGAAGAACTCGACCGCCTCGGTGCGGGTGTCCTCGCGCACCGGCTGCGGGTGGTCGAGCTTGACGAACTGCGCTCCCTCGGAGGGGGATCGGTGGGCCACCGCACCGGCCTGGACGGGCGACACGGCGATCCCGGCGGCGATGGCGAGCAGGACGGCGGACCGCAGCAGCGACTTCGAGTTCACACCGGGCAGTGTGGTGCCGACGCCCCGTTACCGGCGAGTCGGTACGGGGCGGCGGGCCCGGATTCGCCCGAACGGCGTAGCCGGGCCGCGGCTCAGCTCGGCGGGCCGCCCGCCCACACCTCGGCGACCAGCCGCTGCCAGTCGTCCACCACCGCGCCCAGTTCGAAGTGCTCCAGCGCGTGCGCCCGGGCCGCGGCGCCGAGGCCCGCACGGTTGCAGGCCAGCACCTTGGCCAGCGCCTCGGCCAGCGCGAGCGGGTCCCCGGGGGCGACCAGCGCTCCGGTGGCACCGTCCCGGACCACCTCGCGCACCCAGCCGACGTCGGTGGCCACGGCGGGCACCCCGGCCAGCGCCGCCTCGATCAGCGCCCCGGGCACTCCCTCGCTGTCGCTGGTGAGCAGCAGTGCGTCCGCGGCCCGGTAGAGCGGGGCCGGGTCGGGCAGCGGGCCGAGGAAGTGGGCGCGGGCGGCGGCCGGGTGGCGCGCCAGGGCCTCCAGCAGCGGGCCTTCCCCGGCGACGGCCATCCGGACGTCGGGCAGCCGGTCGAGCACGTCGAGGGCGAGGTCGAGCCGCTTCTCGGGAGCTATCGCACCGATCCAGGCGACCAGCAGGACGTCGGCGGGCAGGCCCAGGGCGTGCCGGGCGGCACGCCGGTCGTCCCGGCCGTCGGCGGGCGGATAGCTCTCGGCCGCACGGGAGTTGGGGATCACCCGGACCTTGCCGCCGGGCAGTTCGAACTGTCCCTCCAGCACCTCGCGCGCCTCGTCGGTGAGCGTGGTGACGGCCGCGGCACGGTGCATCAGGGCGCCCCCGCGCAGTCTGCGCAGCCGGTTGGCGGTCCAGTAGCGGGGGTGGCCGACCGAGACGTAGACGAAGGGGGTGGGGGTGCCAGCCAGGGCGAGGGCGCAGGCGGCCAGGGTGTCGGAGCCGTGGGCGAGCACCACGTCGGCGGCGCGGGCGGCGGAGCGCAGCGCCCACAGGGTGCTCGGGCGCAGGCGGCCGGGGCCGAGCACGGCGGCGGCGCGCGGCCGGGCGGTGTCGGGGCAGCCCTCGCCGCAGGTCCCCGGGACGACCGTCCCCGCGGTGCACACCCCGGCCGCGCCCGCGCCCGGTCGGGCGGGTGGTACGGCCGGGTGCGGGGCGAGCGCGCACAGCGCGGAGGCCTGGCCCCGGCGGCGCAGTTCCCGGTGGAGGTCACGGGCGAAGTTCTGGGCGCCGCCCCGGCGTTCGTCGCTGATCAGGTGCAGGACGCGCGGGCGGGCTCCGGCCGAATCGGCCGCCGTAGGGTCGGGCATGGACCGACCTTGGCACAGCGCCCGGCGCGGTACAGCCCCTTCGCGCAACCTGGTGGTGGCCCGTGCGCCCGCGCCCGTACACCCGGTGTGCGCTGAGGACCCGCCGTCGTGCGCCGGTTGCGACCGCCGTGCGCCCCGCCTCGCCCCCCGCCGCTCCGCAGGACCGCCCTCCGCTCCCCCGCACGCCGCGTCGGGGACCGGCTCACGCCGCCGGCGCCGCGTCGGGGGCCGCACCGGGGGCCGCACCGGCGGTCACGGCAGCGGCGCGCACCCAAGCGTCACCCCAACGGGTCAACCTCGGGCCGCGGGCGGCCGGACGGCCGGTACGCGCAGGGCCCGTGCCCCGCCCGGGCGTGCCCGCTCCGGGCCGCCGACCGGTTACGCGGATCGGGTGAACGCGGTTGGACCTCGGCCCGCGCCGGTCGGCAGGATGTCCGGCCGGGGCGCCCGCCGTTCTGCCCCATCTCCCCCTTCCCCGTTCGGATTTGGAGTCACCCGGTGTTCAAGGGATTCCGCAGCTTCCTGCTGCGCGGCAACGTGGTGGACCTCGCGGTCGGCATCGTGATCGGCGCGGCCTTCACCGCCGTCGTCACCGGGTTCGTCAGCGCCTTCCTCACCCCGTTGATCGGGGTCGCCACCGGCGCGGTCGGCGACTTCACCCAGAAGACCTTCGAGGTGGGCGGCACCAAGTTCCCGTACGGCCTCTTCGTCAACGCGCTGATCGGGTTCGTGCTGGTCAGCGCGCTCATCTACTTCGCCGTGGTGGTGCCGGTCGGCAAGTTGCAGGACCGCTTCGAGAAGGCCTCGGCGCCGGCCGCCAAGGCCGACTGCCCGGAGTGCCTGAGCTCGATCCCGGCCGCCGCGACCCGCTGCTCCTTCTGCACCAGCGAGGTGGCCGCCCGACCCGGTCTGCCCGCGCAGTCCCAGGCGCTACAGTCGCACTGACGCCCCGGATGGCATCCGGACGGCGGTCGGACCGCTACCGGACCGCGCCCAAACCGGTACCGGACCGCGCCCGGAACGCCCGCTGTGGGCGCTGACGGGAAATTTATTCCCCAAACATTCACGAGCCTCCGCCGGACCGTCGGCGGGGGCTCGAATGCGCCGGCGCACGCCCTGTCCGCAAAAGTTTCTCCACAGCGTCCCCGAACGGCCATCGGCCCGTCACCGCAAGGCCTTGCGGGGGCTGCGTCCGGGTGCTGTTCGATCACTGACGGGGTGCCAGGACTGTCCGGAACTGAACGCCGGTATGTCCGTTCTTCCTACTTTCGAAACCTTTGTGCGGGCGAAGACTGTGTAAACACTCGAACTGCTCCCCCTCCCGCTCTCCTCAGCAGGCGCATTGTGGGCTTACCGTATGCCCCATGACCTCGCCCCGCTCCTACGACGGAGTCGGCTACCCCTCTCCGTCCTTCTCCTCCGGCACGCCGATCTACGACAGCCTCGTGGCTGAGCGCGGCGTCCCCCAGATCGCACCCATCAACGTGCCGGCGGCCCTGCCCCCGGCACTGTCCTCCGGTTACGGATCCGGCCTCGGCCAGTCCTACGAGAACCGGTACGGCAACGGGTACGAGAGTGCCGGCAGCAACCTCCCCGCGCTGCCGCCCGCCCGCCTCGCCCTGGGCCCCGGCCCGAGCAGCGGCCCCTCCGCCGGCCCGGCCACGGCGTACATCCCGGCGCAGCCCGCGCCCGCGTACGCCTCCGCGCCGCAGCCGCCCGTCCCCGGTTACGGCGCCCCCCAGCCGTACCAGCGACCGCAGCCCGCCGCCCCGACCTTCGCGCAGACCGCCGGCGGTGGCTACCAGCCGACCGGCGGCCAGAGCTTCGGCGGCCAGAACACCTTCATCGGCCAGGGCGGGCAGCAGACCTTCGGCGCGCAGCCGACCGGCGGACCGGCCGGTTTCGGCCAGGGCCAACCCGGCGGCCCGCAGGGCGGTCCGCAGGGCTTCGGCGGCCAGCAGTCCTTCGGCGGCCAGAACCCGGCCGGCCCCGGCTTCCAGGGCCAGGGCGGCGACCAGAGCTTCGGCGGCGCCCAGCTGCGCCCGGCCATGGCGCCGGTCGCGCCGGTCCGCCCGATGCAGCCGCAGCGCCCCGGCCCGTACGGCGAGCCCGGCGGCTACCAGCAGGGCGGCTACCAGCCGCAGGGCCAGGGGTACTGAGCCCGAGCACACCACGGGGCCGCCCCCACCGGCCACCACCCGCACCACCTGAGCACCACCCGGCGCCCCCCGAACGCCGGGCGAACGGAGAACGGGTCATCCACGGACCGCCCGGAACGCCCCCCACGGCGTACCGGGCGGTCCGTGCGCGTACGGGGGCCGGGAGAGGTCCCGGACCGGTGCTCCCCCACCGGTCCGCAGCGGTCGCGAAGCGCCCCGGGGCAGCCGCGTCCGCCCCGATCGCTGCTGGCAGGATGGAGGGATGCACCTCACCGGACTCCACGTCTACCCCGTCAAGTCGATGTACCGCCTGAGCCCCGACAGCGCCGCGGTCCATCCCTGGGGTCTGGCCGGAGACCGCCGCTGGATGCTCGCCGACCCCACCGGACGCTTCGTCAGCCAGCGCGAGAACGCCGCCCTCGGACAGGTCCGGGTCGACCTGCTGCCGGACGGCGCACTCGCGCTGACCGCCCCCGACGGCTCCCGGATCGAGGTCGCCGCGCCCGCCGCCGACGCCGGCGACCCGATCGCCGAGGTCGAGGTCTGGGGCACCCGCTTCCGCGCCGTCGAGGCCGCCAAGGACGCCCACGAGTGGATCGCCGACCGCCTCGGCGACTACCGCCTGGTGCACCTGGACGACCCGCGCGCCCGGCCCGTCGACCCGGAGTACGGCCGGCCCGGCGACACCGTCTCGATGGCCGACGGCTTCCCGCTGCTGCTCACCGCCACCGGCTCGCTGGAGCGGCTCAACGAACTGATCGCCGCCGAGCACCCGGACGGCCACGAGACCCTGCCGATGGAACGTTTCCGCCCCAACGTGGTGGTCGCCGGCTCCGAGCCCTGGGCCGAGGACGGCTGGCGCCGGATCCGGATCGGCGCGCTCACCTTCCAGGTGGTCAAGCCCTGCGGCCGCTGCGTGGTCACCACCACCGACCAGGAGAGCGGCGAGCGGCGCGGCCCCGAGCCGCTGCGCACCCTGGCCCGGCACCACCGGCTGCTGCGGAGGGCCGCGTTCGGACAGAACCTGATCCCCGAGCGCCCGGCCGGTGTCGAGGGCGACGTGCTGGGGACGCTGCGCCTCGGCGACGACGTCGAGGTCCTGGAGGACGGGGCGCACTGGTCCCCCGACCAGCGCTGACGCCACCACCGCGCCCTGCCCCGACTCCCGCGCCCTGCCCGGAGCGCGGCCTCCGGCCCGCCGGCACGGAACTCCGGCTGTGCGCGCTCGTTGAAGCAAGTGGTCGGAACCTGTGGCCGCGGTGGGCGCCCCCGGTGCCCGCCCGTGCCGAGCGGCCCCGGGCGGGCGCACCGGCCGGTCCGGACGGACGGACGGATCACCCGTCCGGGCGCGCTACGGTGGGCGGACGGCCCGCGCACCCCCGCGCCCACGGCCCGTTGATCGCCGGCACGACGAAGGTGGGGACGACAGATCGTCATGGCTGAGCACAGGGTCCGGGTCACCCAGGACAGCGCATCCCGCTGGCGCCGCCGCGCGGGCGAGTACGACACGCTCGCGGAGGCCCTGGCCGCCGCCGAGCCGGGCGACACCGTGACCGTCCGGCCCGGCACCTTCCGGGAGAACGTGCTGCTGGACAAGCCGGTGACGATCGTTGCGGCCCAGGGCCCGGGCACCGTCCGGATCGAACCGGCCTCCGGGGTGGCGATCACCGTCACCGCCGCCGCGACCGTGCGCGACCTGGTGGTCGAGGGCGGCGACAGCTCCGCCCCGGCCGTCCTGGTCACCGGAGCGCAGGCGACGCCCGCGTTCAGCGGCTGCCGGATCGAGACCCGCTCCGCCACCGGGGTCGAGATCGGCGGCGGCGCCCGCCCGACCCTGCGCGGCTGCGTGGTCGCCAACCCCGGCGGCCTCGGGCTGCGGCTGCGCGGCGAGGGCACCGCCGCCGCCTTCGAGGACTGCGAGGTCGCCGCGGCCGGCCAGGCCGGGCTCGCCGTGCTCGGCGGGGCGACCGCCGCCCTCGACCGCTGCCGGATCCACCACGCCTCCGGCGCCGGCGTGCTGCTCTCCGACCCGGGCAGCGCCGCGGAGCTCACCGGCTGCGAGATCTACGAGATCCGCGGCAGCGGCGTGCAGGCCGAGGCCCAGGCCGGCGGGCGGCTGGTCGACTGCGACATCCACCGGGTCACCGGCAACGGCCTGACCCTGGACGGCGAGGCCGAACTGGTGCTCACCGGCTGCCGGGTGCACGACCTGCCGGAGAACGGCGCCGACCTGCGCGGCCGCGCCAAACTCCGCCTCTCCAACAGCACCGTGCGGGACTTCGGGCGCGGCGCGCTCTCGGTCTGGGACCAGGGCACCGAGGCGGTCGCCGAGTCCTGCCGGATCCACGGCTCCACCGGTGAGTACCCGGCGCTGTGGGTCAGCGACGGCGCCCGGCTGACCCTCACCGACTGCTCGCTGTACGACCTGCCGGACGCGCTGTTCGTCCTCGACCGGGACTCCGCGGCCGTCGCCCGGGGCTGCTCGTTCAGCCGGATCCGCAGCTCGGCCGTCTCGGTCAGCGGCGGGGCCACCGTCACGCTCGCCTCCTGCCAGGTGCAGGAGGCCGGGACCGGGCTCTGGTTCCGCGACCACGGCAGCGGCGGACTGCTCACCGACTGCGAGATCTCCGACGTCGCCACCGGGGTGATCGTCACCAAGGGCGCCGACCCGGTGCTGCGCGAGTGCACGGTACGGGCCAGCACGGACGCCGGGGTGTACGTCTCGGCCCAGGGCCGCGGCACCTTCGAGGACTGCCGGGTCTCGCACGGCAAGGGCTTCGGCTTCCACATCATCGACGGGTGCCGCACCCAGCTCACCCGCTGCCGGGCGGAGCAGAACGAACGGGCCGGCTTCGAGTTCTCCGAGCCCGGACCGGTCGCGGAGGGGTGCACCTCGGACGACGTGGCCCCGCCCGCCCCGGCCGGCCCGGGCACCGCCGGACGGCCCGAGCTGCCCGCCCCGAGGCCCGCCCAACACGCCACGGCGGCACCGGTGTCGACCGCCCTCTCGACCTCTCCGGTGGCGGGCTCCGCCGCCGCGGCGACGGCCACGATCGCGCCGATCCCGGACTGCCGCCCGGCCGACGAGGCGCTCGCCGAACTGGACTCGCTGGTCGGCCTGGCCACGGTGAAGCAGGAGGTGCGCACGCTGATCGACCTGATCTCGGTCGGCCGGCGCCGCCGCCAGGCCGGCCTCAAGGCCCCCTCGCTCCGCCGCCACCTGGTCTTCACCGGCGCCCCCGGCACCGGCAAGACCACCGTCGCCCGGCTGTACGGCGAGATCCTCGCCTCGCTCGGGGTGCTCCAGCGCGGCCACCTGGTCGAGGTGGCCCGGGTCGACCTCGTCGGCGAGCACATCGGCTCCACCGCGATCCGCACCGCCGCCGCCTTCGACCGGGCCCGCGGCGGGGTCCTCTTCATCGACGAGGCGTACGCCCTCGCCCCCGAGGACGGCGCCCGGGACTTCGGGCGCGAGGCGATCGACACCCTGGTCAAACTGATGGAGGACCACCGGGACGCGGTGGTCGTCATCGTGGCCGGCTACACCGCCGAGATGGAGCGCTTCCTCTCCGCCAACCCCGGTGTCTCGTCCCGCTTCTCACGGACCGTCACCTTTCCCGACTACACGGCGGACGAACTCCTGGAGATCGCCCGGGCCCAGTGCGCGGAGCACGAGTACGCGCTCTCCGAGGCCGCCGAGGGCGCGCTGCTGGACCACTTCGGCGGGCTGGAGCGCGGCCCCAACTTCGGCAACGGGCGCACCGCGCGGCAGGTGTTCGAGACCATGGTCGAGCGCCACGCGGTGCGGGTGGCCTCGCTGGCCGACCCGTCCACGGAGGAACTGCAGCTGCTCGTCCCGGCGGACCTGCCGGCTGCAACTCTGCCGTAGGCCGGCCGGCGGGACGGCGGGACGGCGGGACGGTGCGGGAACTCCCCGTCGGCGACGGGGCGTTGGGCCGGTCATGGAAACGCTTCTGACGGGCGCCGCGGGCGGACTGCTGTTACCGGCCGGGCTGGTGGTGCTGTTCTTCCTCGGCGCGGTGGTACGGCGACTGCGCAGTCGGCACGCCGCCCCGGTCGGGCGCGGCGCCGGTGCGACCGCGACGGAGGAGCTGCACGCGCTGCTCTACCCGGGCAAGCGGGCACAGCTGGAGCAGCGCCGGGTCGAGCTGGTGCTGCGGGACGACGAGCACGACGGCGCACCGAAGCGCACCGGGATCGACCTCGCGGGCGGCCGGGCCGTGATCCGACGGGGTGCGGGCGGGTGACGGACGACGGATGACAACTGACAGATAACAGATTTTGAAATCTGTTATCTGTCAGTTGTCATCCGTCAGTTGTCAGTCGTCACCCGCCAGCCGACGACCCGTCAGCCCGTCCAGGCGCCGCCCGCCAGGAAGTCCTCCAGGGCGGACCGGTACGGGGCGATGTCGATCCGCTCACCGGCCAGCCAGTCGTCCGAGTAGTACTTGTCCAGGTAGCGGTCCCCCGGGTCGCAGATCAGGCCGACCACGCTGCCCGTCCGGCCGGCCGCCCGCATCTCCGCGACGATCCGCAGCGCGCTCCACAGTCCCGTCCCGGTGGAGGCACCGGCCTTCTTCCCGAGCACCTGCTCCAGCAGCCGCACCGCGGCGATCGAGGCGGCGTCGGGCACCTTCATCATCCGGTCGACCGCCCCGGGCACGAAGCTCGGCTCCATCCGGGGCCGCCCGATGCCCTCGATCCGGGAGCCGCTCGCGCAGACGGCGTCCGGGTCGTGGTTCACCCAGCCCTCGAAGAAGCAGGAGTTCTCCGGGTCCGCGACGCAGATCCGGGTGTCGTACTGCATGTAGTGCACGTACCGGGCGATGGTCGCCGAGGTGCCGCCGGTGCCCGCGGTGGCCACGATCCAGGCCGGCTCCGGGTGCGGCTCCAGGCGCAGCTGGGCGAAGACCGACTCGGCGATGTTGTTGTTGCCGCGCCAGTCGGTGGCCCGCTCGGCGTAGGTGAACTGGTCCATGTAGTGCCCGCCGGTCTCCTCGGCGAGCCGCGCGGAGGCCTCGTAGACCTCGTCCGAGCGCTCGACCAGGTGGCACTCGCCGCCGTGGAACTCGATCAGGTCGATCTTGGCCTGGCTGGTGCTCTTGGCCATGACGGCGATGAACGGCACCCCGATGAGCTGGGCGAAGTACGCCTCGGAGACGGCGGTGGAGCCGCTGGAGGCCTCGATCACCGGCTTTCCGGGGCGGATCCAGCCGTTGCAGAGCCCGTAGAGGAAGAGCGAGCGGGCCAGCCGGTGCTTGAGCGAGCCGGTCGGGTGGGTGGACTCGTCCTTGAGGTAGAGGTCGATCCCCCACTCGGCGGGCAGCGGGAAGCGCAGCAGGTGGGTGTCGGCGGAGCGGTTGGCGTCGGCGTGGACCTTGCGCACCGCCTCCTTGAGCCAGTCGCGGTACTGCTGGTCGGAGCGGTCGACGTCGACGGTCGGCTCGATGCCGACGATCCCACCGGACTGGGTGCTCATGGTCACGTACTCCCTCGTTGCGGCCCCCCGCTGCTCACTACGAGTGTACGAGAGTCACGATAAGTGACCGTTTTCGTAGGCCCAGCTTCCGCTTATCGCCCCTCGCGGCCCGCCCGCCGCCCGCCGCTTGCCGCGCGCCACCCGCTGCCCGCTGCCCGCCTCCTCAGACCGGCACCGACTGCGGGTCCGCGAGGTACGGCCCCCAGCCGAGCTCGGCGGCGCCCGCGAGCGCGCCGTGCGCCAGCTCCGCGCCGACGATCGGCACCCGCCCGCTGCGCCCCCACAGGCTGCGGTCGGCGACCACCGCGCGCAGCCGGTCGGGGGCGGCCTCCAGGAGGTCGAGGTGCAGGCCGCTGAGCACCACCCGGTCCGGGTTGAGGATGTTGGCGACCCCGGCCAGCCCGAGCCCGAGCCGGTCGATCACGTGCTCCACCGCGGCCCGCGCCCGCTCGTCGGTCGCGGCCGCCCAGCACAGCTCGCGCGCCTGGTCGAGCAGCGGGCGGCCGGGCTCCGGGGTGAGGCCGGCGGCGGCGAACAGCGCGTCCGGGTCGGTCTCGGCGTTCAGGCAGCCCCGGTTGCCGCACGCGCAGGGGCGGCCCTGCGGGTCGACGGTGAGGTGGCCGACCTCCAGGGCGAGCCCGGCGCTGCCGGTGTGCAGGTGCCCGTCGATCACCAGCGCGCCGCCGACGCCGCGGTGGCCGGAGGTGACGAAGAGCAGGTGCCGGGCACCGCGCCCGGCGCCGTGCCGGTACTCGGCGAGGGCGGCGAGGTTGGCGTCGTTGGCGATGACGGCGGGCAGCGGCCGCACGGCCTTCGGGCCGTGGTCGGCGCGGCCGACCTCGACGTCGTAGAGGTCGGCGACCGGGGTGCCGCTGGGCCAGGCGAAGTGCAGCGCGGCGAGCGCGGTGCCGTCCGGCTCGGTGACCGGGTTGGGCAGTGCGAGCGAGGCGGCCAGGCAGCGGCGGTCGGTCGCGCGGGCCAGCTCGGCGCCGGCCTGGGCGACGGCGCGCAGCATCCGGACCGGATCGGTGGCGGCGGGCAGCGGCAGGTGGACGGGCGGGTCGAGCAGTCCGCCGAGTCCGGCCAGGGTGACGCTCAGGCCGTCGGCGTGGATCTGGCCGGCGACCACGACCGGGCCCTGCGGGTCGATCGCCAGCCGGTGCGAGGGACGGCCGCGACCGCCGCCGGCCGGGCGGGAGTCGACGGTGATCAGGCCGAGCGCCTCCAGTTCGGCCGTGACGGCGCCGGCGGTGGCCCGGGTGACGTCCAGCGCGCGGGTCAGCGCGGACCGGGTGGGCGTCTGGCCGGTGTGGATGAGCGAGAGCGCCGGGCCGAGCAGCGTCCGACCGCGGTCGGGCGCCGCGCGGCGGTGGGCGTCGCGCTGCGCGTCGGCGTCGGTCCCGGAGCGGGGCCGCGGGCTTGAAGGTGAGAGCTGCACGCCCCTATTGTGACTTTGTGTCGCTTCGAAACAAAATCAGTTCCCACCGCCACGCCGACCCGGCCTCCCCCCAGTCTCGCAGCACACCCCCGGTCGCGGACAGCCCCTGGGGCGCCGCACGGCTCGCGCTCACCGCCTTCTTCGCCGTCGACGGCTTCCTGTTCGCCGCCTGGGTCGTCCGCATCCCGGACGTCCGCAGCCAGGTCAACGCCTCGCACAGCGCCCTCGGACTGGCCCTGCTCTGCCTGTCCGTCGGCGCCGTCCTCACCATGCCGGCCGTCGGTCGGCTCTGCCTGCGCTACGGTTCGCGCCCGGTCACCGTGGCCTCGCTGGCCCTGCTCGCCCTCGCCGTCCCGCTGCCCGCGCACACCCATTCGGTGTACTCGCTCGGCGGGGTGCTGTTGCTGTTCGGCGCCGGGTACGGCGGCGCCAACGTCGCCATGAACAGCGCCGCCGTCGACCTGGTCGCCCAGCTGCGCCGGCCGGTCATGCCCAGCTTCCACGCCGGGTACAGCCTGGGCGGGCTGCTCGGCGCGGGCATCGGCGGACTGCTCGCCGAGCGGCTGACCACCGCGTGGGCGCTCGCGCTCGGCGGCCTGCTGGGACTCGCCGTGACCGTCGGCGCGGGCGTCGTCCTGCTGCGCAGCCCGGCCGCGCCGATGGTCGCCCCGGACCGGACCCCCGGCCCGGCCGACGCTCCAACCAGCGTTCCGGCCGGCGCTCCGGCCGGCGGGAGGCACGTCCGCCTGCTGGTCCTGCTGCTCGGCCTCACCGCCCTGTGCACGGCGTACGGCGAGGGCGCCGTCGCCGACTGGACCACCCTCCACCTCACCGACGACGTCCACGCGGGCGCGGGCACCGCCGCCGCCGGGTACGCCGCGTACGCCTTCGCCATGACCAGCGGACGGGTGGGCGGCACCTGGCTGTCCATCCGGCTGGGCCAGAACCGGCTGATGCTGCTCGGCGGACTCACCGCCGCGGCCGGCATGCTGCTCGCCGCCCTGGCCCCGTCGGTGCCGGTGGCCATCGGCGGGTTCGTCCTGGTCGGCCTCGGGCTGGCCAACCTGTTCCCGCTCGCCATCGCGCGCGCCGGTGCGGCGGGCGGGCCGCAGGGCGTCGCGCTCGCCTCGACGCTCGGGTACGGCGGGATGCTGATCGGGCCCGTGGTGATCGGCTTCCTCGCCGATGCGGTCGGACTGCCGCTCGCCCTGACCACGGTCGCGGTCGCGGCCACCGCCGCGGCCCTGCTGCCGCTGACGGTCCGGCGGCACTGACGGCCGGGCGACCGGGCAACCGGGCAACCGGGCGGGGCTCGCGGTCGAACGGCACTGACGGCCGGGCGGCACTGACGGACCCGCCCCGGCAGTGGCAGGATGCGGACCCATGACCACCACCGGACGCATCCAGGTACTGCGGGCGAGCGAGCGCCCGGCCACCCCGTGGCTCAACGGGGGCGGGGTGACCCGGGAGGTCGCCGGGTCCCCCGCCGGGGCCGGGATGGCCGACTTCGACTGGCGGGTGAGCCTCGCCGATGTCGCCTCGGCCGGCCCGTTCTCGCCGTTCCCCGGGATCGACCGGGTGATCACCCTGGTCGAGGGCGCCGGCATGGCGCTCGCCGTGGACGGCGTCGAGCAGCTGGTCGACGCCCCGTTCCGCCCGTTCGCCTTCCCGGGCGACGCCGCCACCGACTGCCGGCTGCTCGGCGGCCCGGTGGTGGACTTCAACGTGATGACCCGCCGCGGCCGGGCCGACGCCGTCGTGGAGCTCCGGACCGGGCCCGGCAGTGTCGCCGTCCCGGAGGGGTCGACCGTCCTGCTGGTCTGCCTGGCCGGTACGGCCGTCGTCGACGGCGGCACCGAACTCGGCCGCTACGACGCCGCAGTACTCGACGCACTGGGCACCCACGAGCTGCGGCCCGACGGCGTCACCGCCGCGATCACCTTCCGCACCTCCGCACTCCGCACCACCGACTGAGCAGCCCGCTGCCCGTACCCCCGCCGGAACCGGGGGTACGGGCAGCGGCGGCACCGGCCGCGTCAGCCGCAGAACACCGGCGTGGCGTGCGCCGGGTCCAGCGCGTTGGTCACCAGGTGCAGCGCCGTCGGCGAGAACGCGATGGCGACGTGCTCGGCGAGGGTGACCGGGCAGTGGTCCTGGAGCACCTGGTTGCCCACGTCCGGCCCGTTCAGGAACTGGGTCCGCCACGGGGTGACGACCTCGTCGTACACGGTCGAGATCACCGTGTAGTGCACGCCCGGCACGGTGTCCGGCCGGGAAGCCATGGTGGCGTTGAAGGCGGAGCCCACCGCCTGGTCGCGGCAGGCCTGGCAGACGGTGTAGATCAGGTCGGCGACGCCGGGGAAGTACGGCGCCAGCTTGGTGATCCCGTCGAGGGTCGTGCCGTGGTTGGACGGTGCCAGGCCGATCAGCCTGTCCACCTTGGAGGCCCCGCCGAGGAACTTGAGGTAGTAGTTCGGCAGCATGCCGCCCTGGGAGTGGCCGACGATGTCGACCTTGGCCGCACCGGTCGCGGACCTCACCAGGTCGACGAAGTGGGCGAGTTGGGCCGCCGAGGCGGGCACCGGACCGAGGCCGCCGATCGGCAGCAGCAGCCCGCTGCCGGTGGAGGTGATACCCGGAACGGTGCCGTAGTCGAGGGCGAAGACGCAGTACCCGAGGCCCTTGAGCAGCGGGGAGAGCGCCAGCCAGTTCTCGTAGCGGTTGGCGAAGGTGCCGTGCACCAGCACCACCGGGTCGGGGTGGGCGGCGGACGGCCGGCAGCTCCAGTCGTTGGCGCCGGGCGGCGAGGCCACCGAGTCACCGTCGGGCGGGAGCGCGGCCGAGGCGGGGGCCGCGGCAGCGGCCGGGGTGGCGACGGCCGGGGCGGCCGCGGCGGCGACCAGCAGCGCGCCCGCCAGGACGGCCGCGCCGAAGGCTCCGCCGAACCGGCGGCGCAACGGAGTTGCGGAGAAGCGGAGAAGTGGGGTTCTCAACTGTTGCCTCCACAGCGGAAGTTTGTTACCAACAGGTAACCCGAGTGGCTCAATGATGCGGTCACCCTTCCGGCCCGGCCCTTGGGCGTCCCCCAGACCTGGACGGTGTTCTCTGTGACCGGTCACAACGCGCCCCACTGCACCCCCACCAGCCGCTCCGCCGAACTCCCCGCGCACCGGCCCGCCGACGCCTCAGCCGAAACGGCCGCCGACCCGGCCACCGAAGCGGCCACCGACACGGCCGCCGGCGCCGCCGACCACCCCTCACCGTGGCGCGTCCCGGTGATCGGCGGACTCCCGGCCGACCAGAGACTCCTCGGCGGCGCCCGCGCGTTGGCCGCCGTCGTGGTCGCCGCCCTGCTGGAACGGGTGCCGGTCTACCACCGCCTCCCGCGCGAGCAGCTCACCGGCGAACTCACCCGGGACACCGAGCGCCGCATCCGCGGCCTGGCCCACGCCGTCCGCACCGGACTCCCCGCCCCCGCCGAGGAGTTCACCGCCGTACGGGAGGCCGCAGCGCGCCGCGCCGAGGAGGGCCTGCCCCTGGACGCCGTCCTGCTCGCCCACCACCTCGGACTGGAGGTCTGCTGGGAGTTCCTCACCCGGGACGCCCACGCCGGGGACGCCGCCGACCTGGTGCTGCTCAACCGCCTGCTGCTCGACCAGCTCCGCCGGGCCACCACCGCCGCCGGCGCCGGCTACCTGGACGGGCAGCAGTCGGCCGGCGACCGGAGCTCGACCGCCCGGCAGTCCCTCCTGACCGCACTGCTCGCCGGCACCCCCGCCGAGGAGGTGGCCGCCCGGGCCGGCACCGAACTGCCGGCCGGCTACGCCGTGCTCTGCCTGTCCCTCGCCGACCACCCGGACGAACACTCCCCCGGCATCGACCCGGCCATCGCCGCCCGCCGCAAGCTGCGCCGCTTCCTCGCCGAACTCGACCACCGCACACGGCAGTCGGCGCTCTCCACGCTCACCCCCTCGGGCGGCCTGCTGCTCCTCCCGCTGCCGTCCCCGACCAACCGGGCCGACGGGCCCGCCGACGGCTCCGAGAACGGATCGGCCGACGGCTCCGAGGACGGGGCCGACTGGCCCCGGCTCGGCGCCACCCTCGCCGCCGCGGCCCGAGCCGCCGGTGTGCCCGTGCTGGCCGGAGCGGCCGCCGCAGTGCCGGCAGAGGTGCCCGGCGCCGCCGCCCTCGCCTATGAAGTCCTGGACGTCGCCCGGGCGTTCGGCCGACCGCCCGGGCTGCACCGGCTGGACGACGTGCTGCTGGAGTACCAGCTCACCCGGCCCAGCCAGGCCCGCGCCCGGCTCGCCGCCCTGCTCGAACCCCTCGCCGACGGCGGGGAGTTGCTCACCACCCTGCGCATCCACCTGGCCGGCGGCCTCAACCGCCGACAGACCGCGAGCGCCCTGCACCTGCACCCCAACACCGTCGACTACCGGCTGCGCCGGATCGCCGTGCTCACCGGGCTGGACCCGGCGCGCCCGGCCGACGTCCTACGGATCACCGCCGCGATCGCGGCCCGGACGGCCGAACGGTCGGCCCCGGCCCACTGGTCGTGAAACGACGGCACCCGCGCCGACCGCGGCGCGGGCGCCGTCCCGAAGTCAACGCCCCGAGGCCAACGCCCCGAGGTCAGCAGCTCGGGGCCAGCATCTCGAGGTCGACAGCTCAGGGTCGACAGAACGACCTCAGTCCTGCTCCCCCGGCAGCCGCAGGTCCCACCCCACCAGGGCCCGCAACTGCTCCGCCGTCACCCCGTCCGGCAGCGGCCGGGGCGGTTCGTGCCGCAGCGGCGGCTGCCAGCCCTCCTCCTCGGTCCAGCGCCGGACCACCTTGGCCGGGGCCCCGGCGACCACGCTGTGGTCGGGCACCTCGCCGCGCACCACCGCACCGGCCGCGACCACCACGTTGCGGCCGATCCGCGCCCCCGGCATGATCACCGCGCCGGTGCCGATCCAGCTGCCGGCGCCGATCTCCACCGGCTCGTTGCGCGGCCACTGCTTGCCGATCGGCAGCTCGGTGTCCCGGTACTCGTGCGCCTGGTCGCTGACGTACACCCCGGGACCGGTCCAGACGTCGTCGCCGATCACGATCGACTGGTGGCCGACGATGTGGCTGTCCCGCCCGATCACGCAGCCGCCGCCGATCCGTACGATCGGCTCCGGCCCGAGGTCGAGCCCGGGCAGGAAGCCCGCGCTGATGGTGACCCGCTCGCCGATGATCGAGAACGGCCCGATGGTGATCCACCGTTCGTTGAACACCGCCCCGAGCGGGAAGGCGAGGGTGGTGCCGTCGCCCAGCTCGCCGAACCGGTACGGACCGGGGTTCCGGTTGCTGACCGCGCCGGTCCGCTGCACCCAGCGCCAGCCCCGGTGGACGAGGCGCCCGGCGGCCCGGCGGCCGCCGTCCCGGAAGGCGGAGAGGAGGGAACGGGTTATCGGCATGCGCTCACGTTACCGGCCCGTAGCGTCCGTCCGGTGACCGGGAGGCCGACATCACACCGGCCCCACCGCCCCCTTCAGCACCACCCCCGGGCCCGCCCCGGGCCACTCCCGGACCGTCCCCGCGGCCGTCCCCCGCGGCCGTCCGAAATCCGCCACCGATGTCCGTCGGCAGTGGAACACTCCGTCCCATGGAGATCTCCGAGCACATCGAAGCAGTCCGCCGCGAGGGCGCCCTGCTGGCCGACGCCGCCGCCCGCACCGACCTCACCACGCCCGTCCCGACCTGCCCGGACTGGCGGTTGAGCGACTTGCTGCGCCACATCGGCCAGGTCCACCGCTGGGCCGCCGCCTTCCCGGCGAAGGGCCTGAGCGCCCCGCCGGAGGGCGCGGACCGGCAGGCCGTGGTCGGCCCGGACCCCTCCGACGCCGCACTGCTCGACTGGTACCGGGAGGGCCACGCCGCCCTGCTGACCGTGCTGTCCGAGGCCCCCGCCGACGTCGAGTGCTGGACCTTCCTGCCCGCGCCCAGCCCGCTGGCCTTCTGGGCCCGGCGCCAGGCGCACGAGACCGCCGTGCACCGCTTCGACGCCGACGCGGCGGCCGGTTCGCCGGGCCCGGGCGTCGACGGCACGCTCGCCCTGGACGGCATCGACGAACTGCTGCGCGGCTTCCTGCTCCGCGGCCGGTCCACGGTGCACAGCGACGACCCGCGCACCATCCGGATCCGGCCGACCGACGGGGCCAGCTCCTGGCACCTGACGCTCTCCCGGGAGCCGCTCGCCGTCACCACGGAGGAGCGCCCCGAGCCCGCCGACCTGACGGTCAGCGGTCCGGCGGCCGAGCTCTACCCGCTGCTCTGGAACCGGCTGACCGTCGAGCGGGCCGGGCGGGTCGAGCTCAGCGGCGACCAGGACCTGTTCGACCACTGGCGGACCGCCGCGACGATCTGACCCCGGTCGGGCCGGGCCGGAGTCAGGTCCGGCCCGGCCCGGCTCGATCCAGCCCAGCCCGACCCGGCCCAGCCAGGCCCGGCCCGGCCCGGCCCGGCCCAGGAGCTCAGCGCACCCAGGCCGCCGGCCGCTTCTCCAGGAACGACCGCATCCCCTCCTGCGCCTCCGCCGACCCGAACAGCCGCGCCGACAGCTGCACCAGCTCGTCCGCGTCCCGCGCGAAGGAGCGCGCCACCTCGGCGTTGGCCAGCCGCTTGGACTCCGCCAGCCCCTGCGGCGAGCCCTGGCGCAGCGCGTCCAGCAGCCCCTTCACCAGCACCCCGGTGGACTCGCTGGACTCGGCCGCCTGGGTGATCAGACCGATCCGGGCCGCCTCGGCGGCGTCGAAGACCTCGCCGGTCAGGTAGTAGCGGGAGGCGGCGCGCGGCTCCAGCTTGGGGCGCAGCGGCAGCGAGATGACGGCGGGCGCCAGGCCGAGCCGGACCTCGGTGAAGGCGAAGGTCGCGGCCGGTCCGGCGACGGCGAGGTCCGCCGCGCCGATCAGGCCGAGGCCGCCGGCCCGGGCGTGCCCGTCGACCACGGCGATGACCGGCTTGGTGCAGTCCACGATCGCCTTCTGCAGCTCGACCAGGCCGCGCGGGCCCACCGTCGGGTCCGCGCCGGTCGCCTCGGAGAGGTCCGCGCCCGCGCAGAACACCTTGCCGGTGTGGGTGAGTACCACCGCGCGGACGTCCCGGTTCGCCGCGGCCACCGCCAGTCCGGCGTGCAGCTCGGACATCAGGCGCGAGGAGAGCGCGTTGCGGTTGTGCGGCGAGTCGAGGGTGAGCGTGGTGACGGCGTCCGCGGTGCTGACGCGGACGAGGGGCTCTGCGCTGGTCATCGGCGTGGGCCTGCCTTCCGGCTGAGGGTGGGTCGGACTGCGGGCGCGGCCCGGGGTGCCCGGACCGCGCCCGCACGACTCTGGCACGCCCACCCGCCCCGCGGCCAGAGCCGACCGGCACCCCTCGGCCAGAGCCGACCGCCGCCCTCCGGCCGCCGGGTCGAAAACCGCTGGTGGCAGCCCCGGTCCGCCCGTCAGCATGGGCCCATGACCACCGACCCCCCGGTCCTGCTGCTCGCCCCGCGCATCAACGAGACCGGCCTCCAGCTGCGCACCGCCGCCGGGCTGCGCGGCCTGCGCGCGTGCACCGCCGCCTCCTGGCGGGCGCCGCGCGAACTGCTCGGCGCCGCGGTGCACGTGTACGGCGGGCCGCTGTTCGCGGACGCGGTCGGCCGGGAGCTCGGCCTCGCCCTGCTGGAGCCCGCCGAGGACTGGCTCGCCCGACTGCCGCTCGCGCTGACCGGCCGACGGATCTGCGCGACCACGCTGGCCGAGGCCCGTGCGCTGGGCGGCCCGGCCTTCGTGAAGCCGCCCGCGGACAAGCTGTTCGCCGCCCGGGTCTACCCCGACGGCAGCGCGCTGCCCGGGCCCGGGCTGCTGGACGGGGACACCCCGGTGCTGGTGAGCGAGGTCGTACGGTTCCGCACGGAGTACCGGCTGTTCGTCCTGGACGGCGCGGCGCGGACGGGCTCGCGCTACGCGCGGGACGGTGACCTGGCCGTCGCACCGCTCGGGGCGGACGGCCCCGAGGTGCTGGCCTTCGCCCGCGACGTGCTGGCCGCCTCGGCCTCGCACGCCGCGTTGCCGAGCGCGGTGGTGGTGGACGTCGGACGGACGGACCGGGGCTGGGCGGTGGTGGAGGCCAACGCCGCCTGGGCCAGCGGGGGTTACGCCGCCGACCCGGGCGAGGTCCTGGACGTGGTGCTGCGCTCCTCCGGCCCCGCTGCCCAACTGCCTTGCACCGACCGGGCGTTCCTGCGCGAGCTGCCCGAAGTGGTGCGCTGACCGGCGGGTTGACCGGGGGCGGCCGCTTGCGGTCCCGGCCTGCGGTGGCGCACGATCGGGCACCATGACCACCACGCACCTCACCCACATCACCCAGCCGCCGGGCGTCTTCCCCGCGAAGGGCTACACCCACGTCGTCACCGGCACCGGCCGACTGGTCCAGGTCTCCGGGCAGGTCGCCTTCGACGAGCACGGGGACCTGGTCGGCGCGGGTGACCCGAAGGCCCAGGCGCGTCAGATCTTCGAGAACCTGCGCCGCTGCCTGGCCGCCGCCGGCGCGGACTTCTCGGACGTCGTCAAGTTCACCTTCTTCATGACCGACATCGCCCACCTCGCGGCGATCCGGGACGCCCGGAACGAGTACCTGGGCGACCTGCCGCTCCCGGCGGCCTCGGCGATGCAGGTCGCGGCGCTGTTCCGGCCCGACGTGCTGATCGAGATCGAGGCGACGGCGGTCGTCCCGGAGTAACGCCCGTACGCCCCCTCGCACCAGAGCTCCTCACCCCAGAGCTCCTCACCCCAGAGCTCCTCGCTCCGGCCCCCTCAGGCCGCCCGCAGCCGCGCCTCCCGCCGTCCGGCCCACCGGACGGCGGGCCCCATCGCCAGGCCCGCCGCCAGCAGCGCCGCGCCCAGCACCGCCCACCCGGCCACCCCGTACCCGATCACCGCGGTGCTGACCACCGCCGGTCCGGCCATCATCGCGGCCGCCGAGCCCGCGTTGAACACCCCCTGGTAGGCGCCGTGTTCGTGCTCGCCCGCGAGGTCGTAGCTCAGCGCCCAGCCGCCCGCCTGTCCCATCACCTCGGCGAGCGACTGCAACCCGATCCCGACCAGTGCCACGGCGGCGGCGAGGATCCCGGGCAGGCCGTGCGCCATGGCGATGACCAGGCAGGAGGCGGCCAGCACCAGCCCGGCGCGCCGGCAGGCCCGGGCGGCGGCCGTCCGCTCCTCGGTGCCCCGGGTGGCCCGCACCTGGAGGGCGATCACCATCAGGGTGTTGACGATGAAAGCGCCGGCGACGGTGATCCGCGGCGCGTCGGTCTGCTGGACGATCCACAGCGGGACGCCGACCTCCAGGACGGCGAACTGCAGCCCGAGGACGGAACACAGCGCGGTCACCACCAGGAACGGACCGTCGCGCAGCGCCGGGTTGCGCCGCCGACCCTGCCCGACGCCCGCCCCGCCCGAGGCCGAGGCCGAAACCGAGGCCGAGGCGGCAACCGGTGCGGAGGCACCCGCACCCGCGCCCGCCTCCGCCGGCAGCCGGTACATCAGCAGCGCGACGGCCACGTACGAGACGGCGTCGGCCAGGATCGCCGCCAGGTAGACCGGCCGGGTGTCGAACTGGAGCGCGATCGCGCCGAGGCCGGTCCCCAGGCAGATGCCGATGTTGGTCACCACCCGCAGGTACGCCCGGCCGGCCACCCGGCGGTCGGCGGGCAGCACCTGGGCGTACAGCGCGTTCCGCACCGCGGCCGCGCCGCGGTCCACCGCGGAGACGGCGCAGGCCAGGGCCACGAAGGCGGCGTAGCCGTGCACCAGCGCGTACCCGGCCGTGCCCACGGCCTCGATCGAGACCAGCACCACCAGGACCCGCCGGGCGCCCCAGCGGTCGGCGGCCCGGCCGGCCGGCACGCTGGCGGCGACCCCGCACAGACCGGCGGCCGTCATCCCGAACCCCAGCTGGGCCGCGCTCAGTCCGAGCACCCGGGTGAAGAACAGCACCGCGACGGCCAGCGAGAGGCCGTTGCCCACCGTGTTGACCAGGGTGATCCCGGCCAGTCGACGGACCGTCGGATCGGGGTGGAGGCGGCGCCGGAGGGCCCCGGGCAGGCGGCCGTTCGGCTGGTGCGCGGGCACGCCGAAGGGTGGTGCGGAGGACTCCGCCGGTGTGGTGGTCATGCCGAGGATTCCACCGTCGGGCGGGCCGCACCCGACACTCCTTTAGGCTCTGGCTAAAAGCTCGACGACCGGCAGCCGACGGGAGGATCCCGGTGCACCGCTTCACCCTCCGGCTGGCCGACCTCGCCAGCACCTGGTTCGCCTACTCCCCGATCCTGGAGGCCGTGCTCAGCCTGCGGATGTGGACCCACCCGGGCCGGTACCGGCTCCAGAGCCCGGCCTTCGAGCGGCTGGGCCCCTCGTTCGCGCGCCTGGACTCCCGGCTGCTGCTCTCCCTGGTCGCCGAGAACCGCTGGGTCCCCGACTTCCTGACCCCCCGACCGTCCTCCCCCGCACCGGAGTTCCGCACCCAGCTCGCCACCGTCCGCGCCCTCCCGCCGGAGCAGCTGCGCGGCGAACTGGAGCTGACCTTCCGGCCGCACGGGCAGCCGCTGCCCGCCCTGCTCGACGCCGGACTGGCGGATCCGGCCCGGCTGTTGAGCCGGATCTGCGACTCCCTGGAGGAGTACTGGGAGGCGTGCCTCGCACCCGCCTGGTGGCCGCAGGCCCGCGCGGTCCTGGAGGCCGACCTGGTGTACCGGGCCCGGGTGCTGGCCCAGCACGGCGCGACGGCGCTGTTCACCGACCTCGACCACCGTCTGGAGTGGGCGGACGGCGCGCTGTCGATCAACCGGCACTGGACGGACGGGGACGTGGAGACCGCCGTGGACGGGCGCGGGCTGGTGCTCAGCCCGACCTTCTTCGTCCGGGGCGCGATCACCATGATCGACAGCACCCGCGCCCCGCAGATCTGTTACCCGGCGCGCGGCCAGGCCGCCATGGCCGGACAGGGCCCGCCGGTGCCGCCGCGCGCGCTGGAGGCCCTGGTCGGCGCGCCGAAGGCCCGGCTGCTCGGCCTGCTCGCCGAGCCGGCCTCCACCACCGAGCTCGCCTACCGCCTGGGCGTCACCCCGGGGGCGGTCAGCCAGCACCTGTCCGTCCTGGCCGCCACCGGCCTGGTCAGCCGGGCCCGGCACGGCCGTTCGGTGCTCTACCGGCGCAGCGCGCTCGGGGACGAGCTCTCCGGCGGCCGGTGAGCGCCCCGCCGGCCCGCCGACCGGCCGCCCGGCCACCCCGCCACCCCGCCACCCGGCGACCTCCCCAACTCCCCACTGGTACAGACCTGTTGACGCATTGGTCCAGTCCTCCTACAGTGCCCATGCCCCCGCCCCCCACGGCGCGGGCACCGGTCGCCCACGGATCACCCCGGTTCTACGTCACCCTGTCCAACCCCCACAGCCACAGGGAGAACCATGTCCGCTCGATCCCGGGCGGGACGCCCCCGCATGCGCAGCAGACTGCTGGCACTGCTGTCCGTCCTGCTCCTCCCACTCGCCGTCCTGACCGCACTCGCCGCCCCCGCGCTCGCGGCGGGCAAGCTCACCGCCACCTTCACCACCGCCGACAACGGCTCCTGGTGGCAGGGCACATACATCGTCCACAACGACAACGCCACCGCCGTCACCGGTTGGACCCTGGACTTCGACCTGCCCACCGGCGTCACCCTGGGCAACACCAGCAACGGCACCGCGACCGTCAACGGCCGGCACGTCACCGCCACCGCCGCGTACTACAACGCGACCGTCAACGCCCACAGCACCACCGAGCCGTACAGCTTCTGGTTCGTCGGCACCGGCCCGGTCTCCACCCCGCTCAACTGCCGCATCAACGGCGACAAGTGCGACGGCTCCGCCGACGTCCCGCCGTCCGCGCCGGGCACCCCCACCGTCACCGGGTCGACCGCGCACACCCTCGCCCTGAGCTGGCCGGCCGCCACCGGCGGCGACTTCCCGGTCGCCTCCTACGACGTGCTGAACGGCGCCACCGTGCTCGCCTCTGGCCCGACCGCCAACGCCCTGGTCACCGGGCTCACCCCGGCCACCTCGTACACCCTGACCGTCCGGGCCAAGGACAGCCGCGGCAACACCGGCCCGCTCAGCGCGCCCGTGACCGCCAGCACCTTCGACCCGTCCACGGACACCGTCCCGCCGACCGCGCCTACCAACCTCCGTGCCACGTCGGTCGGTTCCTCCGACGTGACGCTCGCCTGGAACGCCGCCACCGACAACGTCCGGGTCGCCGCGTACGACGTCTACCAGGGCGCCACCCTGGTGACGACGGTCGACGGCGGCACGCTGACCGCATCCGTCGGCAGCCTCTCGCCGTCCACCGCCTACACCTTCACGGTGAAGGCCCGCGACCCCGCCGACAACGCCTCACCCGCCTCCGCGCCGCTCGCCGTGACCACCGCGGACATCGTCGGCGCCGGCAAGTACGCCCGGGTCGGCTACTTCGTCCAGTGGGGCATCTACGGCCGCCAGTACTTCGTCAAGAACCTCGACACCTCGGGCAGCGCGGCCAAGCTCGACATCGTCAACTACGCCTTCGAGAACATCGATCCGGTCAACCTGACCTGCCTCGCGGGCGTCACCAAGGGCACCACCGCCAACCCGGAGGACCCGGACCAGGGCACCGGCGCCGGTGACGCCGACGCCGACTACGCCCGCCCGATGAGCGCCGACCAGTCGGTGGACGGCGTGGCCGACGACGGCTGGGGCAAACTCCGGGGCAACTTCAACCAGTTGAAGAAGCTCAAGGCCAAGTACCCGAACCTCAAGGTGGTCGTCTCGCTCGGCGGCTGGACGTACTCCAAGTACTTCTCCGACGTCGCCGCCACCGACGCGTCCCGGCAGAAGTTCGTCAAGTCCTGCGTGGACACCTGGATCAAGGGCAACCTGCCCGCCTACAACGGCGCCGGCGGTGACGGCGTGGCCGCCGGGATCTTCGACGGCATCGACCTCGACTGGGAGTGGCCCGGCTCCGGCGACGGCCACCCGGGCAACCACTGGAGCGCGAACGACAAGACCGACCTGACCCTGCTGGCCGCCGAGTTCCGCAAGCAGCTCGACGCGCTGGGCGGCCCGCACAAGCTGCTCACCGCCTTCACCCCGGCCGACCCGGCCAAGGTCGCGGCCGGCTGGGACCTCGGCAAGGTCTTCACCTCGCTCGACATCGCCAACGTCCAGGGCTACGACTTCCACGGCTCCGGCAGCGACAACTCCTGGGAGCCCAACCGCACCGGCCAGGCCTCCAACCTCTACCCCGACCCGAACGACCCCTACGCCTTCCACTTCAGCGTGGACGGCGCCGTCCAGACCTACCTCGCCGCCGGGGTCAACCCGCGCAAACTGACCATCGGCTTCCCGTTCTACGGGCGCGGCTGGCAGGGCGTGGCGGACGGCGGCGCCCACGGCGTCTGGCAGTCCGCGAACGGCGCGGCGCCCGGCCAGTTCGCCGAGGAGGCCGGCACCCGCGGGTACCAGAACCTGGTCACCGGCGTGCCGGGCCTCACCGTCTACCACGATCCCAAGTCCGTGGCCACGTACGGCTACACGGGCGCGAACGGGCAGTGGTGGACCTTCGACGACGCCTGGTCGATCGCCCAGAAGACGGCCTACCTCAAATCGAAGAACCTGCTCGGCGGCATGATCTGGGAGATGTCCGGCGACACCCCGGCGGGCAGCCTGATGTCCGCCCTCGACACCGGGCTCAAATAACCGGGCTCACCTAGCCGACCGTCCCCGCACCACGGGCCGGGCCGGGGGGGGGCCCCCCCCCCGGGGGGCCGGCCCCCCCCCCCCCCCCCCGCCCCCCCCCCCGCCGGCCCCGCCCCCCCCCGCGGCGCCCCCCCCGGCCCCCCCCCGCCCGCGGC
>NZ_JBIAXC010000058.1:0-60597 GCF_042896295.1 Kitasatospora sp. NPDC001309 | reverse complement strand
TCCCCGCGCTGTGGGCCCGTTCGCGCGGCGAGGCGACCCGGCTGATCGGGTTGACCTGGATCGAGGAGCGACAGGTCGTCCTGGTCCGGGCCGGGCACCGGCGGCCGCTCGTCGCCGGTCAGCGGTGGGCGCTGAACTGCACCACCTGCTGGTAGGTCGGACGGTTCTGCCAGGTGGTCTTGGCGTCCGTCACCCCGCCCAGCGGGCGCTGGATGACGGTGTCGGCGCACCACTGGTCGCCCGCCGTGCAGTCCGCGTCGCCCGGGTAGACCTGGGCGGGGGTCTGGGCGGCGGCCTTGGCCAGGGTGGTCTGCAGCACGGTGCGGCAGGCCGCGAGGTCGCCGCCGCCGCAGAACGGGCGGGCCAGCGGGCCGGCGACCGGGTCGCCGAGGACGGCGCGCAGGTCCTTGTCCAGGTAGCTCCACCAGCCGTACTGGAAGGCCGAACCCTTGTGCGGGATGCCCTCGTTGGCGCTCACCGGGCCGCCGCCGGTCGCGCCGGTCTGGCCGCCGGAGGGCGACTCGTTGATCTGCAGGGCGCCGGTCAGCGCCGAGAACAGCTGGTCACCGAGCCCGGGCCGCATGACGCCGTCGGCGACCAGCGGCCACCAGGCGTCCATCACCCGGATCGCGGCCGCGTCCGCGTAGGCGTGACTGCCCGCCGAGGTCTCCTTGCGCTGGGCGCCGTCGGCGAGCCAGGCCTCCAGCTGCTGGAGCGCGGTGGCGGCGGCCGGGTCGGTGACCGGGGCGCTGCGCAGCACCCGGATCAGGTCGGGAAGGACGTCCTCGGCCCGCAGGTCGGCCAGGGCGGCGCTCTCCATGGCCTGGGTGAGGGTGACCCGGCTCGCCTTGCCGCCGCCCCGGAGCAGCGCCTTGACCCGGTCGTCGAGCAGGTTGGCGCGGTGCACCGAGCCGTTGCCGAAGCCGGCCGCCGTGAACCCGTCCGCCTGCTTGTTGTTCCAGGAGACGTAGTAGTCCTGGTTGACGGACTGCGGGTGCTCGGCCGGAGGGGTGTACCGGGCGGTGTTGGTGGCGGGGTCGAAGTCGGCCCACTCGTAGGCGGGTCGGGCGAGCACGGGCAGTCCGGCGTCCACCCCGGGGGCGCGCACCGGGTTGCTGCCGGAGTTGTAGTAGGCGATGTCGCGGGAGTCGGCGTAGAACCAGTTGAAGGTGTAGTTGATGTCCTGCGCGGCCCGCTGGAAGCTCGGCGCGTCGTGCACCGCGCCGGGGTCGTTCAACTCCTGGAAGCCGATGATGGAATCGGCCTCGTGGCGGTAGGTGGAGCGCAGCGAGGTGAAGGCGACGGGCGCCCCGCCGACGGTGCCGCGGGCCGTCACCAGGCCGTAGTTCGAGCGGTACATCACCAGGGTGTAGGAGCCCGCCGCGGTGGAGTCGGCGGTGGTCGGGCTCCAGGCGTCCTTGCGCTCCAGCCGGTCGAAGGGCAGGCACTGCCCGTGCCAGAGGTAGGAGTCGGCGGCGGTGGTGACCGGGGAGCCGTCGGTGGTGCAGAGCGGGACGGCGTAGGTGTCGGTGATGTCCTGCCCGGCCGAGGTGGCGCTCCAGGCGTAGTCCTGGCCGCGGCCGAGCTGCACGTAGAAGCTGAGGCCGGCGAAGGCCGCGCCGCGGGCGCTGATCCCGGGGCCCTGGATCTCCTCCAGCATCAGCAACTGCGGGGCGAAGTAGCCGGTCTGGGGGCCGAACACGGCGACCGGGTGGCCGTCGTCGGTGTGCGCGCCGGAGACCAGCAGGGCGTTGGACATGCCGTGCTTGGCGGTGAGCAGGTTGCCGGGCAGGACGCCGTCCGCCTTCGTGGTCGCGGAGTTCGCCGAGCCGGTGGCGTCGTAGACCACCTTCTCCGGCACCACCGAGCCCGGGTCCGGCAGGGCCTGGCCCTGCGGGGCGTCCGGCACCGTCGCGTACGGGAAGCTCTGGCCGTCGTGCAGGGTGCGGACGGCCTCCGGGTCGTCGGACTCGCGCAGCGACTTCCACAGCGCGTCCCCGGCGTCCTTGCCGTACCGGGCCTCGGCGGTCGACTTGACCTGGGCGGAGGCGAGTTCACCGCCGCCGCCGGCGCCGAACAGCGCGCCGACCACGGAGGCCAGGGCGACCAGGTCGGTCAGCTTGAACGGCTCGATCGAACCGGCGTTGGTGATCGGGTCGATGTGGCCGGTGAGGTCGTACTCGCCGGGGAAGGTCCGGGCGTTGTACGCCTGGCTCGCGTACTGGTTGATGCCGTCCAGGTACGCGTTGGCGTCCGCGAGTGCCTGGGTGGCCCGGCCGCCGCGGGCGGCGAGCGCGTCGATCTGCTGCTGCAGCTCGGCCTCGGTGTACGGCGCGGCCTGCCAGAAGCTCTGCTCCAGCTGCCGGTTGGCGGCCGCGCCGCCCGCGAAGCCGGACAGCTGGCCGCGGCCGACGTGCCGGAACAGGTCCATCACCCAGAGCCGGTCCTGCGCGGCCGCGTAGCCCGCGCCGAACTCGGTGCCGTAGCGGGTGGTGCCGCTGATGTGCGGGACGCCGGTGGCCTTGTCGCGCACGATCGTCACGTCCGCGCGCGGGCTGACGGTGCTGGCCACCTGGTCGGCGGGGACGCCGAAGGAGGCGTCGTTGAAGAAGTTCCGCAACCCGGCCTCGGTCAGCCCCGGGTAGCCGGAGGCCAGGGCCGAGTACGGGCCGAGCTGGTCGTCGGTGTGCGCCGGGCGGCTGCCGAACATCCGGTTGAGCAGGATCTCGGCGAGGGTGGCGTTGCCGTTCTCGCCGGGCGGGAGGATGTCGGTGCAGCGGCCGCCGCAGTAGTCGGGGGCGGCGGCGGCCGGGGTGGGGGAGGCGGTGGCGGGGGCGGTCAGGGCGGCGGTGACGAACAGGGCCGACGCGAGCGCGACGGCCGCGGACCGGAGGGGGTGGGGGCGTGTGCGTGGGGGCAAGGCGAGCTCCTCCGTCGAAGCCACGGGGAGTCGACGGTAGGGGCGCTACTGGCCGGTTGGCTAGTGGCGTGCATGCCATTTCGCCCGCGATGTGCCGGAGTTGGGGGTGTCGGGCGTCGGGGGTCGGGGGCCGGGCGAGGGGGCGGACGGCCTCCGGCGGGCCGGGGTGTCGGCGGGGTCGGTTAGGGTCGCTCGCGGTAGTGGGTGATCTTCCGGCGCGGGGCGGCGGGGCAAGGGGTGCGTGGTGGGGCGGGAGCTGCTGGCTGCTGGTGGGTCGTGCTGGGGGCGGGCGTACCTGGACCTCGGGGCCGCGGGGGAGGAGCCGCCGCGGGTGGTCGAGGGGTTCGCCCTGCTCGGGGAGGCGCGGTACGAGGGCTGGGAGGGGCCCGCGGCGGTGCTGCTGGACGGGGCGAGCGGGGAGGTGTTCCTCGGGCGGCCGGGGGACGACGGGGCGCTGCGGCGGGACCTGCTGGCCAGCAGCACGGCGTGTCTGCTGGCGCTGGCGCGGGTGGTCGAAGGGCTCGGCGGGGCAGCGGAGTACGGGCCCGCCGGAGTGGCCGAGGTCGTGGAGACCGGACGGCGGTTGCTGCGGGAGGCCGATCCGGAGCTGTACCGGCGGACGGGTGGCCGGCCCGCGCACTGGGAGGCGGCGGTGACGGTCCGTGCCCTGGCGTGGGGCGCCGGGCCGGGCGGGCCGGGGGGGTCGGCGTACGCCGTCACTCCGGCCCTGGTGGCGGACCTGGCGACGGCGGAGGGGGAGGGCGGCGTCCGTCGCTTCGGGGAGGACGAGCTGCCCGCGAACGTGACGCACGGTCCGACCCGGCGGCTGCTGACCGAGGTCGGCCTGCCGGTGTCCGGGCGGTGCGTGCTGGAGGTCGATGCCGAAGGGCCGCTGGAGGGTTACGAGCCCGAGGACGACGAGGAGGAGCCCTCGGAGCGGGCGTACCAGCGCGGGTTCCCGGTGCTCGGTGGGTGGATGTACGACTTCGACGTGCTGCTCGACGGCGCGACCGGGCGGGTCGAGCTCACCGATGTGTGGGGCGACGGCGGGACGGCCGCCTACCTGCACCGCGACCTCTCCGCGCTGCTGTACACGCTCTGGACGTTCCACCGGCTGCGCGCCGCGCGGGAGGAGGCGTACCGGGAGCGGAAGGAAGCCCCCTGGTCGGTCTTCGACCCGTGCGAGCTGTTCGACGGCGCGGCCGAGGAGGCGCTGCGGGCGATCGATCCGGAGGCGTTCGCGAGCGAGGAGCACTTCTGGCCGATCCGGATCGACGACGGGCACATGGGCAGTCTGCTGGAGTAGCCGAATTGGCAGGTGGGAACGTGAGTGAGGGTGGGTCGGTGCGGACGCTGGTGGGGGTGGTGTGGCGGCAGAAGAAGCTGCTGCTCCTGTCGGGGGTCACGGTGGCGGTGACGGTCGGGGCGGCCGCGCTGCTGGTGTGGGCGGAGGTGCTGCTCGGGGGGAGCGTGGTGGTCGGGGCGGCCGGGCTGGTGGTGCTGTTGTTCCTGGTGACCTTCGGCAATGCGGCGATGCTGATCGCGGTCGATGACGCTCTGCGGGGGCGGGCGGTCGGGGTGTGGTCCAGTTGTGCGCGGGCGGCGGGGCGGTTGCCGGTCATCGCGGGCTGGGCGGTCGGCGGGGCCCTGACCATCCTGGTGGGAGCGGTGCTGCTGGTCGGGGCCAGCTGGGTGATGGTGGGCTACCTGGTGCTGCCGGCGATGGTGCTCGACGGTGTCGGGATCCGCGAGGCGCTGCGGAGGTCCCGGGAGGTGCACCGGCGTGAGGGCTGGACGAGTGTGTGGGGTTCGAGCTGGGTGGCCCTGCCGGTGGTGCTGACCTTGCTCCCGTCGCTGGTGGCCCTGGTTCTGGGCTTCACCGTGAAGGACCGGGTGCTCGGTGCGCTGTTGGTCGCGGGCGCGGCGGTGTGTCTGGGCGGTGGGTTGGCGGTGACGGCGAGTCTGTCCGGGGTGTTCCGGGTCCGCTACTACCGGGAGGCCATGGGGGGACCGGTCGAGGCCGTGCCGGTGCAGCCGGTGTTGCACGTGTCGCCCGTGGAGTAGGACGCGTGCGGGCCGGCAGCCGCAGGGGCGGCTGCCGGCCCGGTGCCGTGCCCGGCTCAGTCGGGCAGGTGCGGGGGCGCCGGTCAGGGCTTGAGGACGAGGCGGATGGGGTTGCCTTCCTTGCGCTCCAGGGCCTGGACGGCGCGGGCGGCGTCGGCGAGCGAGAAGGTGCCGCTGACCGAGCGGGCGAAGTCGAGGCGGCCGCCGCGGACCAGGTCGACCAGGTCGATGACGTCCTGGCCGTCGGAGCCGTAGTGGCCGAGGATCTGCTGGCGCAGGTAGCTGACCATGGTGCCCTTGGTGATGGTCAGCGGCTTGTCGGTGAGGCCGACCAGGACCAGGCGGCCGCGTTCGCCGAGGGCGGCCACGGCCTGTTCGCGGACGGCGGCGACACCGGCGAAGTCGAAGGCGGCGGCGAGGGGACGGCCGGCGGTGGCCGTGCGCAGGCGGTCGGCGAACCGGGGGTCGGTGGGGTCGAGGGCGGCGTCGGCGCCGAAGGCGAGGGCGCGCTCGCGGGCGGCGGGGAGCGGGTCGACGGCGACGATCGGGAAGGCGCCGATGGCGCGCAGCAGTTGGACGCCGTGGGCGCCGAGTCCGCCGACGCCCCAGACGCCGACCGGCTCGGCGGGTCGGACGGCGCCGGTGCCGGTGATGGCGGCCCAGGGGGTGGAGACCGCGTCGGGGATGAAGCAGGCCTGCTCGAAGGGGAGTTCGTCGGGTATCGGGACGAGCGTGGTGGCGGTGGCGAGGGCGTACTCGGCCCAGCCGCCGTCGTAGTCCACGCCGCGGGTGTGCACCCGGCCGTTGCGGGTCTCGCCGGCCTGGAGCAGCACCCGGTCGCCGACGGCGGCGGTGGTGACGCCCTCGCCGAGGGTGTGCACGGTGCCCGCGACCTCGTGGCCGAGGGTGACCTTGTCCCCGTCGAGGAGGAAGGGCTTGAGGGTGCCGTCGATGAGGTGGACGTCGGAGAGGCAGACGCCCGCGGCCTCGACCTTGATCAGCACCTCGCCCGGGCCGGGGGTCGGGACGGGCACCTCCTCGACGGCGAACGCGCCCTTGGTGACGTCGAGGCGGCCGGCGAGCATCGTGGCGGTCATCGGGACTTCCCTTCTGCCGGGGGTAGCGGGGCCGGGGAGTGCTCCGTCATCCCAAACTTGCTTGTTAGCCAACAAGCAAGTTCAACCCTAGCATGGTGCCATGCCCACGCACGATGACCCGGCCACCCGCGCGACCGCTCCGCAGGGGCCCCCGCCCCGCCGCACCCAGGCCGAACGGCGCGCCCACGCCGAGGCGGCGCTGATCGCCGCCGCCGCCCGGCTGATCGCCGAGCACGGCAGCACCGGGGTCACCCTGGCCAGGGTGGGGGAGGAGGCGGGTTTCAGCCGGGGGCTGGCCACCCACTACTTCGGCTCCAAGGCCGCGCTGCTCGCCCGGCTGCAGGAGGAGGCGCTGGCCGAGGCGATGGCGGCGGCCGCGCCCGAGCGCAGTGGCGCCGGGGCGGCGGAGGAGCTGTGCCGCTTCGCCCGGGGCGTGCTGGAGGGCGTGCGGCACCCGACCGACCTGGGCCGGGCCTTCGTGGTGCTGGGGGCCGAGGCGCTGGCGGGCACCTCCGAACTGACGCCGGCGGTGGCGGAGCTGGACGCCCGGACGCGCGGCTGGGTGGCGGACGTGGTCGGCCAGGGCCTGGCGGACGGGGAGCTGCGGGCCGGGGCGGGCGCAGGGGTGGAGGTCGGAGCCGGGGTCGGTCCCGGCGCAGGGGTGGATGCCGGGGCCTTCGCGTTCGCCTTCGTGGGACTGCTCAAGGGGCTGGTGGTGCAGGCGGCGGCCGCGCCGGAGGCCTTCGACGTGGCGACGGCGACGGTGGAGGCGGAGCGCTGGATCCGCTTGGCGCTCGGCGCGGCCTGAGGGCCGGCGGGGCTTCCGACGGAACTGCCGGCGGAACGGACTACCGCCCGGAGCGGCTGCGGGCCGGGGGCGTCGCGATGCGGACCCGGGTGGTGGCAGGCGCCTGCTCCAGGTCGTCCAGCTGGGCGAGGATGGTGGCGCGCAGCTCGTCGTCGTCCTCGAACCGGTGGTCCTGGAAGAGGGTGTAGCCCGTCCACATCAGGTTGGCGCACACCCGGGCCGGCACCCGGCCGGTCTGCGCGCCCATGCCGACCAGGGCCACCGACCGGATGCTGTCCGGCACGAGCAGGTTCTGCCGGTGGACGGCCTGGAAGGCGGCGGCGCAGGCGAGGGCGACGTTCAAGGTCTCGCTCACGTTCTGCGAGGAGGTCTGCATCGTGGGCGCCGAGATCAGGAACTTCGGGTTGACCGCACCGGAGGGCACGCAGACCGCGCTGCCCACCGGCAGCGTGCCCGCGTGGGCGCTGCGTATCCTCCGCTGCACCTTCAGCTGGATGCCCGCCCCCAGGTGGCGCTTGATCGCGGCGTCCGCCCCGCCGTCCATCCGGCCCTTGGAATTGGTCGGGCTGACCCAGGCGTCGACCTGCTCGGTGAGGATCGAGCCCTGCCGGATCTCGATGCCGGGGGTGTCGGCGAAGGCGGCCCGCCAGGACTCGACCACCGAGGCGTTGAGGTCCGTCAGTACCACCCTGAGCGGGGACTGCGCGCGGTCCGTCGTCATGCGGCAACTCCTTTCGTACGGGGAGAGGTTCTCCCTGTCGTTCTCCGTGTCGTTCTCCCGGTCGAATCCGACGCTAGCGGGTGCCACTGACAATCCGTCCGGGGCCGTTCGGACTGGTGGAGCGCCGGGTGGACCGTCGGGTGGAGCGACGGGTCGGAATGTCGGTGCGGGCTGTTAGGAAGGTGTCGTCCGCCGGAGAGCTGACGGACCGTCATTCGACGCCTTTCCGTGACCCGACCAGCCCGGAGTACCACCATGAGCGCTGCCGACACCTCCGCCACCGACCAGCCCGGAACGAACGACCCGAACGACCCGTTGGCCCTCGCGGAGCTGTTCCGGGGCGGCGGCGAGCCGTGGCTCCCGGTGCTCAAGCCGGTGATCGAGGCGCAGCCCGGTGCGGCCTCGTTCATCGGCCCGGAGCGCGGGTCGGAGGTCGTGCCGGTCCGCGAACTGACCTTCCAGGCGCTCAAGCCGCACGCCCCGCACCGGTGGAAGGTGGTGGTCTTCGGGCAGAACCCGTACCCGCGCCCGGAGAGCGCCACCGGCATCGCGATGTTCGACAACGCCTTCCACGACTGGAAGGACAGCCAGTTCGGCCGGGTGATCAGCATTCGCTGCATCATCAAGGCCGCGGCGATGTGGAAGTACGGCATACCCAAGAAGACGCCGATCGCGGACATCCGCGCGCTGTTGAAGAAGGAGGAGACGGTCCAGCCGCCGGAGTGGTTCCAGGCGATGCTGACCCAGGGCGTGCTGCTGCTGAACGCGGCGCTGACCGCCAGCGCGGACGGCGCGATGGGCCCGGAGCAGCACACCGGGTTCTGGCGGCCGGTGGCCGAGCGGATCGTGGAGGAGATCCTGCGGGCCAAGCAGCAGGCGGGGGAGGAGGACCGGGGGGTGGTCTTCGCCTGGTGGGGTGCGCACGCGCGCAGCTTGAAGAGCGTGGTGCAGCGGTTGGAGAAGAAGTACCCGGGGGTCGAGGTCCGGCACATCGACCACGCCAACCCGGCGGCCCAGGGCGACATCTTCTGCGACAACGAGCACTTCGCCGCGGTGAACGCCGCGCTCGCCTCGCTCGGCGCGGACGGGATCGACTGGCTGCCGAGCAAGGGCTGGGACGCCGCCGCGGCCGCGGCCGGGGGCGCCGACGGCGGTGTCGCCGAGCGGATGGGCGCGTTCATCGCGTCCACCATGGAGCTGCACCAGCTGTACCTGGACCGGCTCGCCGGGGTGAAGGACGAGGGTCTCGATCTCCCGGCCATCAGCGGGGTGTTCGACACGCCGCTGATGGACTTCCGGGAGGCGGTGGCCCCGGTGGCCGAACTGCTGCGCGGGCTGGACCGGCACGTCACGTCGTCGCACGAGTTCGGCAGGCGGCGGGCGGACGAATGGGCGGCGGAGCGCGCGGCCGGGCAGGTGGCCGGTCGGGCGGACGGGCGCGGGGGCCCGGGGGTGCCCGACGGGCTGTCCGCGGACGCGATCGCCGCGCTGTACCTGTACACCTGCGAGTCGGCGTTCTACCGGGAGATCAACGCGGTGCTGCGCTCCCCGGACCGGGCCCGGCTGGTGCCGTACCTGCCGTACCTGCGGCTGCTGTTCGGGGCGGTGTCGCAGCTGCCGGTGCGGACGGAGCCGCTCTGGCGCGGGGTGGCCCTGGACCTGCGCAAGCAGTACCCGCTGGGGCGGACGGTGACGTGGTGGGGGGTGTCCTCCTGCACCTCCGAGCCGGGCGTGGCGAAGTCCTTCCTGGGCAGCCGGGGCAAGCGGACGCTGTTCGAGGTGCGGCCGCTGCGCGCCACGGGCATCCAGCGGTTCTCGGCGTTCACGGGGGAGGAGGAGTACATCCTGCTGCCCGGCACCCAGTTGGAGGTCACGGACGTGCAGGTTCAGCGCGGCGGGCTGTGCACCGTGACGCTGACCGAGGTCGCGGGGGCGCCGCTGGTGTCCTGAGCCCGTGGCCCGGACGCCCCGGACAACCCGGACGGCCCCGACACCCCGGCGCGCCAACGCCCCTTCGCCGGGCGGCCGTCCGGGCGGTCGGGTTCGTGGACCGACCGCCCGGGCGGCGGGGGCCCTCGCCCGGTCCGGTCCGGCCCCCGCCCGGTCGGCGCCCGCCTGCCGCCGGGCCGTGCCGTACGGGGCGCCGCCGGATAAGCCAATGGGAGTTCCCCGCGAGTTGCGCCCCGATTCCCGGGCGCGGTGGGCGGGTTGTCGAATCGACCCATTCGGGAGGGGGCGCTGCCGCCCGCTGGCCGGTTATCGCCAACTATTGAGCGTGCTCACTCAGCTGAGGTACAGTCATCAGCGGTTGATCGGCACACTATTCATCATCCTCGATGGCAGAACCGACCAGGCGGCACGACCGGCCTCCGCAGAGCGGCGATCCAGTGACGGATCGAATGAGTTCTGACATCTTTTCCAGAAAGGCCGCTTCGGAGACCATGGACTTTCCGGACGACCTCGGGCCAAAAGCCGGACTTCCTGGATGGCGCCCGTGAACGGCCAGATACTCCCCGACAAATGGTTCGTTTCCCGAGAATTGCGTCCGGAGGCGCCGGTCAGGCTCGTCTGCTTCCCCTATGCGGGCGGCGCCACGTCCATCTACGCCCGCTGGCCGGCCGCGCTCGGCCCCGAGGTCGAGGTCGCCGCGCTGGCCCTGCCGGGCCGGGAGCGCCGCCTCGGTGAGCCCGCGGCCGTCGACGTGGAGCGGATCGCCGAGGCCGTCGCGGCCACCGCCGACCGCCCGTACGCGCTGTTCGGCCACTCGATGGGCGGCCTGCTGGCCTTCGAGGTGGTCCGGTGGCTGCGCCGGTCAGGGGCCGAACTGCCCGTCCACCTCTTCGTGTCGGGCTGCCCGCGGCCCGACCTGCCGCGGGGCGACGACATCTTCGACGGCCTGTCGGCGCTGCCGGACGACGCCATGCTCCAGCGGCTGGTGCGCGGCGGTGGCCTGCCCGCCTTCGTGCTGGACGAGCCGGAACTGCTGGAACTCGTCCTGCCCGTCTGCCGGGCCGACTTCGGCTGGTTGGACGCCTACGACTGCGGTGACGAACCGCCGGTTCCGGTACCGATCACCGCCTTCGTCGGCAACGAGGACGCCTCGGCCCGGCCCGAGGACGCGGCCGGCTGGGCCGCGCACACCACCGGACCGTTCGCCCAACACGTCCTGCCGGGCGGTCACTTCTTCCTCGACGACAACCTGGACGCGATCAGCCGGGCCGTTCGTGCCGGGATCGGGAGCCCCGTGGCGTGATGCCGCGGGCCCCGGCAGGGGGCCCCGAGACAGGCAGGCCCCAGTCCGCGACGGTTGGAACGACGAGGTCAGGAACTGCGATGGCGGATGGAACCACCGGGTCGGCCGGGCCCGGGGCGGAGGGGGCGCGGATCGCCCGGGCGGCCCACGGCCAGGAACTGGTCTGGCGGACCGGCCGGCGCTCCGGGGGCCTGCTGCTCCAGCACGTGGCCGACACCTTCCGGTTGGACGCCGCGGTCGACGAGGAGCAGGTCCGTTCGGCGCTGGCCGCGCTGACCGCCCGGCACACCGCGCTGCGGACCTCGGTACGGGTGCTGGACGGCGAGCTGCGGCAGGTGGTCCACCCGGGGATCGACCTGCCGGTGGAGTTCACCGACCTCAGCGGTCCGGACGACGGCAAGCGCGCCGAGCGGCTCGCCGAGATCGCCGACCAGGCTGCCGTGCTGCCCTTCGACCCGGCCCGGGCGCCGCTGTGGCGGGCCGTCGCCGTCCGGCTCGGTGAGGCGGACTGGGCGGTGGTCCTGGTCGCCCACCAACTGGTCTGCGACCCGGCCTCGTTGTTCCTGCTGAACGCCGAACTCGCCGAACTGTGCGCCGCCGAGGAGCAGGGCCGGGCCCCGGTGCTGCCGGACCGGCTGCTGGACTTCGCCGACCACGCGGACCGGCAGCACGGGCGGGACCGGTACGAGCGGGCGCGCCGGCGCGGGCGGGACCGGCGGTACGAGCAGGACCGGCAGTACGAACGGGACCGGCTGGAACCCCACGCGGACACGGCCGAGTTCTGGCGCTCCCGGCTGGCCGGACGGCCGTCCGGGCACGGCCTCCCGCTGGACCGGCCCCGCCCGGCCGTCCGCGCCTTCGCGGGCGCCGAGGTCCGCGCCGAGTTCCCGTCCGGTCTGGCGGCCGCGCTGCGGGCGGGCGCCCGCCGGCTCGGCGGGTCGCCGGCCCCGGTGCTGCTGGCCGGTTACGCGGCGCTGCTGCACCACCGCTCCGGCCGGACCGACCATCTGATCGGCGTGCCCGTCTCGGGCCGGCGCGGCCCCGAGACGCTGTCGCTGGTCGGGGCGCTGGCCGGCCAGGTGGTGCTGCGGCTGGACACCTCCGGCGACCCGTCCTTCGCCGCGCTGGTGGAGCGCGTCCGGGACGTCGCCTCGGCCGCCTGGCAGCACCAGGAGCTGCCCGTCGCGGAGTTGGCGGATCTGGCGGACCTGGCGGACCTGCAGGACGTCGCGGACCAGGCGGAGCCGTCCGCCGGGCAGCCGCCGGGCGCGCCCGTCCACCAGCTGGCGTTCACCCTCGCCGAGGGCGAGCTCGGCGCCCCCTGCGGGTACGCCGAGGACGACCTGCTGCTCGAAGTGGCCGACCGCGCCGCCCGGTTGGTGTACGACACCGAGCTGTTCGCCCCCGCCACCGCGCGCGCCCTGCTCGACGACTACCTGGCGCTGCTCGCCGCCGGTCTCGCCGAGCCGGCCGCCCCGCTGTCCGGCCTGCCCGCGGCCGCCGCCGACCGGACACCTGCTGCCCGCCCGGCACCCGCCACCGGCCCGGCACCCGCCACCGGCCCGGCACCTGCCACCGGTCGGACCCCCGCCGCCCGCCCGGCACCCGGCGCGGGCGGGGACGGCCGGGCCGAGAGTTTCCCCACCGGCAGCCCCGGACCGGCCGGGCCGGAGGGTCCGGGCGAGGGCCGGTCCGCCCCATCGGTTCTTCTGAGGAGCACGCAATGACGGTGACCGGTCGGATCGTCGGCATCCCGAGCGAGGTGTGGCACGAGGAGGTGCTGGCACCCCAGTTCGCCTACGAGGCCGAGCACCTGCTGCGGCACTACGTGGCGATCGAGAAGGTGCTGCTGCTGGAGTACCGGCGGATGGAGCTGGTCGACGGCCCCGGCACCGCCGCGATCGCCGCCCGCCTGGACACCGTCGACCAGGACGGCATCCGGGCGAACCCGAGCGAGAACATGTCGGACATCTCCTTCGCCCTGGAACGGCACGTCGCGGCCGGCCCGGTCCCGCCGTTCGCCGCCTGGCACGCCGACCGCAGCCGCAACGACCTCCAGGTCTGCGCCCAGCTGCTCTCCGCCCGCGAGCAGGTCCGGGCGCTGGCCGCCGACCTGCTGGCCTTCGACGCGGCCGTCCGGGCGCTCGCCGCAGGCGCCGTCGAGGTGCCGATGCCCGGCTACACCCACGCCCAGGCCGCCCAGGTGATCAGCCCCGGCTTCTACCTGGCCGCGCTGTCCAGCGAGACGCTGACCGCCGTGCGCCGACTGCTGGCCGCGTACGACGAGATCGACGCCTGCCCGCTGGGCGCGGGCAGCATGGCCGGGCAGGAACTCGACTGGGACCGCTCCCGGATGGCCGGGCTGCTCGGCTTCGCCCGGCCCCAGCCGCACGCCCTGGTCGCCGTCGCCTCGCGCGGCTGGGCGCTGGCGATCGCGGCCGAGGCGGCGAACTTCGCCGTCGCGCTGAGCCGCTTCACCACCGACCTGATGGCCTGGGGCGGCAGCGCCCACGGCTTCCTCGACCTCCCGGACGAGCTGTCCGGGATCTCCGCCGCGATGCCGCAGAAGAAGAACTTCCCCGTGCTGGAGCGGATCCGCGGCCGCTGCGCGCTGGTCGCGGGCAGCGCGGCCGAACTGGCGGCGGCCCAGCGCAACACCCCGTACACCAACACCGTCGAGGTGTCCAAGGAGGCCGGCGCCCACCTGCGGGTGCAGACCGAGGCGCTGCGCTCGACCCTGCGGCTGGCGCATGCCGTGGTCACCGGGCTGGTGTTCCGCACCGACCGGATGCGGGCGGCCTGCGAGGGCGAGTTCCTCGGCGGCTTCACCCTGGCCAACCGGCTGACCCTGGACGAGGGCGTGCCCTGGCGGACGGCGCAGATCATCGCCGGGCGCTACATCAAGGCCGCGCTGGACAAGGGCCTGGCCCCGGCCGACGGGGACGCGGCGCTGCTGGCGGCGGTCGCGGAGGAGGCCGGGCACCGGCTGGCCGGGCCGCAGGCGCTGCTGGCGGCCTCGCTGAGCGTCGAGGCGGGCCTGCGCGCCAAGACCTCGGTCGGCTCGACCCACCCCGACCAGGTCCGCGCCACCCTCGCCGAACTCGATGCCGAGCAGGAGCGGTTGACCGAGTGCTGGGCGGAGCGGGCCGCGGTCGCGGGGGCGGCCGCGGACGAGGTCACGGCGCTGCTCGCGGCCCCGGCGGACTCCCCGGCGCAGCGGTGACCCCGCCCTCCGCCGCGCGCCCGGCCCCGGCGGCGGCCCCGTCCGCCGGCGCCGTCCCGCCGCCGCGCCGGCCGTCCTTCGCCTCCCCCCGCCCCGGCGTCGACCTGCGCACCGGCTCGGCCCGCGCCTTCGGCACCTTCGGCGAGCTGCTCCAGGGCGCCCTGCCCGGCGGCCAGGAGTTCCTGGTGACGCTGCCGGTGGACCGCTGGGCGCGGGCCCGCTTCCGGCTCGACCCGGGCGGCCCGCTGCGGGTGTTCCCCTCGCACAAGACCAAGACCCGGCGGGTGGCCGAGGCGATGCTCGCGGCCTGCGGGCGCCCGGCCGGCGGGGTGCTGCTGCTGGACGGCGACCTGCCGGTCGGCAAGGGCATGGCCAGCTCCTCGGCCGACCTGGTGGCCACCGTGCGGGCGGTCGGCGCCGCGGTGGGCCTGGACACCTCGCCCGCCGAGGTGGAGCGCTGGCTGCGCCCGATCGAGCCGACCGACGGGGTGATGCACCCCGAGGTGGTGGCCTTCGAGCACCGCGAGGTGCGGCTGCGCGAGCGCCTGGGCGGCCTGCCGGAGGCGACCGTGGTCGCGGTGGACGAGGGCGGGCTGCTGGACACGGTGGCGTTCAACCGGGTGCCGAAGGTGTTCTCCCCGGCGCAGCGCGCCGAGTACGCGGAGCTGCTGGCGGAGCTGGGTGCGGCGCTGCGGGCCGGGGACCTCGCGCGGGTGGGGGCGGTGACCACCCGCAGCGCGGTGCTGAACCAGCGCCTGGCGCCCAAGCGCAACCTGGACGCGGTGCTGGCGATCGCCGAACGGGTCGGCGCCGCCGGGGTGGTGTGCGCGCACAGCGGCACCCTGCTGGGCGTCCTGCTGGACGAGAACGACGCCGACCACGGGCCCCGGCTCGCCGCCGCCCTGGCGGCCTGTTCGACCCTGCCCGGCACCACCACCACGGTCCGGGCCCTCACCCTTCAGGACATGGAGCTTGCTGATGCGGCATGAATCGATCGTCGACGCCATCGGCCACACGCCACTGGTCCGGCTGCGGGTGCCCGCGCCGGAGGGCGTCGAGGTGTACGCGAAGCTGGAGCTGGCGAACACCTTCGCGATGAAGGACCGGGTGGCCCGGCAGGTCGTCACCGAGGCCCGCCGCTCCGGGGCCCTGCGGCCCGGGGCGCCGATCGTGGAGAGCTCCTCGGGGACGATGGCGCTCGGCCTGGCGCTGGTGGGCACCCACCTCGGGCACCCGGTGCACATCGTCACCGACCCGCGGATCGACCCGATCACCCTGGCCAAGCTGCGCACCCTGGGCTGCGAGGTGCACGTGGTGTCGGCGATGGGCGACCAGGGCTGGCAGTCGGCCCGGCTGGACCTGCTGGCCGAGCTGATGACCGGTCTGCCGGGCGCGTTCTGGCCGCAGCAGTACTCCAACCCGCAGAACCCGGCGGCCTACCGGGGCCTGGCCGAGGAGCTGGTGGCCGACCTCGGCACGGTGGACGTGGTGGTGGGCTCGGTGGGCAGCGGCGGTTCGCTGTGCGGGACGTCCCGGGCCCTGCTGGAACGTTTCCCCGAGCTGACGGTGGTCGGCGTGGACGCCGTCGGCAGCGTGCTGTTCGGCCAGCCCGACGTACCGACCCGGCGCCAGTCCGGCCTCGGCAACAGCCTCTACCCGGACAACATCGACTACCGGCTGATCGACGAGGTGCACTGGCTCTCCGACGACGAGGCCTTCGACGCGACCCGGGCGCTGGCCCGGGAGCAGAAGATCTTCGCCGGGAACACCTCCGGCTCGGTCTACCGGGTGCTGACCCACCTGGCGGCGCACGCCGCGCCCGGCACCAAGCTGGTCGGCATCATGCCGGACCGCGGCGACCGCTACGTGGAGACGGTGTACGCCGCCGATGCCGCGGTGTCCGGCACCGCCGCGGAGGCCGGCGCCGACCGGACCCCCGTGATCGCCACCGAGCCCACCCCCGTCCGCTACGGCGAGCTGGTCAGCACCTGGTCGTACGCGCGGATCTCCCGCCGGGAGCGCCCGCTGCTGTTCTTCGTGGAGTCCAACACCACCGGCACCGGCATGCTCGCGCTGACCACGGCCGTGCGGCTCGGCCTGGAGCCGGTGCTGTTCGTGGTGGACCCGGCCCGCTACCAGGGCCTGGCCGAGACCGGCGCCCGGGTGGTGGTCTGCGACACCGACGACCCGGAGGCGCTGCGCAAGGCCGCCGAGGTGGCCGCCGGCGACCGCGAGGTGGCGGGCGTGACCACGACCAGCGAGTACTACCTGGTCCAGTCGGCCGCACTGGCCGAGGGGCTGGGCGTGGCGGCCAACCCGGCGGCGGCGCTGGCCGCCTGCCGGGACAAGTCGGCGACCCGGCGCACCCTGCTGGCGCACGGGGTGCGCCAGCCCCGGTTCGCCGAGGTGCGCGACCCGGCCGAGGTCGAGGCGGCGGTCGCGGCGGTGGGCCTGCCCTGCGTGGTGAAGCCGGTGGACGAGTCCGGCTCGCACGAGGTGCTCTGGTGCGAGGACGTCGCCACCGTCGCCGAGCAGGCCCGCAAGCTGCTGGCCGTCACCCGCAACGTGCGCGGCCAGGCCAGCGCCGGGACGGTCCTGGTGGAGGAGTACCTGACCGGGCCGGAGTTCAGCGCCGAGATGTTCCGGGCGGACGGCGGGACCTCCTGCGTCGGCATCACCCAGCGCACCGTCAGCGAGCTGCCGTACTTCGTGGAGACCGGGCACCTGTTCCCGGCGGTGCTGCCCGAGGAGACGGCGGCGGCGATGGCCGACACCGCCCGGCGCGCCCTGGAGGCGGTCGGTCTGGAGCGCGGCCCGGCGCACGTCGAACTGCGGCTGACCGCCGACGGGCCGGCCGTGATCGAGATCAACGCCCGGCTGGCCGGCGGCATGATCCCGGAGCTGATCCGGCCCGCGACCGGCATCGACCTGCTGGACCAGCAGATCCGGGCCGCTGCCGGGCTGCCGCTGAACCTGACCCCGGAACGGTCCCGTTCGGCCGGGATCCGGTTCCTGATCGCCGCCGGGGAGGGCCGGCTGACGGCCGTCGAGGGCGTCGAGCGGGCGGCCGCGGTCGCCGGGGTGGAGCGGGTCACCGTGACGGCGGCCGCCGGGCGCGCGGTGCGGCCGGTCCGGGAGGCGTACGACCGGCTGGGGCACGTGATCGCGGTCGGGGACGGTCCCGAGGAGGTGGGCGAGGCGCTGGACGCCGCGCTGGCCGAGCTGACGGTCGTGGTCGAGGCCGAGTAGCCGGAGTACGAGTAGGCGGCGTACGAGGAATCGGCGTACGAGGCGTCGGAGTACGAGGCGTCGGAGTACGAGGAATCGGCGTACGAGGGAGGGCCGGCGGACCGCTCAGCGGCCGCCGGCCCTCCCGTCGTGGTTCAGGCCCCGGGCGTGGGCCGCGGGCCCGGGCGGCGCCGGCGCACCACGGCCGGCTCCTCGGCGGCGTCCGGCTTCGGCGTCCGGTCGACCAGGGCCGCCAGCGCCGCGATCGTCGGGTGCTCGAAGCAGGCGCTCAGCGGCAGTTCGACCCCGAGGTCGCGGTGGATCTCGGCGAGCATCCGGATCGCCGCCAGCGAGTGGCCGCCGAGGACGAAGAAGTCGTCCTCGATCCCGATCCGCCCGGTCTCGAACAGCTGCTGCCAGATCGCGGCCAGCGCCCGTTCGGTGGCGGTGCCCGGCGGGGTGCGGTGGCCCTCGGCGCCCTCCTCCGGCGGGACCCGCAGCGCCTTGCGGTCGGTCTTGCCGGAGGGCAGCGTGGGCATCGCGCCGAGCACCACGAACCGGGCCGGCGTCAGGGCCCGGGGCAGCGAGCGGGTGCAGTGCGCCCGCAGTTCGGCCGGGGTGGGCCGGGCGGCCGGGTCGGCCGGGTCCGCCGGGGAGACGAAGGCGACCAGACGCGGCCCGGAGACCGCCGAACGGTCCACCACCACGGCCGCGTTGGCGACCTTGCGGTGCCCCCCGAGGACGGACTCGATCTCGCCGAGCTCGATCCGCACCCCGCGGATCTTCACCTGCCCGTCGCCGCGGCCCAGGTAGTGCAGCTCGCCGTCGGCCGTCCACCGGGCCAGGTCGCCGGTGCGGTACATCCGCTCGCCGGGCGCGCCGTACGGGCAGGGCAGGAAGCGGTCCGCGGTGAGGTCGGGGCGGCCCAGGTAGCCGCGGGCCAGGCTCGCCCCGGCGAGGTACAGCTCGCCGGTGACGCCCGGCGGGACGGGGCGCAGCGCCGCGTCCAGGACGAACAGCCGGGAGTCGGTGATCGGTTCGCCGAGCGGCGGCGCGGCCTGCGGGCGCAGCGGGCCGGACAGGGTGCCGAGCACGGTGGTCTCGGTCGGCCCGTAGGCGTTGTGCAGCCGGTGCTCGCGCCCCCACTGGGCCACCAGCTCGGGGCCGATCGCCTCGCCGCCGCTGACGATCGCGCGCAGCGCGGGGTAGTCGCGGGCGGGCAGGGCGGCCAGCGCCGTCGGGGTCAGCACGGCGTGGCTGATCCGCCGCTGTCCGAGCAGGACGGCCAGCTCCTCGCCGAGCACCGGGTGCGGGGGCGCCACCACCAGGACGGCCCGGGACCGGAAGGCCATCAGGAGTTCCATCACGTACATGTCGAAGGTGGGGGACACCTGCTGGAGCATCCGGGGCTGCTCGCCGCCCGCCGCCGCGGCGGCCGTCTCGGGCAGCAGGACGGCGCGGTGCAGCTGCTCGGCGAGCGGGGCCAGCCCGGCGTGGGTGACCACGACGCCCTTGGGCTGCCCGGTGGACCCGGAGGTGTACAGCACGTACGCGGCGTTCGCCGGGTGCACCGGGGCGGTGGCCGGGCGCTCGCCGGAGCGCTCGCCGAGCGCGTCCAGCAGGTCGGGGTCGTCCAGCAGCAGGGCCGGCGGGGCGTCGGCCGGCAGTGCGGCGGCGCCGTCCTCGTCGGTGACCACCAGCGCGGCCCCGGCGTTCGCGAGGATGAAGGACAGCCGCTCGACCGGGAACCGGACGTCCAGCGGCAGGAAGGCGCCGCCCGCCTTGGCGACCGCCAGCACGGCGAGCACCAGCTCCCCGCTGCGGGGCAGCGCGAGGGCGACGGAGCTCTCCGGTCCGACGCCGCGGGCGAGCAGTTCGGCGGCCAGCCGGTTGGCCTGCTCGTCCAGCTCGGCGTAGCTCAGGGTGAGGTCGTCGGTCTCCAGCGCGGGGGCGTCCGGCGCGGCCGCCACCGCCTGCTCGAACAGCTCGGCGAAGGTGGCCGCGCCGGGCCCGGGCAGGCCGGTGCTCCAGCTGCCGAGGACGGCCTCGCGCTCGCCGGGGAGCAGCAGCTCCCAGTGCGAGAGCGGCAGGTCGGGCTGCGCGGTGGCGGTCTCCAGGGCGAGCAGCAGCCGCTGGGCCAGGGCGGCCCCGGCGGCCTCGTCGAAGAGGTCGGCGCTGACCGTGAGCACGCCGCCGATGGTCGCGCGGGCGCGGTCCTCCGTCAGTTCCACGGTGATGTCGAACGGGGTGGCGGGGGTGCCGAGGTCGAAGGGCTCGGTGGGCAGTCCGCCGAGCGCCGGGACCGGCTCGGGCTCGCCGTTGAGGCTGGCCATCACCTGGAACAGCGGGTTGCGGCCGTGCCGGCGGGGCGGGTTGAGGGCGGTGACGATCTCGTCGAAGGGCAGGTCCATGTGGTCGTGCGCGGCCAGGTTGGTCTCCCGCACCCGGGCGATCAGGGTGCGGAAGCTCGGGTCGCCGGAGGTGTCGGCACGCAGTACGGCGGTGTTGATGAAGCAGCCGATCAGGTCGTCCAGCGCCTGGTCGGAGCGCCCCGCGGTGGGGGTGCCGAGCGGGATGTCGGTGCCGGCGCCGAGGCGGGTGAGCATCGCGGCGAGCGCGGCCTGGAGCACGATGAAGACGCTGGCGCCGTGCTCGTGGGCGGCGGCGGTGATCCGCCGGTACAGCTCGGGGCCGGCCTCCACCCGGGTGGGCAGGCCGCGGAAGGTCGGCGCGGCCGGGCGCGGGCGCGCCCCGGGCAGGGCGAGCTCCTCGGGGAGCCCGGCCAGGGTCTTGGTCCAGAACTCCAGGCTCCGGCCGAAGGGGCTGCCCGGATCCTCGGCCCGGCCCAGCTGCTGCGCCTGCCAGAGCGCGAAGTCCGCGTACTGGATGGGGAGTTCGTGCCACCCGGGGGCCCGGCCGGCGGCCCGGGCGGTGTAGGCGGTGGCCAGGTCGCGGCAGAGCGGGGCGAGCGAGAGGCCGTCGCAGGCGATGTGGTGGACGTCCACCAGCAGTACGTGGGAGCGCGGGCCGGTGCTGAACACGTGCAGCCGCAGCGGGACTTCGGTGGTCAGGTCGAACGGGGTCTCCAGGGCGTCCCGCAGGGCCTGCTGGAGGCCGTTGGGGTGGATGGCGCTCGCCCGGACCACCTCGGCGACGGCCTCGGGCGGCTGCACCGACTGGCGCGGCGCGCCCGCGTCGGCGGGGAAGACCGTCCGCAGGATCTCGTGCCGGCGGCCGAGGTCCGCGGCGGCGGCGGCGAGCACGGCGAGGTCCAGCTCGCCCTCGATCCGCACCGCCAACGGCATGTGGTAGAAGGCCTGTTGCTGCCCCAGCCGGTTGACGATCCAGATCCCGCGCTGGGCCATCGACAGCGGCAGCAGCTCGGGCCGGGGCCCGGTGGCGGCCGGGATCGCACTGCGGGCGGAGGTCTCGGCGGGGGCGGCGGCGGCCTCGTCCAGCAGCTTGGCCAGGTCGGCGAGGACCGGGGTCTTGAGGACGTGGCGGACGGACAGCTTGACCGACCACTGCCGGCGGATCCGGGCGACCAGCCGGGTGGCCAGCAGCGAGTCCCCGCCGTCGCGCAGGAAGTCGGTGTCCCGGCCGACCTGCTCGGTGCCCAGCAGCCGGGACCAGATCGCGGCCAGTGCCCGCTCGGTGGCGGTCGCGGGGGCGGCGGAGCCGTCGGTGGCCGGCCGGGCGCCCGCGGCCCGCTGCGGCGCCTCGACGGCGTCCTCGATCCGGCCGTCGGCCAGCACCCGGGCCCGGCGCCCGCTCGGCTCACCGGCCAGCAGCAGCTCGCCGTACACCCCGGTGGGCGCCCGGTTGCCGTAGCGGTCGCGGACCTCCGCTTCGGCGCCGTCCGCCTCGGCGGGGCCGTGGGCGCCCAGCGCCACCGCGCCGACGCTCGCCGCGCCCTCGGCCAGGAAGGCCTCCAGCAGGACCAGGTAGTCGGCGGCGAGCCGCTCCACCGTCTCCCGCTCGAACAGGTCGGTGGCGTAGTCGAAGGCGAAGCCGACCTCGTCCGCGGTGTAGCTCACCGCGAGCTCCAGGTCGAACTTGGCGGAGTCGTTGCGCATCTCGACGATCTCCACCGCCAGGCCCGGCAGCTGCGGCGGCGGCACCACCTGGTTGACGCTGCACATCACCTGGAACACCGGGTTGCGGGACGGGTCCCGGACCACGCCGAGCGCCTCCACCACCCGGTCGAACGGCACGTTCTGGTTCGACAGCGCCTCCGCCGCCACCGTCCGCACCTGGCCGAGCAGTTGGCGCAGGGTCGGATCGCCGGCGAGGTCCACCGGCACGGCCAGGGTGTTGGCGAAGTAGCCGATCACCGGCTCCCACTCGGCCTGCGGCCGGTTGGCCACCGGCACCCCGACGACCACCCGCTCCTCGCCGTTGTAGCGGTGCAGCAGCGCGGCGAGCACCGTCACCGCGGTGGCGAACAGCGAGGCCTCGTGCCCGGCGCCCCAGGCGGCCAGCCGCCGCTGGAGGTCGACCGGGACGGGCACCGTGACGCTGGCGCCCTCGCCGCTGAGCAGCACCGGCCTCGGCAGGTCGGCCGGGATCCCGGCCTCCTCCGGCAGCCGGGCCAACTGCTCGCGCCAGAAGGCCAGCTGGCCGCGGTAGAGCTCCACCGTGGCCGGCTCGGCCTCCCAGGCCGAGTAGTCGGCGTAGCGCACCGGCAGCGGCGCCAGGCCGGCCGCCGGGCCGCCGACCCGTTCGGTGTAGCAGGCGCCCAGCTCCTGGAAGAACAGCCCCTCCGACCAGCCGTCGGTGATCGCGTGGTGCATGGTGACGGCGAGGTGGTGGACCGGCGCCGCCCCTTCCGTACCGGAGCGGATCAGCTTCGCCCGGAACAGCGGCCGGCCGGCCAGGGCGAACGGGAGCCGGCTCTCCTCCTCGATCAGCGCGACCACGGCCGGTTCGCCGAGCTCGGTCAGGTCCCGCTGCTCCCACGGCAGTTCGTCCGGATCGAGGAGCAGCTGGAAGACCTCGTCCTCGTCGCCGGCGAAGGTGGTGCGCAGCCCCTCGTGCCGGGCCACCAGGTCGCCGACGGCCAGCCGCAGCGCCCCGGTGTCGAGCTCGCCGACCAGCCGGAGCCGGAACGGGACGTTGTAGGTGCTGTTGGGGCCGTTCAGCTGCTCCAGGAACCAGAGCCGCTTCTGCGCCAGCGACGCGGGCTCCCGCCCGTCGCCCTGGCGGGGGGCCGGGACGGCGGCGGTCGCGGGGGCGGCGGCCGCGGAGCCCGCCTCCTCCGCCAGCGCCTGGGCGAAGACGGCGTCCAGCGTGGCGCGGCCGACCGCGTCGGTGTCGTTCAAGAGACCTTCCTGGCCTTCCTGGTCGTGGGGGCGTACGGGTGCCGGGCACTGCGGTCCGACGGGGGGTCAGGCGGCGGCGGGGGCCGGGGCGGGGAGCTCGGTGGGGATGCCGGTGGCCCTGCGGACCGGGGAGAGCGCCAGCAGGACGGCGGCGATGCCGATGCCGCCGGCGCAGACCACGATCGCCCACTGGGTGCCCAGCCAGGTGCCGAGCCCGCCGCCGGCCATGGCGCCGAACGGCGTGCCGGCCATCACGATCATCCGGGTGGAGGCGTTCATCCGGCCCTGCATGGCGTCCGGGGTGATCGCCGAGCGGTAGCTGCGGATGTTGACGGCGCTGGCGATCACCAGCACGGCGTAGGCGACCTGGACGAACATCAGCATCGCGAAGGCGACGGCGGTGGGCATCACCGTCGCGGCGGGGATGACCAGTTCGACGCCGGTCATCGCCACGGTGCACCAGACCACCATCCGGCCGAAGGGCAGCAGCTTGCCCAGCCGGGCCGCGAACAGGGCGCCCATCAGCGAGCCCACGCCGGTGCCGGCCAGCAGTGCGCCGACCAGGATGCCGGGCAGGTCCAGGGTGCGGGTGATGAACACCAGGAACACCGGGTCGATCGCGATGGCGGAGAAGTTGATCAGGAAGGTGACCAGCACCAGGGTGCGCAGGGTCGCGTTGCCGAAGATGAAGGAGAGGCCCTCGCCGATCTCCTTCCACATCGAGGACGGCGGGCCGTCGGCCGGGCGCTCCGGCACCGGCTCCTTCTTGCGGATGCGCAGGGTGCAGGCCGCCGCCAGCCCGAAGGCGAAGACGTTGACCATGATGACCACCGGGCCGGTGAGCAGCTGCACCAGCAGGCCGCCGAAGGTCCGGCCGCCGATGTTGGAGACCGAACTGCTCATCTCCAGCTTGCTGTTGCCCTCGACCAGGTCCTCGCGCTCGACCAGGGCGGGCAGGATGGAGGCGTTGCCGATGTCCGAGACGGTGCTGCAGGCGCCGGTGCCGAACACCACCACCAGCAGCAGCGGGACGCTCAGCAGGTCCGCCCAGGACAGCAGCGGGACGGAGAGCAGGATCAGCGAGCGGACGGCGTCCGCCGCCACGATGATCATCTTCTTCGGCCGCCGGTCCAGCCAGACCCCGACGAACAGGCTGATCAGCAGGTAGGGCAGGAACTCGGTGGCCAGCAGCAGGCCCATCTGGAACACCGAGGCGCCCAGGCTGACCGCGGCGATCAGCGGGACGGCCACCGCCACCATGTTGGTGCCCAGCATGGAGAGCGTCTGGCCGGCCCAGAGTCTGCGGAAGTCCGCGTGGTCCCACAGTCCGTTGAGCTTCATGCCGCGGGTCCTTCCGAGGTCATCGCGCGGCCCATCAGGTCCAGCAGCGGTTGCGGGGCGGCGAGGAAGGCGTGGTGGCCGCCGTCCAGGAGGTGTGCGTGGTGCCGGGCCGCCGGGACGTACCGGCTCCAGCCGCCGAGCTGGTCCGGGCGGATCTCCACGTCGTGCTGCCAGCCGACCGCGTGCACGGCGCAGCCGAGCGGCTCGGGGGCGTCCAGCCGGTAGCGGCGCTGGGCGGCGAGGTCCTCCTCCAGCACGTCCAGGGCCACGTCGAGGAAGTCCGGGTCCATCCTGGTCCCGGCCGCCTCGGCGAGGACGTTCAACTCGACCGCGAGGTCGTCCCGCTCCAGCCACAGCCAGCGGCCGAACGGGGCCTCGTCGGGGGCGAGTTGGGAGGACATGAAGAGCGCGGTCAGCTCCTTGCCGTGGACCCGCTCCAGTTCGAGCGCGGTGGCGAAGGCGGAGAGCGCGCCGCCGCAGTGCCCGAAGAAGCCGGTCGGGCGGTCCACCAGCGGGGCCAGCGCCGCGGCGGCGGCGGTGGCCATGTTCTGGTAGGTGACCGGGTGCGGCTCGCGCAGGCGGTTCTCCCGCGCGGGCAGCTGCACCAGGCACACCTCGACCTCGCCGATCCGCTCGGGCCAGGCGCGGTACATCGACGCGCCGGTGCCCGAGTACGGGAAGAGGAAGATCCGTGCCGGGGCGTCCTCGGATGGGGGGCGGAACAGCCATTTGCCCGCGTCGGTCTGCATGGCGCCGTGAACTCCTTGTTCCCGTCGATTCGGTGGTGGGGCGGTGGTGCCGGGGGTGGTGCCGGTCAGCCGCCGAGCGCGGCGGCGCCGAGGACGTCCGCGACGGCCCGTACGTGCGGCTGCCGGACCAGGCCGTAGTGGTCGGTGTCGAGGCGGTGCAGCCGGAACCCGCCGGCCACCACCGCGCGCCAGGCCTCGGCGCTGCCCAGGGCCCGGCCGTCCCGGCTCTCCAGGTAGACCACGTCGCCGGGGTGGCGGCGCGGCCGGTAGGCGTGGTGCGCCCGCAGGTTGGCGGCGAAGACGCGGTGGCGCGCCTGCCAGGCCTCGCTGCCGGACTCGTCCGGCGGGGCGCCGGTGAGGGCCAGGGTGTCCTGGAGCAGCGCCTCGGTGGTCCGGTCGTCGTCCAGTGCGTCGAGCTGTCCGGGCGCGGGGAAGGCGGCGTCGACCATGCAGAGCGTCACCTCCCGCCCGGCCGCGGTCAGCAGGCCCGCGGCCTCGAAGGCCAGCACCGCGCCGAAGGACCAGCCCGCCAGGTGGACCGGCCCGGCCGGGTGGTCCCGGACGATCCGGGCCACGGCGGCCGCGGCCATCTCCTCGACGGTGCTCCCGACCGGCTCGGCGCAGTCCAGCCCGGACACGGCCAGCCGCGGGTCGAGGGCGCCGGCCAGGGCCAGGTAGCCCAGCGCGCTGCCGCCGACCGGGGGGAACAGCCACAGCGGCTCGGCGGGGCCGGGGCGCAGCGCCAGCACCTCCCAGCCGTTCCCGGCCGCGGCCGGTGCGGGCGCGGTCAGCAGGGCCGCCAGGCGTTCCACCGTGTCGTGGGTGAACAGCTCGGCGACGCCCAGCCGGCGGTCGAAGTCCCGGCGCAGCCGCCCGATCAGCCGGACGGCGGCCAGCGAGTGCCCGCCGACCTGGAAGAAGCCCTCGTCGGCGCCGAAGTCCGCGGTGCCCAGCACGTCCGTCCAGGCGGCCGCGACCAGGGCCTCGGCCGGGTCGAGCGGACGGGCGGGCGCGGCGCTGCGGGCGGCCCGGCCGGGGGCCGGCAGCCGCTTGCGGTCGACCTTGCCGCTGACGGTCAGCGGCAGCTCGGCGAGCGGCTCCCAGAGCGCGGGCACCATGTGCCCGGGCAGCAGGCGCTCGGCGTGCCGGCGCAGCTCCCCGGCCGGCAGCTCGGCGCCGGGCCGGGCGGTGTAGTAGCCGATCAGCCGCTCGCCGTCGAAGGTCACCGCGGCCGAGCCGCAGTCCGGGTGCGCGGACAGCACGGCCTCGACCTCGCCGGGCTCGACCCGCATGCCGCGGACCTTCACCTGGGCGTCGCCGCGCCCCAGGTACTCGATCGCGCCGTCCGGGCGGCGCCGGGCGAGGTCCCCGGTGCGGTAGAGGCGTTCGGTGCCGCCGTCCGGCCAGGTGTGCTCGACGAAGCGCTCGGCGGTGAGGTCCGGGCGGCCGTGGTAGCCGTCGGCCAGGCCGACACCGCCGATGTGCAGCTCGCCGGTGACGCCGACCGGGACGGGGTGGCCGGCCGGGTCGAGCAGGTGGATCCGGGTGTTGGCGATCGGCCGGCCGATCGGCACGGTGTCCGCGTCCTCGCGCACGCAGTGCCAGTACGTCACGTCGACGGCCGCCTCGGTGGGGCCGTACAGGTTCGCCAGGGCGGCCTTGGAGCGGTCCAGGAAGTCCCGCTGGAGTTCGGCCGGCAGCGCCTCGCCGCTGCACACGACCTGGCGCAGTGCGGTGGCGGCGGACAGGTCGGCGGCGTCCAGGAAGGCCCGCAGCATCGAGGGGACGAAGTGCGCCACAGTGACGGACTGCCGGGCCAGCACCTGTTCGAGGTAGCCCGGGTCCCAGTGGCCGCCGGGCTCGGCGACGACCAGCGCGGCGCCCTCGCGCAGCGGCCAGAAGAACTCCCAGACCGAGACGTCGAAGGTGTACGGCGTCTTCTGCAGCACCCGGTCCTCGGCGGTGAGCCGGAACTCCTCCTGCATCCAGTCCAGCCGGTTGGCGATCGCCCGGTGGGAGACCACCACGGCCTTGGGGCGGCCGGTGGAGCCGGAGGTGTGGATGACGTACGCCGGGTCGCCGGGCCGCACCTCGACCTCGGGGGGCGCGGCGCCGGGCGCGAGGTCGTCCGGGACGAACTCGACCCGGACGTCGGGCAGTTCGAAGCCCTCGGTGCCGGCGGCGGTGAGCACCACCCGGCAGCCGGACTCGGCCAGCAGGGCGGCGGTGCGCCCGGCCGGGTCGGCCGGGTCCAGCGGGACGTACGCGCCGCCGGCCTTGAGCACGGCGAGCAGCGAGACCACCAGCTCCGGGGAGCGCTCCTGGACGATCCCGACGTGGTCGCCGGGCCGGACGCCGAGGGCGGCCAGCCGGTGCGCCAGGGCGTCGGCCCGGCCGTCCAGTTCGGCGTAGTCCAGCACCCGGTCGCGGAACAGCACAGCGGGGGCCTCGGGCCGCTCGGCGGCCCGGCGGGTGATCGCCTCGTGCAGCAGGTGCGGGCCGGGGCGGTCGCGCTCCGTCCGGTTCCACCCGTCCAGTTCGGCGAGTTCGGCCGGGGCCAGCAGCGGGGTGGCGGTGGGGGAGGCGGCCGGGTCGGCCAGCATGGCCCGGAGCACGGCCACGTGGTAGCCGAAGTACCGGTCGGCGTCGGCCGCGGCGATCCGGTCGGCGTCGTAGCGCAGGCCGAGGCCGATCAGGTCGGTCGAGGTGTCGCGGTAGAACTCCGAGCCGAGCAGGAAGTCGGTGGGGGTGTGGCTGTACTCGTCCAGCACCTCCACCCCGTCGGTCGGGACGTCCGACTCGTTGCGGAAGTGGGTGTAGTTGAAGAAGGTCTCGAAGGAGGCCGCGCCGGCCACCCGGCCGCGCAGCTCCGGCATCGGGAAGCGGCGGTGCGGCTGGATCGCGAGGTCCGTGGCGGCGACCTGCCGGATCAGCGCGGACCAGCTCTCGGCGGCCACCCGGCAGCGCACCGGGAGGGTGTTCAGGAACAGCCCGACCACCCGGTCCCCGTCCGGCTCGGCGATCCGGCCGTTGTAGACCGCGCCGGAGACCACGTCCTCGGAGCCGGTCAGCAGTGCGATCACCCGCAGGTGCGCGGTGAGCAGCACGATCCGCACCGGGACCTGCAGGCGGGCGGCCAGCACGCCGAGCCCGGCGGACAGTTCGGCGGGCAGCTCGCGCGGCACCACCGTCATGTCCGGCACGCCGGTGCCCGGGGCGGCCGGCACGGAGCCGAGCGCCAGGCCGTCCAGCTGCGCCTGCCAGAAGGCGAGTTGCTGCGGGTCGCGGACGGCGGCGCGCTCCAGGGCGACGAAGGAGCGGTAGTGGGCGCGGGGCGGCGGCGGCAGGGCGGCCGGGCCGTCGGCGAGCGCGGCGAGGTAGAGCGAGAGCAGCTCGCCGAACAGGATCCGCTCGCTCCAGCCGTCGATCACGGCGTGGTGGACCACCGTCCACAGCTGGACCTCGTCCTCGGCCAGCCGGGCGAGGTGGTAGCGGATCAGCGGCGGGCGCTCCCAGTCGAAGAGGTCGCGGCCCTCCCAGTCGGTGCGCTGGTCGATCAGGGCCCGTTGCTCCGCCTCCGGCAGCCCGCGCAGGTCCTCGAAGCTGACCGGCGGGTGGGCGATCCGGGCGTGCACCACCTGGAGCGGTTCGGTGAAGCCGCCGGGCGCGAAGGAGGTGCGCAACAGTTCGTGGCGCTCCAGCAGTCGGGCGACGGCGGTGCGCCAGGCCGCGGCGGAGAAGGCCACCCGCAGCCGGCTCACCAGCACGTCGTGGTACATCGCGGTGTGCGCCTGCTGGCCGCTGCGGTAGAGCATGCCGGACTGCAGGGCGGTCAGCGGGTACGCGGCGACGGCGTCGGCGGGCAGCCGGGGCCGGTCCTCGGCCGCCACCAGGTCGAACGGTCCGGTGGCGGGCGTGCCGGCGCCGGCGGGCTCGGTGGCCCGCACCAGCGGGGCCAGCTCGCGCACGGTCTGGTTGCGGAGCAGGTCGCGGACCCGGAAGCCGAGGCCGCGGGCGCCGGCCCGGGCGACGATCTGCACGCTGCTGATGGAGTCGCCGCCGAGCTCGAAGAAGTTGTCGTCGATGCCGACGGCGGGGCGGCCCAGCACCTCGGCCCAGACCTCGGTGAGCACCCGCTCGGTCTCGTCGCGCGGGGCGGTGTCGGCGGGGGCGGCCTCGGGCTGAGCGGAGGCGGCCTCGGTCTCGGGGTTGATCTCGGTGAAATCGCTTGCGGGAGAGGTCAGTTCGGCGGCTGCCGACGCGGTGTCGGAGCCGAGGAAGTCGGTCAGCGGGCGGTCCGGCTGCTCGGCGGCCAGCTCCAGCACCCGGGCGTAGCGGGCGCCGAAGTCGGCGATCCACCCGGGCGAGAAGCGGTCGGCCCGGTACTCGAACTCGGCGACCGCGCCGTCCGGGGTGCGGTTGACCTGGAGGGCGAGCTGGTACTTGGCGGTGACCGACGGCACCTCGACCGGCCGGAACTCCAACTCCCCGGCCCGGACCGGCTCGAAGAAGTCCTCGCCGACGGTGAAGGCGACCTGGAAGACCGGCGAGTGGTCCTGGTGCCGGGTCGGCCGGACGTCCTTGACCACCGTCTCGAAGGGCACCGCCTGGAGGTCCTGGGCGCGCAGCACGGCGGTGCGCACCCGTTCCACCAACTCGCGGAAGGTGCGCGGGCCGTCGAGGTCGGTGCGGACCGCGACCATGTTGACGAAGCAGCCGACGGTCCGCTGGAACTCGGTCCGGCTGCGGTTGAGCGCGGGGGTGCCCACGATGACGTCGCGCAGGCCGGTGCGGTCGGCGAGCAGCAGGTCGTAGGCCGCCAGCAGGACGGTGAACAGCGTGGTGCGCTGCTCGGTCGCGAGCGCGGCGAGCCGTTCGACGGCCGGGCCGGGCAGCGGGAGGTCGGCGGTGCCGCCGGGGGCGGTGGCGGCGGCCTCCCGGTCGGCGGCGGTGGTGCGGCCGGTGGTGCGGCCGGTGGCGCGGTGGGTCGGCCGGACGTCCCCCGGCAGTTCCAGCACGGGGAGTTCGCCGGCGAGCAGTTCGACCCAGGCGCGCCGGGCGCGTTCGCCGGCCGGGCTCTCCAGCCACTCGTCGTGCCAGAGCGAGTAGTCGCCGTACTGGTACTCGACCTCGGGCAGGTCGGGCTCGGTGCCGGTGGTGAACGCCCGGTAGTGGGCGATCAGTTCGTCGCGCACCAGCTTGGCCGACCAGCCGTCGAAGACGGCGTGGTGGCAGCAGAGCGCCACCACGTGGCTGCCGTCGGCGCAGCTGAGCACACCGGCCCGGACCAGCGGGCCGCGTTCCAGGTCGAAGGGGGCGCGGGCGGCGTGCGCCATCCGCTGTTCGCGCTCCTCCGCGTCCCGGCAGGTGGCCAGGCGCCATTCCAGCCTGGGTTCCGGATGGACGACCTGGAGGAGTCCCTGTTCGTGAATGCGGAAAGTGGTGCGCAGTGCCTCGTGCCGTGCGAGCACGGCGGTCACGGCATTCCGGAGTGCACGGATGTCGACCGGTCCCCGGACTTCCCAGAAGCACGGGATGTGAAAGGTCGGTGCGTCACCCACGGTCTGCTGTGCGAGGAAGAGTTGCTCCTGGACCTTCGACGCCGGGAACGGATCCTCGTCCGCGGCGTCCGATTGGGCGGGGAACTCGCTGTCCACGGCTCGTAGACGCCCTTTCCTCCTGGGTATGGAGACACCTCCGCGTCCCCCAGGAACGTCAGCATACAGGCGGGAAATGGCTCGGCAAGGGGCAAGATCTTGCCTCGCCCGTAAGGGATTTGACCTCTGTCATGATCGCATCGAGTAGGGTAGTCTCGCGGCATCTTGCAGTGATGAGAGCGGGGGATCAACCCATGCCCGAGCGTGTCGTTCCGATCTCGCCGCAACAGCGCAGGCTGTGGCTCCTGCACAGCCTGCATCCGCGGCTCCCGCTCTACAACGGCCCGGTGGCGCACGAGATCAGGGGGGGACTCGATGTCCCCGCACTGGAACAGTCAATCCGTGCACTGATATCCCGGCACGCCGCGCTGCGGACCGGATTTTCCGTGGTCGACGACCAGCCCGTGCAAGTGGTCGTGGACCACCTGGAGTTCAGCCTTCCCGTGCACGACCTGAGGGGGGACCCCGATTCCCTCCGGGCCCGGGTGCGGGAGGCCGCCGCGGAGCCGTTCGACCTGGAGCGCCCCGGAGTCTTCGACTTCCGACTGTTCCGGTCGGCGGACGCGGAGTGGACGCTGCTCCTGAACCTGCACCACATCGTCACCGACGGCTGGTCGAACGCGGTGATCGCCGCCGAGATCGGCCGCGGCTACGCGGAGGTGCTGGCCGGGCGCCCGCCGGTCGCGGGGGAGGCCGGGCACGACTACGCCGAGTACGGCGCCGCGCTGGCCCGGCGGCTCGCCGACGGCCTGGCGGAGCGCCAACTCTCCTACTGGGCCGAGCACCTGGCCGGCGCCCCCGACCTGCTGCGACTCCCGCTGGACCGGCCCCGGCCGGCCCGCCAGCGGTTCCGCGGCGAGCTGCTGGACTTCGCGCTGGACGCCGGCCTCGCCGAGCGGGTGCGGCAGACCGCGGCCCGGCACCGCACCACCGACTACGTGGTGCTGCTGGCCGCCTTCACCCTGCTGATGCACGCCTACAGCGGGGAGCGCGACGTGGTGGTGGGCGCGCCCGTCACCAACCGGGACGACTCCGCCCTCGACGAGACGATCGGATTCTTCGTCAACATCCTTCCGCTGCGCAGCCGGAGCCGTCGCGGGGAGAGCTTCTCGGAGTATCTCCAGCGCTGCCGTGCCACCTTCATCGGGGGATTCCGCAACCAGTCGGTGCCTTTCGATGAAATCGTCAAGGTGACGGACAGTCAGGGTGCGGTCAGCCACTCGCCGCTGGTTCAGGCGGTATTCGGATACCACCAGGAGTCCCCGGCCCCCCTCCCGCTGGAGGGCCTGCGGACGAGCCGCTGGAACGTCCCGACCGGATTCGTCCAGACCGACCTGGAGTTCGACCTCGCACGAGCCGCGGACGGTTCCGTGGCCGGTGTCATCGCCTATGACAGCGACCTGTTCGACGAAGCCACCGTCGCCCGGCTCGGTGCGAATTACCGCGCCCTGCTGGAGGGGGCGTTGGCCGATCCGCAGGCACCGCTGGCCCGTATCGAACTGCGTTCCGCGGCGGAAATCCGGCTCGACCGGGAGGTGAACGGAACCACCGCCGAGTTCCCGGCCGACGCCTGCCTGCACGAGCTGTTCGAGGCGCAGGCGGCGCGCACCCCGGACGACGTCGCGGTGGTCTCCGAAACGGCCCGGCTCAGCTACCGCGAGCTGGACGAGCGGGCCGAGGCGCTCGCCCGGGAGCTGCGGGTGCGCGGCGTCGGCCCCGAGCACGCGGTCGGCATCTGCCTGGAGCGCTCGGCGGAGATGGTGGTGGGGCTGCTCGGCATCCTCAAGGCCGGCGGCGCCTACCTGCCGCTGGACCCGGCCAGCCCGCCGGCCCGGATCCGGCAGATCCTGGCCGACGCGGGCGCTCCGGTGCTGCTGGCGGCGCGGGCCCTGGCCGAGGAGGTCGACGCGGCCTCGGTCGGCGCGGTGACCGTCGACCCGGTGGACCTCGACCTCGCAGACCTCGACCTCGCGGCGGTGCCCGGCGCCCCGGCCGGAGGCCCCCGTCCGCACCCCGAGAACCTGGTCTCCGTCTACTACACCTCCGGCTCCACCGGCATGCCCAAGGGCGTGGCCAGCCGGCACCGCGGCTGGGTCAACCGGATGGTCTGGATGCAGCGCAAGCACCGGCTGGCCCGGGGCGAGACGGTGCTCCACAAGACCACGCTGACCTTCGACGACGCCGCCCTGGAGATCTTCTGGCCGCTCTCGGTCGGCGGCCGGGTGGCCGTGCTCGAACCGGGCCGCCACCGGGACCCGGTGGCGGTGCTGGAGGCCGCCACCCGGTACGAGTCGGTGTACCTCCAGGTCGTCCCGAGCATGCTGAACGCGGTGCTCGACCTGGTGGAGCAGGTGCCCGAGCGGGTGCCGACGCTGCTGCGCAACACCACCTCCAGCGGGGAGGCGCTCACCCCGTCGACGGTCGAGCGCTTCCACCGGCTGATGCCGGGCGCGCTGCACAACACCTGGGGCGCCACCGAGGTGTCCATCGACTCGACCTGCCACACCTGCGGCCCGGCCGACGGCAGCGCCACCGGAGCGGTCAACCTGGGCCGCCCGTTCGACAACAACACCGTGCACGTGCTGGACGACGAACTGCGGCCGGTACCGGTCGGCGTGGTCGGCGACCTCTACATCGGCGGCCTCGGCCTGGCCCGCGGCTACCTCAACGACCCGGCCCGCACCGCCGGTGCCTTCCTGCCCGACCCGTTCCGCCCCGGAGAGCGGCTCTACCGCACCGGCGACCAGGGCCTGCTGCACCCCGACGGCGGCTTCCGCTTCGTCGGGCGCAGCGACCACCAGGTCAAGATCCGCGGCATGCGGGTCGAACTCGGCGAGATCGAGACGGCGCTGCTCGGCCACCCGCAGGTGAAGGAGGCCGTGGTGGTGATCGCGGCGCAGGGCCCGGCGCAGCGGCTGGTGGCCTTCGTCACCGCCGTCGACCCGGCCGACCCGCCGACCCTCGACGCGGTCCGCGAACACGCCAAGGAGTGGCTGCCGCAGTACATGATCCCCGCCCAGCTGGTGGTCGAGCGGGCCTTCCCGCTGAACGCCAACGGCAAGGTGGACCGCAAGGCGCTCACGGTGCCCGAGCCGCCGGCCGGTTCGCAGGCCGCCGGCGGCGAGGCGCCGCGCACGCCCTCCGAGCAGTTCGTCGCCGGGGTGTGGCGGGAACTGCTCGGGGTGGAGCGGATCGGCGCCGAGGACGGCTTCTTCATGCTCGGCGGGCACTCGCTGATCGCCACCCGGTTCACCGCGCGGGTGCGCCAACGGCTCGGTGTGGAGTTCCCGCTGGTCACGCTCTACTCGGAGCCGACGGTCCGGGCCACGGCGCGGACGCTGGAGGAACTGGTCGCGGAGAAGCTGGCCGCCGGTGCGAAGTCCGCCGACGCGCAGCCGCCCACGGAGGCGCAGGCCCAGCCCGCCGGGGCCGAGCGGTGAGCGGCGGCTGGGACGCCGTGGTGGTGGGCGCCCGGGTCGCGGGCGCCGCCACCGCCCTGCTGCTGGCCCGGGCCGGCCGCAAGGTGCTGCTGATCGACCGGGCCGCCTTCCCCTCGGACACCATGTCCACCCTGTTCATCCACCAGCCGGGCGTGGCCAAGCTCTCCGAGTGGGGCGTCCTCCCGGCACTGCTGGACTCCGGCTGCCCGGTGCTGGACACCATCAGCTACGAGGTCGGCGGCGTCCGGCTGGCCGCCCCGGCGCCGGTGATGCCGGGTGCCCCGGCCGCCTTCGCCCCGCGCCGCCAGGTGCTGGACCAGCTGCTGGTCGACGCGGCCGTCAAGGCGGGCGTCGAGTTCGTCGACCGGGCCAACCTCCAGGAGCTGGTGCACTCCGACGGCCGGGTCACCGGCGTCCGCTTCCGTACCGCCACCGGTGTGCGCACCGAGTACGCCCGGCTGGTGGTCGGGGCCGACGGGATGCGCTCCCGGGTGGCCCAACTCGTGGACGCGCCAATGGAGGTGAGCGACCCGCGGGCCAGCTGCGTCTACTACACCGCCTGGACGGGCATCAGCACCGGCTTCGGCTTCCACGAGAGCCCCGGCAACTGGATCGTCCGGATCCCCACCCACGACGACATCACCCTGATCTCCACCTACTTCCCGCAGGACCGCTTCGCCGAGGTCAAGCAGGACCCGTTCCGCCACCACCTGGCGGCCGTCCGCTCCACCGCGCCGGAGCTGTACCAGCAGGTCGCCGAGGCCGACCAGGTCGAGGCGATCATCGGCACCGGCGACCAGCAGAACTACTTCCGCCGCGGGCACGGCCCCGGCTGGGTGCTGGTCGGCGACGCCGGGCACCACCTGGACACCATCAGCGCCCGCGGCATCACCAACGCCCTGCTCCAGGCCGCCTTCCTGGCCGAGGAGCTGGCGGTGGGGACGGCCGACCCGGTCCGGCTGGACGCCGCGCTCGCCCGGTTCACCCGCCGCCGGGACGAGGAGCTGACCGAGCCGTACCAGAGCACCCTGGAGCTGGCCAGGCTCACCGTGACGCCGTCCCGGCTGGAGATGCTGCGCACCATCGCGGCCTCGCCCGAGCTGACCGGCCGCTACTTCGCCGTCGTCGCGGGCATGCTCGGCATCGACGAACTCTTCGACGACGACGCGCTGTTCGACGACTTCGACGACTTCGACGACCTCGACGACTTCGACGACGAAGACCAGTTCTGACCCCCTTTATCAGGAGGAACCGCATGAGTCCCGCTCCACTCTCGCTCTGGGGCGGCGAGTCCCACCCGCCCTGCCTGCTGGCCGCGTTCGAGGAGCAGGCCCTCGCCACGCCCGGCGCGACCGCCGTGGTCGACGGCGAGCTCAGCCTCACCTACGGCGAGCTGCTGGCCCGGGTCAAGGGCATCGCCGACGGCCTGGCCGCCGCCGGGATCGGCCCGGAGGACCGGGTCGCCGTCACCGGCCGGCGCAGCGCCGCCGTGGTGGCCGCGCTGCTGGGCACGATGTGGGCGGGCGCCACCTACCTCCCGCTGGACAGCGAGTACCCGGCGGCGCGGCTGGCCCACATGCTCAAGGACAGCGGCGCCGGCCTGGTGCTGTACGCGGACGCGCCGCCGGAGTTCGAGGTGCCGGTGCCCGCCCTGCCGATCGCCGGCCTGCCGACCGCCGGCACGGCCGCGAAGGTGGACTGCCGCCCCGAGCTGTGGACGTACATCATCTACACCTCCGGCTCCACCGGCCTGCCCAAGGGCGTGTCCGTGCCGCACAGCTGCCTGGACGTGATGGCCGACTGGCAGCGCAGCCACTCCGTCCGCCGGGACCTGCGCACCGGCCAGTTCGCCCCGCTCAACTTCGACGTCTCCTTCCAGGAGGTGCTCGGCACCCTGTGCGGCGGCGGCACGCTCGTGGTGGTGCCGGAGGAGCTGCGGCAGGACCCCTTCGAACTGCTGGAGTGGCTGGGGGAGAACCGGATCGAGCGGCTCTTCCTGCCGTACGTCGCCCTGCAGATGCTCGCCGTGGCGGCGGCCGAGGAGGAGTCGCTGGAGCACCTGGCGCTCGCCGAGGTCAACGCGGCCGGCGAGCAGCTGGTCTGCACCCCGGACATCCGCGAGCTGTTCGCCCGGCTGCCGGGGTGTCGGCTGAACAACCACTACGGGCAGAGCGAGTCGGCGATGGTGACGGCCCACACCCTGACCGGCCCCAGCGCCTCCTGGCCCGCGCTGCCGCCGATCGGCGTGCCGCTGCCGGGCTGCGAGCTGCTGATCGACCCGCTGGACGCGGCCGAGCCGAACGTGGGCGAACTGCTGGTGGCCGGCGCGCCCTTGTCGCCCGGCTACCTCAACCAGCCGGAGCTGAACGCCAAGCGCTTCGTCACCGTCGACCCGACCCCGCAGGGGCACACCGCGGCCTTCCGCACCGGCGACCTGGTCCGGCTGGAGGACGGCGCCGTGACCTTCCTGGCCCGCCGGGACAAGGACGTCAAGATCCGCGGCTACCGGGTCAACCTGCTGGAGATCGAGGTACGGCTGCTGGACCTGCCGACCGTCTCCGCCGCGGTCTGCGTCGCCCTCGACGACGGCCAGGGCTCCCGCTCCCTGCACTGCGCGGTGACTGTCGACGCGGGCGCCGCCCCGCTGGACCCGGCCCTGGCGGCGGACGAACTCCGCCGCCACCTCCCGGACCCGTACATCCCCCGCACCTTCACCACCGTCGCCACCCTGCCCCGCACCCACAGCGGCAAGGTCGACCGCGACGCGGTGGCCCGCACGCTCGCCGAGCGGCACTGAACGTCCGACCGAGAGGAGGGGCCGTCCTGCGCTGGACGGCTCCTCCCCGGTGCCGTGACACGAGTTCCCTCAGCGGCCGGTCTCAGCCCGCGCACCTCGGCCACGTGATGGCCTGGCCCTCCGGCGTGACGAGGATCCCGAAGGCCTCCAGCCCCGGGGACCCGTCGGTCAGCCACCGTGTCAGGTGCTCCTCGATGTCGTCCCAGAGCCGGGCCGGCCCGCCCTGGCGGACGGTCCACCGGTTCCCCTCCCGGGTGAGAGCGGCCCATGCACCGGCCTCGACATCGATGATGACGGGCCGCTCCTGGCCGCCGCCGACGCCGAGCATGACCCTCTGAGCTCGGGGAGCCGCGATCTGGGAGACGAAGCGGGCCGTCCAGTCGCGCAGGACGTCGGGCCCGTGGACGGCGGCGCGCTCGTCCCCGGCGTCCAGGTCGGGCAGCATGCCGAGTCGCGGCGGCAGTTGGGGGCGGGCGAGCATGAACGAGATCTGCCCCCCGAGGAAGCCGCCGTGTGCGGTGCCGTCCTCGCTCACCGTGAGCCGGGCGAGCTCCGAGGAGTACATCCAGCCGCACACGGTGGCCAGGATGATCCCGCCCGGTCGGGTCTGCTCGATCCAGGCGGGCGGGATCGTGAGGACACCGCAGGTGGAGATGACCCGGTCGAACCGATGGCCTCCGGCGACGCCGGCCAGGGCGTCGCCGACGACGAGCTCGGGGAAGAACCCGCAAGCTCCCAACGACACGCCGGCCCGTGCGGACACCTCCGGATCGACCTCGACGGAGACGATCTTCTCCTCGCCCAGCCGGTGGCAGCCCAGCGCGGTCGAGTAGCCGGTGCCGGTGCCCGCTTCGAGAACCCGGTGGCCGTCCTCGACCCGGAGCTCCTCCCACATGCGCACCACCAGGTTCGGCATGGTGCTGGAGGACGTCGGGGTCCGCATGATCTCGCCCCGCAGGTCGCCGGGCACGATCGTCCCGGCGACCTGGGTGACCAGGGACTCGTCCCGGTAGCACTGTTCGAGCCAGCCCGGTGCGTCCGGCATGACGGGACGCCAGGCGGTCGGCGCGGAGCCGGGGACGGCGTCGAACCATCCGCCGCGCAGGAACGCCTCACGGGGCACGGCCTCCACGGCCTCGCGCCACGGCCCGGTCCTCAGGGCTCCGAGCTCGGCCAGGCTGTCGGCGAGCGCCCGGCGCAAGGGGGCGCTGTCGCCGGCGGTCCGGGTCATCCGGTCCTCCTCTCCAACAGGTCGGCCATCGCCGCGAGCATCGGCAGGCCGGTCTCGGGCTCCAGCCAGTACCACTGGCCGGACGGATTGCACTCCAGGAACCACCATCGACCCTGCCGGTCCACCGCGAAGTCGAAAGCACCGAAGACCAGCCCGAAGCGAGCGAGGTAGGTGTGCAGGGCCTCGCTGATACCGGAAGGCAGCGCGACGACGGAGTAGGTGAGCTTGCTGTAGTCGGTCCGCCAGTCCAGCAGGTCACAGTCGATCCGCACGGGAAAGACCTGGTCGCCGATGACGGTGACGCGGACGTCCGCCTGCTTGTCGATGCGCTGCTGGAACAGATGGGCGGTGCCGGCCACCGAGCCGTCGATCTCGTCCGCGGCGACCTCCGCCACCTCGACGGTGCACGAGACACCACCGACGCGGTAGAGCGGCGCGGACAACGGCTTGTGGATCACCGCACCGTGGCGCCTGATGAACTCCCTCGCGGCATCGGGCTCCGAGGTGACCAGCGTCGGTGGGACCCGGAAGCCGGCGGCGGCTGCTGCGGCGAGCCCGGAGGGCTTGAACTCGGCGTCGCCGATCCGGTGCGGGTGGTTGACGTACAGACAGCCGGGCAGGGACGCCAGGACACCGCCAAGGCCGTATCGGGCCTGGGCGACGGCGAAGCGGGCGTCCTGCCCGTCCAGCGGGAACGTGAATCCGGACGGACGCCTGTAGTACAGCGACCGGACCGCCGACAGGTCGGCGGTCCGGGAGGGCGTCGTGATCGAGCCCTCGACGCTGGCGGAGGTGATCGTGGCCGCGACCGACAAGGCATGGGGGAAGTCCCCGGAGTCGAGCCGCACGACCGGGACACCCCGGTCGTGCAGCTCGACGATCACCAAGTCGGCCGTGGGGTCGTCCTTGACGGTGACGACCAACACCGGGCCGACGGCGGTCACTGGTCTCCGTCGTTCCCCGTGTCCTGGTCGCCACCACCGGCCCCGCCACCGCTGGAACCGTCGGACGGGTTGCCGGTGTTGGTGGGCGGGTTGGTGCCGGTGCTGGTGCCGTGGCCGGGCATCTCCATCACGGCCCCGGTGGCGTCGAAGTAGCGGCCGGCCTGGGTGGCCGGGTCGATCTCCACCCGGGCGTACCCGGGCGAGAACGCCGGGTACGGTGCCATCCTGCGCACGCCCCACGGCACGGGGGTGGCGACGCCGACAGGCAGCGGACTTCCGGTGGGAAGCCGGTCGGAGTGAGCGAACATCAGGCTGTACCTCCTCGTAGATGATGCTGATGGCCGTGCTGGTGGCGCCGGGCCTCCCGACCGGCTCCGGAACGATCACCTCGGCGGGCTCCGTCGTCATGGTCACAGTCCCGGTCGGTATCGAAGTGGTGACGTTGTGTCATTTCGACTGTAGGGCGGACCAGACGGAGGTAGGACTGACCGGCAGTACGTATTGGGTGCCGTCCGGAAGGAGTGCACGCTGTGACCGGAACCCTCGCCGGGTTCGTGCTGCGCCTCTGCCGGGAGTCCGCCGGGCACACGCAGAGTGGGATGGCTGAGATTCTGGTCGTGGATCTGGCGACAGTTCAGGGCTGGGAGTCGGGCCGTCGGCCGCTGGCGAACATGAAGGCGGGGGCCCTTCTGGAACTGCGGCGCAAACTGCCCGTACTCGGTGCGGATACCGTGCTGGTGGCGCTGCTGGACCCGGCGATGGACGCGGACCGGATCATCGCCGCTGCGCTCGATCCCCCGCGTGACGCTCTGCTTCACCCGCTCGCCGGGTGGGTGCACGATCGGGCCGTGGCACACATGATCGGCTGGGCGATACAGGGAACACCACCTCCGGTGGTTTCTGCTCGGCCGCTTGCTTCTCGGCGCGGCGCGGCACCGAAGTCCCCGATGCTGACGGCCGTGGATCGGCAGCAGCTTTTCGCTCACCTGCGTCAGGTTGCCGAGGAGTCACATCGGGCCGGGACGGCAGCGCCCCTGTTGCGGCGCCAGGCCCTCTACCTCACCAGCTACGACCGGACGCCGGAGGCCCGGGCCTGGACCGCGCACACCCTCTACCGGGGTCGGGGAGTGCTGGGACTGCGGGGTTGGTCGGAACGGTGGGCGGAGGCCCGGTCCATGGCGACCGCGCTGGCGAGGCAGGGCGACCAGCAACCACTGATCGACTTCATCGAACGAGCGCTCGTCGACGACGACGAGGGCGAGGTCGCGAACCTCAACTACTGGGCGCACTGGCTCGGCGCGGGCAGCGGACAGCAGGCGGACGACCGGTTCATGGCCGATCGCAACCTGTCCGGTCTGGACCCGGTGCGCCTGTTCCGGCTGCTGGTGCGCGGCGTTGACGAGGCCCCGACCTACGCCGAGCTGTATGCGCACACCCTGTGGGCGCTGCTGCGCCTCCATCCGTGGCTGCCTCTGGCGGCTCCGGACACCGCCGGTTTGCTGGCCTCGCAGTCGGAAAGGCTGCTCGATGGCGCCGGCCCGGTCCTATCCTCAAGATCTCGGCGTGAGTTCGCCGCTGTGCACGAGCAATCCGTACGAAGGAGTACCTGATGGCAGAGGACATCACCGCCGAGGCCGCGGCCGGTACGGCGACCTTCGTGGCGGAGATGGGGGTGCTCAAGCGGGTGCGCCGTACTGGCTGGTGGCACGCCGGGGTGCGGGATCCGGAGTCGATCGCTGAGCACTCCTGGCGCACGTCGGTGATCGCGGCGGTGCTGGCGATGATGGAGGGCGCCGACCCGGCGAAGGCATCACTCCTTGCGACGTTCCACGACAGCCAGGAGACCCGGATCGGGGACATTCCGCACATCGGTCGGCGGTACCTCTCGGCGTCCCCCAACGAGACGGTCACCGCGGACCAGGTGGCGACCGCGCACCCGGCGGTGCGGGCAGGTGTGCAGCGGATCGTGGAGGAGTACGAGCAGGGTGACAGCCTGGAGGTGATCTGCGCCCACGACGCGGACAAGCTGGAGTGCCTGGTGCAGGCCGTGGAGTACCAGGAGTCCGGGTACCCCCATGTTCAGCCGTGGATCGACTCCAGCCTGGCCAAGTTGAAGACGGCGTCCGCGCAGGCCTTGGCGGAGGCGGCGTTGACCATGACGACGCTGGAGTGGCGGGAGACCTATCTGCGCTGATTCAGACAGGACGGAGGCCCGCCCCGGCGAGGCGGGCCTCTGTCGTCAGCGCAGGGAGGGGCGCTTGCTGGTGCCGCGGCGTTGGGTGACGATGGCGGCGACTGCGGCTACGGTGTCCGCCGTGATCAGGTCGGCGACCTTCAGTGCGGTGCCGAAGCGGCGGTTCAACCGGCCGACGATCTGGATGGCGGCGAGGGAGTTGCCGCCGAGGTCGATGAACGAATCTGCGGCGCCGGGGAGTTCGGGCAGGCCCAGCACCTCGTGCCAGGTTTCGCCGACGGCGGTGCGGACGGCCGGGTCGGAGTCGGGTACCGGCGCTGCGGCCTCGGCGGCGAGGCGTTCGAGCTCCGGGCGGGCGATCTTGCCGTTCTGGTTGACCGGGAGCTCGGCGAGGGCGAACACCCGGGCCGGGACCATGCTTTCCGGCAGCCGCTCGCGCAGGTGGGCGCGGAGGTCCTCGACGGAGGCCTGGCCCGCTACGGACACGTAGGCGGCCAGCGACTGGGCGATGCCCGCCGAGTCGCGCACCGGCACCACGACGGCGTCCGCCACCGCCGGGTGCTCGCGCAGGCAGGACTGGATCTCGCCGAGCTCGATCCGCACCCCGCCGATCTTCACCTGGTGGTCGACCCGGCCGATCAGCTCCAGTTCGCCGTCCGCGCGCAGCCGGGCCAGGTCGCCGGTGCGGTAGAGCCGGGCGCCGGGGACGGCGGAGAACGGGTCGGGCAGGAAGCGCTCGGCGGTGAAGGCGGGCCGGTCCTGGTAGCCCCAGCCGACGCCGAGCCCGCCGAGGAACAGCTCGCCGAGCTGGTCCACGGCCGCCGGTGCGCCGAAGGCGTCCAGCACGTGGGCGCTCTGGTTGGTCATCGGCCGCCCGTACGGGACGGAGCGCCAGCGCGGGTCGACGGCGGCCACGTCGTAGTAGGTGCTGTCCACGGAGACCTCGGTGGCGCCGCCCAGGCTGATGAACCGGGCCTGCGGGAAGGCCGCGCGGACGGCGTCGGGCTGGGCCAGCGGGATCCAGTCCCCGCCCAGCAGGAAGGCCCGCAGCGCGCCGGTGCGGCCGGTGCCCCAGGTGCGCAGGAACTGGGCCAGCGAGGACGGGACGGAGTGCCAGACGGTGATCCCGGCGTGCTCGACCAGCTCGGCCCAGTGCTCGACGTCGTTCTCCCGGCCGCGCTCCGGCAGGACGAGCGTGGCGCCGGTCATCAGCGCGGCGAACACGTCGTACACCGTCATGTCGAAGCTCGGCGAGGAGACGCCGAGGATCCGGTCGCCGGGGCCCAGCTCGTAGCGGGCGCTGAGGTCCAGGATCATGCTGGTCCGGCCGACGTGGTCGAGCAGGGCGCCCTTGGGCTCGCCGGAGGAGCCGGAGGTGAAGATCACGTAGGCGAGGTCGCGGCCGGTCACCGGCACCGACGGCAGCGAACCGGCCGGGGCGGCCGGCAGCTCCTCGACCGGGCCGAGGACGATCAGCGGCACCCCCGTGCTGCTGTCGGCGCCGTTCGCGGCGCCCAGGGCGTCGGCGACCACCACGTCGACCCGGCCGAGGCGGTGCAGCACCTCGCGGCGGTGGGCGGGCAGCATCGGGTCCAGCGGGACGAAGGCGGCTCCGGTCTTCAAGGCCGCGTACGCCGCCACCACCAGCTCCGCGCTGCGGGTCGCGGCCACCCCGACCCGCCCGCCGACCCCCACGCCGAGGGCGGCGATCCGGGCGGCCAGGGCCTCGGCCTTGGCGTCCAGTTCGCCGTAGGTCAGGCTGAGCCCGCCCTGCACCACGGCGATCCGCTCGGGGGCCTCGGCGGCCCGCCGGGCCACCCGCTGGTGCAGGCAGACCGGTTCGGTCAGCGGCGGCCCGGGCCGGTTGACCTCGGCGACCAGCTCGCGCTCGGCGGGGGTGAGGTGGTCGACCAGGTCGATCCGCTGCCCGTCGGGGGCGGTCAGGAAGGCGGCCAGGTGCGCGGCGACCCGGTCCAGGGCGTGCGCGTCGTCCGGCCGGGCGGTGGCCCGCACGCGCAGCGTCCAGCCGCCGTCAGCGGCCGGGGTGAGGGCGAACACGGCGGGGGAGGAGTCCGGGTGGACGGACAGCTCCAGCGGGCGCCCCTCGGGGAACCCCTCGCAGTGCCGGGCCAGGGCGGCCCGGTAGGCCGCCAGGGTGGGCGCGGATGATCCGGTTCCGGCCAGTTCGGCGGGCTCGATCCGCCAGGCCGTCCACTCCTGCTGCCCCTCGGCGCGGCCCCACACGGTGACCGGCCGCAGGCCGCCGTAGCGCAGCACCAGCGCGCCCAGTCCGGCGGCGAGGTCCGCGGGCGCGGCGGCCGGCAGGCCGGTCAGCGGCCCGGACTCGACGGCCTCGGGCCGGTCACCCCACAGCACCGGGAGGACGGGGTCGGCGTGCTCGGTCATGAGGAGGCTCCCTGGTGGGGTTCGTGACGGGTGTACGGGGCCGCGGCCAGCAGGTCGGAGCCGCGGGCGCCCGGGCGCTCCAGCGCGGCCCGGAGCAGGGCCTGCAGTTGTTCGGCCAGGCCGGCCGCCCAGGCCGGGTCGAAGGCCTCGGTGGAGTACTCGATGCTGAGCAGGAAGTCCGGGCCGTCCTCGATGAAGGTCACCGTGGCGTCGAAGGCGTGCCGCCCGGGGTAGAGGTCGACGTCCTCGCAGCTGACACCGGGCAGCTCCGGGCGGCCGGGGGCGCTGCCGCCGGTGCGCAGCTGGAGGGTGACCTGCGCGAGCGGGTTGCGGCCCGGGCGGCGGGCCGGGGCGAGCCGGCGCACCACGGCGCCGAACGGCACCTCGTGGTCGATGGCGGCCAGGGTCGCGGCGTTCAGCCGGGCGGCGAGCTGCTCGACGGTGGGGTCGTCGGCGAGGTCCGCCCGCAGCACCACCATGTTGACGAAGTAGCCGATCAGCGGTTCGAGTTCCGGCTCGCCGCGGCCGGCGAACAGGGTGGCGAAGGCGGTGTCGGGGCGGCCGGTGCGCTCGGTCAGGGCGAGCGAGAACGCCGCGCCGAGCAGCGGGAACAGCGAGAGCCGGGCGGCCCGGGCCCGTTCGGTCAGCGCCCGGTGCAGCTCAGGGTCGAGCCGGACCACCAGCCGGTCGGCGGCGAAGGACGGGCGCCGGGGGCGGCTGCGCCCCGCCGCCAGGTCGACGGCCGGGAGGTCGCGCAGGGCGGCCTCCCAGTGGCCGAGCAGCTCCTCCAGCTCCGGCCCCTGGAAGCACTCCCGCTGCCACCGGGCGTACCGCCGGTACGGCACCGGCAGTTCGGGCAGCACCGCCTCCGGGTCCTTGCCGGCCAGCAGTGCCGCGTACCCGGCGGACAGTTCGTCGGTGAGCACCCGCAAGGACCAGCCGTCGGTGGCGATGTGATGCATCACCAGGCTGAGCACATGCTCCTCGGGGCCGAGCCGGAACAGCCGGAGCCGGAACGGCCGACCCGCCGCCAGGTCGAAGGGCTCACGCGCCTCCCGGTGCAGGGCGTCCGCCAGCTCGACCCCGTCGGCGACCTCGCACAGCGGCAACTCGGCCTCGCCGGGCGGCAGCACCAGCTGGTACGGGTCGCCCTCGTCCGCGCGGAAGGCGGTGCGCAGCACCTCCTGCCGGCGCACCACCAGGGTCAGCGCCCCCCGCAGCAGTTCGGGCCGCAGCGGGCCGCGCAGCCGGAAGGCCAGCGGGACGTGGTAGGCGGCGGTGCCGGGCACCAGTTGCTCGAACATCCACAGCGCCTCCTGGCCGGAGGACAGTTCGTACCGCTCGGCCGGGTCGGCCGCGCCGACGGAACCGGGCATCGTGCTCCCATCGAAGTGTCGGAACGTCGGGGGCGAGATCGGAAGGTGGCGAGATCGGAAGGCGGCGAGGTCGGAAGGCGGCGAGGTCGGAAGGGGGCGGGGGTGGCGCGGAGCCGCCCGCAATGCCTCGGCCGCGCCGGGAGGGAGTGCGCCGGCGGGCGGGCGATCATCGGTCCAGTCTGTCAGCCGTACGCACTCTGCGGAAGATCCTCCCCGGGGGTGGGCCGGAAAGTCCCCGGAAAAGTCCAACGGGAAAGGCAGTTGGTTGTCATACCTCGGCCGGTGCGGTATCCCTTGATCTCGAACCTGTCCGGTGCATGCTCACTTCCGGGAGTCGCGAATGACCGGCACACACGTGGCCGGCGGCCTCGTCACGACGGCGGCCGTGGGCCTGGTGCGGTTGCCGTGCGACCGGTGGCTCGCCAATCATCCGACCGAACGCGGCAGTTCGCGTACGCATCCGGTTCCGGAACCGGTCCTGGAGCGATTCCTGGGCCTGGCGGAGGAACCCGGCAGCGGCGCGGACGCGGTGCTCGCGGCCGTGCTCGCGGTCCTGCTGCACCACTACGCGGGCCAGCAGGACGTCGAGTTGACGTTGGACGGGCCCGGGTCGGTGCGGATCTCGGTCGACGAGGACGCCGACCTGCGCGGGATCCGGCGGCAGGTGGAGCGTCAAGTCGCCGGAGTGAGCGGCCCGGTGGACGGGGCCGAGGCCCCGCTGACCGTCAGGCTGGGCCAGGCCGGCCCCGGTGCCCTGCTGGAGGCCGCGTACGACCCGGCGCTGCTCGACGAGGCCACCGCCGCCCGGGTGCTGGAGCACACGGCCCGGCTGCTGGCCGCGCTGGTCGCCGACCCCGACGGAGCGGCCCGCCGGGCCCGGTTCGGCTCGCCGCAGGAGCGCGAGCGGATCCTCACCGAGTGGAACGGCGACGGCACCCGGACGCCGTACCCGGACTCGACCGTGGTGGCGGCCTTCGAGGAGCAGGCGCGGGCGACCCCGGCCGCGCCCGCGGTGGAGTTCGAGGACGAGGTGCTCAGCTACGCCGAACTCGACCGGCGCGCCGCCCTGGTGAGCCGCCGGCTGACCGCAGGCGCGGGCTCCGGCTTCGTCGGGATCCACCTGGAGCGCTCGGTCGAGCTGGTGGTGGCGATCCTCGGGGTGCTCAAGGCCGGGCTCGCCTACGTGCCGCTCGATCCCGAACTCCCCGCCGACCGGGTGCGGTACATGGTCGAGGACTCCGGCGCCGCCGCCGTGCTCTGCCGCCCCGAGGACGTCGAGGCGCTCGCCGGGCCCGGTGTCACCGCCCTGACCGTCCAGGAGGCCGTCCGGGAGGGCGCGCAGGCGCCGGAGGCCGGACGCCCGGAGATCACCGGCGACACCCCCGTCTACCTGATCTACACCTCGGGCTCCACCGGCCGCCCCAAGGGCGTGCTGAACCGCCACGCGGGCGTGTTCAACACCGTCCACTGGCGGCGCCGGCGCTTCCCGCTCGGCCCGGACGACCGGGTGCTGCAGAAGACCCCGTTCGGATTCGACGTCTCGGCCTGGGAGTTCCTCTGGCCGCTGGTCTCCGGCGCCTGCCTGGTGGTCGCCCGCCCGGGCGGGCACCGGGACACCCGCTACCTCAAGCGGACCGTCCGGGACCGGGGCGTCACCGTGATCCACTTCGTGCCCTCCATGCTGGACGCCTTCCTGGAGGAGGACGACCTGGCCGGGCACTGCGCCGGCCTGCGGCTGGTCTTCGCCAGCGGCGAGGCGCTCACCCCGACCACCGTCCGGGCCTTCTTCCGGCAGCTGGACTGCGAACTGCACAACCTCTACGGGCCCACCGAGGCCTCCATCGAGGTCTCGCACTGGCAGGCCGCGCCGGACTTCGCCGGGCGGGACGTGCCGATCGGCCGCCCGATCGCCAACACCGGCCTGTACGTCGTGGACGAGCGGCTCGAACCGGTGCCGGTCGGCGTGGCGGGCGAGCTGTGCATCGGCGGCGTCCAGGTCGCGCTCGGCTACCACCGGCAGCCGGAACTGACCCGGGAGCGGTTCGTCGCCGACCCCTTCGCCCCGGGCGGGCGGCTGTACCGCACCGGCGACCTCGCCCGGTACCGCACCGACGGGCAGATCGAGTACCTCGGGCGGCTGGACGACCAGGTCAAGATCAGCGGCTTCCGGATCGAACTCGGCGAGATCGAGACCGTGTTGCGCGCCCAGCCGGGTGTAGGGCAGGCCGCGGTGCTCCCGGTCGGGGAGGACGATGCCCGGCGGCTGGCCGCCTTCGTGGTGCCCGCCGGGCCGGGCGCCTTCGACCCGGAGAAGTGCCGCTCCGCGCTGTCCGAGGTGCTGCCCGCCTACATGGTGCCCAAGCAGTTCACCGAGCTGGCGGCACTGCCCACCTCGACGAACGGCAAGCTCGACCGCCGTGCGCTGGCCGGCCCGGCCCAGGCCGCCCCCGCTGCCGCCGTTCCCGCCCCCGCCCCCGCCGCCGTCCCCGCTCTCACCCCCGCCCCCGCCGACGGCGCCGGGGACGCGAAGGGCGCCGAGGACACCGGGTCCGACCTGGAGAGCACCCTGCGCGCGCTGTTCGCCCAGTCGCTGGGCATCGCCGAGGTCGGCCCGCACGAGGACTACTTCGAGCTGGGCGGCCACTCGCTGGCCGCCGTCAAGCTGGCGACCCGGATCCGGGCCGCCCTCGGGGTGGACCTCGACGTCTGGACCCTGTTCGACTTTCCCACCGTGGCCGAGTTGGCACGCGAACTCGCCCGGCCGCTCTGACGAAGGACGGTCCCATGTCAGTTTCACCCGCCCCCGGCCGCGCCCCGGAGGACGCGGACGAGACCGAGGACACCGTGCGCGACCTGCTGGTCGCCGGTGCCGAGAAGCTCGCCGCCGACGACCCGGAGCTCCACCGGGTGCTGGCCCGTGAGCAGGCCCGGCAGAACGCCACCCTGTCGCTGGTGGCCTCCTCCAGCGTGGTCGACCCCTCGGTGCTGGCCGCCCAGGCCTCGACCGCGGTCAACGTGACCGCGGAGGGCTACCCGGGCCGCCGCTACCACGCCGGCTGCGGCGTCATCGACGACATCGAGAGCCTGGCGATCGAGCGCGCCAAGAGCGTCTTCGGCGCCCGCTACGCCAACGTCCAGGCGCACTCGGCGACCACCGCCAACTACGCGGTGCTGTCCGCCCTGTTGAACCCCGGGGACACCCTGCTGGGGATGAACCTGGCCGAGGGCGGCCACCTCACCCACGGCAGCCCCGCCGCGTACGCCGGACAGTACTTCGACGCCGTCGGGTACGGGCTGGACGCGGACGGGCTGATCGACTACGGCCAGGTGGCCGAGCTTGCCCGGGAGCACCGGCCCCGGGTGATCATCTGCGGGGCCACCGCCTACAGCCGGATCGTCGACTTCGCCCGCTTCCGGGCCATCGCCGACGAGGTCGGCGCCTACCTGATGGCCGACATCTCGCACGTCGCCGGACTGGTCGCGACCGGCCTGCACCCGAGCCCGGTCGACCACGCCCACATCACCACCGCCTGCACCCACAAGCAGCTGTTCGGCCCGCGCGGCGGCCTGATCCTGGTCGGCCGGGACCACGACGCCCCGGCGCCCAAGGGCAACGGCGACCTCGGCACCTTCCTGAACCGCGCGATCTTCCCGTACTACCAGGGCGCGCCCGCGCTCAACAGCATCGCGGCCAAGGCCCGCGCCCTCGCGATCGTGGCGACCCCGGCCTTCGCGGCCACCACCGAGCGGATCGTCTCCTTCTCCCGCGGCATGGCGGCCGAACTCGGCCGGCGCGGCTACCCGATCGTCTCCGGCGGGACGGACAACCACACCGTCCTGGTCGACCTGCGGACCCGCGGCCTCAGCGGCCTGGTGGCCGAGGAGGCGCTGGAGGAGTGCGGGATGGTGGTCAACAAGAACCGGGTGCCCGGCGACACCACCCCGCCGCTGGTCGGCGGCGGCGTGCGGCTGGGCTCCAACAGCGCCGCGCACCGCGGGATGTCCGGGGCGGAGGCGGGGCGCTGCGCCGAGCTGATCGACACCGTGCTGTCCGCCGTCACGCCGCTCGGGCCGCGCAGCTACGAACTGCCCGACGACGTCCGCTACTCGGTCGCCTCCCAGGTCGCCGAACTGGCGGCCAAGTTCCCCCTGCCCGGCTACGCCACCGCCTAGGCCCCGCCTAGGCCCCGCCCAGGCTCTGCCCAGGCCCGGCCCAGGTCCCACCCAGGCCCCAACGGAAGGACGAACATGAGCGAGCCCGACGACGACCGCCGGTACCTGGTGGTCCTCAACGACGAGGAGCAGTACTCCGTCTGGCCGGCCGACCGGGAGGTCCCGGCCGGCTGGCGGGCGGAGGGCTTCGAGGGGACCCGCCAGGCGTGCCTGGAGCACGTCTCCGAGGTGTGGACCGACATGCGCCCGCGCAGCCTGCGGCGGGCCATGGAGGGCAGCCAGGGCAGCAAGGGCTGACCTGCGGCCCGGCCGCGAACGCCGGAGGCCCGGGGTGGTGGTTCACCACCCCGGGCCTCCGGCGTTCCCGTTCCCGGCGCGTCAGCGCTCGTCGGAGCCCAGCCGCAGCGCCCGCATGGTGTCGGCCACCTCGCGGTGCAGCCCGGAGCCGCTGCCGGCGAAGCGGTCGAGCACCCGCTGCTGGACCTCCGGGTCCTTCTCCTGGCTCAGCTTGAACATCACCTCGACCTTGGTCACGGTGAAGTGGATGCCGCCGACCGCGCCGACGATCTGCCGGTGGTACTCCAGCGAGGGGGCGAGCGGCATGCCGTCCCCGAACCGGTCCTCCAGCGTCTGGGCGGTGGTGTGGACGATCGTCAGGGTCTCGTCGTCCGCGGCCAGTTCGATCGTGCCCTCCAGGTGGACGGCCACGTAGTTCCAGGTCGGCGCGACCATCGGGGCGGAGTAGAGGGTCGGGGTGACGTAGCCGTTCGGCCCGTGGAAGACGAGCTTCGCCGGGCCGCCGCCGTCGGCGACGAGCTGCTGCCAGTGCGGGTTCACCCGGGTCATGTGGGTCCACAGGCGCATGCCCTGCAGCGGGTCGCCCGGGGCGGCGTCGGGCGGCACGATCACCGGCACGTGGGTGGCGTTGGGCGTCGGGTTCCCGTTGCCGGTCAGCACGGCGAGCGGGTGCCGCTCGATGACCCGCAGCGGCCAGTCGTCCCCGTCCACCTGGTAGAGCTTCGGCGTGAACACTCGTACTCCTCGGTCTCAGTGTTTCGGCGCTGCCGGATCCGCCCCGGGCGGCCGGCCGACCGGCCCACCCGGTCGGTGCGGGGGCCAGCCGGTCGGTGCGAGGGTCAGCCGGACAGTGCCTTGACGAGCATGTCGCCGATCTCCCCGGCGCGGACGGCGGAGAGGGACAGCAGGGTCTCGGAGAGCCCGTGGCTGTGCTCGCCGAAGCCCTGGACGTAGATGCCGCAGTGCACGCTCTCGTCGGTCACCACCCGGTGCTCCCGGTCGAGCCGCAGCCGGCCCTGGTCGTCCAGCCCGCAGTGCGGCAGCAGGCCGTCCAGGAAGACCGCCGGGTCGGTGCGGGTGTAGCCGGTGGCGCAGACCAGCGCCTCGGCCTCCAGGATGGTGCTGGTGCCGGAGGACAGCGATTCCACGTCGATCCGCAGGCCGTCCGGAGTTTCCGTCACTTCGCTTACCCGGGAGACGTTGTGGAAATTCAGCCGGGGATTTCCGGCCACCTTTTCCAGGTACGCCTGCTGGAACAGCGACTGCAGCAGATCGGCGTCCACCACCGAGTAGTTGGTGCCGGCGTGATATTCGATGAGGCGCTGCCGGACGTCGTCCGGGGCGGTGTGGAAACGGTCCACCGCCTCGGGGTTGAACACCTGGTTGGCGAACGGGCTGTCGTCGGCGACGCTGAACCCGTACCGGGAGTGCACCGAGTGCACCTGCGCCCGCGGGAAGCGCGCGTGCAGGTGCTCGATCGCCTCCGCCGCGCTCTGGCCCGAGCCCAGGACCACGAAGGAGCGCGGGTCCTGCGGTGCGATCCGCTCCACCTCCGGCAGGAACCGGGAGGTGTGCCAGATCCGCGGGGAGTGCGGCAGGTCGGCGGGCAGCTTGGGCTCGATCCCGGCGGCGATCACCAGGTTGCGGGCGCGCTGCACCTGGCGGGTGCCGTCGGCCGCGACGAAGACCACGTCGAGGAACTCGACGCCCTGTTCGCCGGCGACCGGTTCGACCGCCACCACCCGCGAGCCGTAGGAGACGAGGTCCGCGAAGCCCTCCGCGACCCACTCCAGGTAGTCGTGGAACTCCACCCGCAGCGGGTAGAAGGACTTGGTGTTGATGAAGTCCGCCAGCCGGCCCTTGGCCTGCAGGTAGCACAGGAACGAGTACGGACTGGTCGGATTGCGCATGGTCACGAGGTCCTTGAGGTACGAGACCTGCATGGTGGCGCCCTCGATCAGCATGCCCCGGTGCCAGCCGAAGCGCTGCTGCGCCTCGAAGAAGCGCGCGGTGACCGGGGCCCCGTCGGCGATCTCCGAAATGGCGGCCGCGAGGGCCAGGTTCGAGGGGCCGAAGCCGATTCCGGCCACGTCGACGATGTCGGTTCCGGCGACCACGCCGGAACGTTGCCGCTCACCCACGGACTTCCCTGCTCTCTCCCTTTTGGGGATGGCCTGTCTGGGTCGACGTCGAGTCCGGTCGACCGATGACGGTGCTCAGGGCAGCACACTGCCGCGACTCCTGATCACTCCATGACAGTAGGAGCTGCCCCACGTGCTGTGCAAGCAAAAGGGGAAAATCCCGATCACCCGTGGTGAGTTGGCGTTGCGGGGGCGGAGAGATCCGGTCCGCTCTTGACGGCGCATCGTCACGCTGAATAGCATCCGAAGCGTTCGAGGTGGGGGCATAGCCGGACCCCAAGTCCACGACTCGGCAAAAGAGTTCGTTACCCACTATCCGAACTCCATTCACTGACTTCTCGTCAAGAACTGACAGGGCAAGGGTTTCGCGCGAAGGGATCCGCGACCGCACCATGTTGGAATCACCGGGCACGACCGAGTCAGTTCCCCAGCAGGGGTGGACCCTTGCGAGCCGCTTCGCCGCCGTCGCGGCGGCCGCGCCGACCGCCACCGCGGTCCGCAGCGAGGCCGGCGACCTCGACTACGGCGCCCTCGACGCCGCCGCCGGGGCGCTCGCCGCCCGGCTGCGCGACCGGGGCGTACGCCGCGGCGACCGGGTCGGCGTCCTGCTGGAGCGCTCGCCCCGGCTGGTCGTCGCCCTGCTCGGCATCCTCAAGGCGGGCGCCGCCTACGTCGCCGTCGACCCGGGTGACCCGCCCGCCCGGCTGCACACCATCCTGGGCGACGCCGAGGTGTCGCTGGTGGTCACCGACGCGGACCGACGGGCGAAGCTCGACGGCGCGTTCGAGCACCTCGACGTGGCCGCCGAACACCTCGACGTGACGGCCGCACCGGCGACGGACGACCCCGGCACCCACAGCGGACAGACCCCCGAGGACCTCGCCTACGTCGCCTACACCTCCGGCTCCACCGGCCGCCCCAAGGGCGTCTGCGTGCCGCACCGCGCCGTGCTGCGCCTGGTGCTGGACGCCGGCTACCTCGACGCCCGGCCCGACGACGTCTTCCTCCAGCTCGCCCCGGTCGCCTTCGACGCCTCCACCCTGGAGATCTGGGGCCCGCTGCTGAACGGCGGCTGCCTGGCGCTCGCCCCGGCCGGCCGGCTCGGCCCGGCGGAGGTGGTCAAGGCCGCCCGGGACACCGGCACCACCGTGCTGTTCCTCACCACCGCCCTGTTCCACCAGGCGGTCGAGGCGGGCCTGACCGACCTGCCCGCCCTGCGCCGGCTGTTCACCGGCGGCGAGGTGCTCTCCGCCGAACACGTCGACCGGGCCGCCGCCGCCCTGCCCGACACCCTCGTCTCGGCCGCCTACGGCCCCACCGAGAACACCACCTTCACCAGCACCCACCCCGTCCGCGCACCGCTCGGCGACCGCGGCGTCCCGATCGGCGGACCGATCGACGGCACCGGCATGGTCGTCCTCGACGAGCGGCTGGACCCGGTGCCCGACGGCACCGTCGGCCGGCTCTTCGTCAACGGCGCCGGCCTCGCCCACGGCTACCTCGGACTGCCCGGCCTCACCGCCGACCGCTTCCTCCCCGACCCGTACGCGAGCGCCCCCGGCACCCGGATGTACGACACCGGCGACCTCGCCCGGCGCGGCCCCGACGGCGCCTACGAGTTCGCCGGCCGGGCCGACGGCCAGCTCAAGGTCAACGGCATCCGGATCGAGTCCGACGACATCGAGGCCCGGCTGCGCCGCCACCCCGACGTCCAGGACGCCGCCGTCGTCCTCCAGGACCACGGCCCCGGCGACCGCCGGCTGGTCGGCTTCTACAGCGGCCCCTACGCCGTCTCCTCGGTGGAACTGCGCCGCACCCTGGCCGAGGAGCTCCCGGCCGGCATGATCCCCACCGCCCTGGTCTGGGTGGACCGGCTGCCGCTCAAGCCCAACGGCAAGGTCGACCGGGACGCCCTGGCCGCCCGGCGCGGCCGGACCCGCCCGGACGGCGACGTGCCATACCGGGCGCCCGCCGACCCGGTCGAGCACCGGCTCACCGTGCTCTGGCAGGAGGTCCTCGACGTCGAACCGGTCGGTGTCGACGACGACTTCTTCGACCTCGGCGGGCACTCGCTGACCGCCAGCCGGATCACCCGGGAGATCACCGCCGAGTTCGAGGCGGTGATCCGGGCCCGGGCCTTCTACCTCAACCCCACCGTGGCCGGACTGGCGGACCACATCAGGACCCAGCGGCCGGAACTCGCCTCCGACGCCCCGACCGGGGCCGACCGGTGAGGATCACCGGCCCCGGCGACGACGGGCAGCGGGACGGGGCACCGGACCCGGAACTCGTCGACCTGAGCGACCCGCACTTCTACGCCACCGGCGACCCCCACGCGGTCTGGCGCCACTACCGCCACAAGGCCCCCGTCACCCGGCTCACCGTCCCGAGCGGCCGCGGCTACGTCTCCGTCACCGCCCACGCCGAGACCAGCACCGTGCTGCGCGACCACGCGCTCTACACCTCGCGGCGCGGCAACATGCTCTCCGTCCTCGGCGAACAGGACCCGGCGGCCGACCGGATGATGGTCGCCAGCGACCCGCCGATCCACGGCTACCTGCGCCGCCCCGTCGCCCAGGCGCTCTCCGCCCGCGAACTCGCCGCCCGCCGCCCGGCCATCCGCCGGATGGCCCGGCAGCTGCTGGCACCGCTGGCGAGCGGCGAACCCTGGGACCTGGCGGCCGCGATGACCGCCTTCCCGATGATGTTCACCGGCGCCCTGATGGGCCTGCCCGAGGCCGACTGGCCCGAACTGACCAGGCTCACCACCGTCGCGATCGCCCCCGCCGACCCCGCCTCCCGGGACGACTCCGGCGGCCACCAGCTGGTCTCCGCGCACCACGAACTCTTCGACTACTTCGCCGAGGTGGCCGCCGACCGCACCCCGCGCGAGGACCTGGTCGGGCTGCTCCAGCAGCTCACCGTCGGCGACCGCACGATCCGGCTCGACGAGGTCATCTACAACTGCTACAACGTGCTGCTCGGCGCCAACGTCACCGCGCCGCACGTCATCGCGACCACCGTCAACGCCCTGCTGGAGCACCCGGACCAGTACCGGCGGCTGCTCGACGGCGGGGCCACCGTCGCCTCCGCCGTCGAGGAGGGCCTGCGCTGGGCCTCCCCGGCCACCCACGCCATGCGCTACGCCACCGAGGACACCGTCCTCGGCGGCGAACCGGTGCGGGCCGGCGAGGCCGTGGTCGCCTGGCTGGGCTCGGCCAACCGCGACGAGACGGTCTTCGACGACCCGTACGTCTTCGACGTGGCGCGCACCCCCAACCGGCACGTCGCCTTCGGGTTCGGCGCGCACTACTGCGTCGGCGCCCCGCTCGCCCGGATCGCCCTCGGCGAGTTCTTCACCGAGGTCACCGAACTGGTCGAGCGCTTCGAACCGGCCGGCCCGGTCGCCCACCTGGCCTCCAACTTCATCGCCGGGATCAAGCACCTCCCGGTGACCGCCAGGCTGCGCCCCGGCGCCGCCCGGCAGCTCGCCGAGCCCGTCCCGGCGAGCTGATCCACCCCGCACCGTGCCGGAACGAGAGGACCTTCCCGCCGTGATCGAGATGCGCAGTGACACCTTCACACTGCCGACGCCCGAGATGCTCACCGCGATCACCGAGGCGGAGCTCGGCGACGACGTCTACGGCGAGGACCCGACGGTCAACGAGCTCGAACGCCGCACCGCCGAGCTGACCGGCAAGGAGGCCGCCTGCTTCTTCCCGAGCGGCACCATGGCCAACCTCGCCTCGATCATGGCCCACGCCCCGCGCGGCACCAAGGCCGTGGTCGGCGCCGAGAGCGACATCTGGCTGTACGAGGCGGGCGGCGCCGCGGTCTGCGGCGGGGTCGTCTACGAGCCGGTGCCCAACCAGGCCGACGGCACCATCGCGCTGGCCGACCTGGCCGCCGCCTTCCCGAAGGACCCGGACGACCCGCAGTTCGCGCTGCCCTCGCTGATCTGCCTGGAGAACACCCACAACCGCTGCGGCGGCGTGGTGCTGCCGCTCGACTACCTGGCCGAGGTGCGCCGGTTCGCCGACGAGCGCGGCGTCGCCGTGCACCTGGACGGCGCCCGGGTGGTCAACGCGGCGATCGCCGCCGGGGTGGAGGTCGCGGACATCACCGCGCACGTCGACTCGGTGCAGTTCTGCCTCTCCAAGGGCCTGGGCGCGCCGGTCGGTTCGATGGTGGCCGGCAGCGCGGAGTTCGTGGAGCGGGTCCGCCGGCTGCGCAAGATGCTCGGCGGCGGGATGCGCCAGGTCGGGCTGCTGGCGGCGGCCGCGCTGGTGGCACTGGACACCCGGGGCCGGCTGGCCGAGGACCACGCCAACGCCCGGCGGCTGGCCGAGGGCCTGGCGCTGCTGCCCGGCGTGGAGCTGGACGTGGACACCGTCGAGACCAACATCGTGATCTTCAAGGTCACCGACGAGCGCTTCGACTGGCGCAGCTTCGTCACCTCGGTGGCCCGGCACGGCCTGGCGGTCACCGAGTTCGGCCACGGCCGGATCCGCGCGGTCGTCCACAACGGGGTGAGCGCCGAGGACGTCACCGCCGCCGTCGCCGTGGTGGCCCGGGTCCTCAAGGACGGCCCGACGACCGACTGACCGCGCACGGCCCCGCTGGACGACGATGGCACCGCCCCGGAACGGGGGCGGTGCCATCGTGCAACCGGTCAAGGAACCAAAGGCGTTGCTGGGAACTCGACGCGGGAACCGGTCCGGTTGGCGGAAGGTGTTCGATCGTCGGTTGTCCGGTCGTGGTCCTACGGTTCTCGCGGAGGCGTCGAAGGAGTTCGTTCTCGGAATTCACGCCGCACCCCGTGTCGACGGCACTGTGTCGATCGACGTGCCCGGCCTCATGGTTGTGGAAGCCCGTAGGGGGTCGGGAGATTGTGTCCGCAGCCCGCGGATCACGTCTTCTTGAGCACCTGCGCCACGAAGGCGTCGAGGTTGGTCATCGTGCGGGCGATCTGCTCCTCCAGCGAGAGCGACTCCTCGGGGCGGCTGACCGAGGCCGACCTGCGCTTGCCGCGCACATACAGCGAACAGGCCAGGTCGGCGCAGATGTACGTGCCGACGGTGTTCCCCTCGCGCCCGGCCGGGCCGGCCAGCCGGGCGGAGAGCAGGGCGACCCCGCTGCCGCCGTGGATGGTGATGCACAGCGAGCAGACGTTGGTCTTCGTCAGGCTGCGCCGGACGTTCGGCGACCGCAGGGTGATCCCCACCAGGCCGTCGCCCCGCTCCACCACCAGGTAGCCGCGGTCGGGCGCGCCCGGATCCCGCCAGCCCAGGAAGTCCAGGTCGTCCCAGGGGAGTTCGGAGAGGTTGCGGGGAAGGCTGAGCCTGCGCGCCTCTCCCTTGGTGCAGTTGACGAAGGATTCACGGACTTCGTTGTCGTCGAGTGCGCGCATTTGACAGATCCTAGCAGCGGGCTTGTGCGACACGGTCGGGAATATGGCGGGTCGTTCATTCAGGAAAGGACGGAAGGGGTCTCGGCGGCAAGGGAATTCGGTGCCACCAGGGCATCCCGGTCGACCTTTCCGTCGGGGGCCGGCGGGATCTCCGGGAGGACGGTCAGGAGGGTCGGCGCCATGAACTCGGGTAACTGGTCGACCAGATGGGCGCGAAGCCCGCCGCAGCCGCCGCAGGCGCTCGGTGTCCCGCATCGGGGCGGCGCTGCGGTCGGCCGGGGCGAGCCCGGTCGCGGCGGAGTCCGGTCGGTCGTTCGTGGCATGAACACCCGGGACAATGGGCAGGTCGACTGCTAGGGTCGGGTGACTGTGGGCTTGCCGATGACATGTCAGGATCGTTGCGGTGACGGCGTTTCGTGACCTGGGCCTCGTGAACCCCCACCGGCGCCGCGGTCCGCACGGTGACCCGGCACCCTTTCCCTCTCCTGAAACCACCAACGCAGAGGAGATCCCTGTGTCCAGTGGCGGTACTCAGTCCGAGCCGATACGGCCGACGGCCCGGAGGGCCACCCCGCGCCGACTCCTGATGTGTCGTCCGCAGCACTTCGACGTGACGTACTCCATCAACCCGTGGATGCACCCCGAGAAGCCGGTGGACCGCGAGTCGGCGCTGCTCCAGTGGGAGCGGCTGCGCGAGGTGTACCTGTCGCTGGGCCACACCGTCGAGGTGATCGAGCCGGTGCCCGGCCTGCCGGACATGGTCTTCGCCGCCAACGGCGCGACGGTGGTGGACGGCAAGGTCCTCGGGGCCCGGTTCCGGCATGTCGAACGGACCGCCGAGGGGCCGGCCTACCTGGCCTGGTTCGTCCAGCAGGGCTACCGCGAGGTGCTGTGGCCCGAGTTCGTCAACGAGGGCGAGGGCGACTACCTGCCGGTCGGGCGGCGGATCCTGGCCGGCACCGGCTTCCGCACCGACCAGCGCTCGCACTACGAGGCGCAGGAGTTCTTCGGGCTGCCGGTCACCTCGCTGACCCTGGTCAACCCCGAGCACTACCACCTGGACACCGCGCTCTCGGTGCTCTCCGACACCGAGGTGATGTACTTCCCGGCGGCCTTCACCCCCGGCAGCCGCTCCGTCCTGGAGACCCTCTTCCCGGACGCGATCCTCGCCGACGCCCAGGACGCCGCGGTGTTCGGCCTCAACGCCTTCTCGGACGGCCTCAACGTGGTGCTGCCGCAGGCGGCGGCCGGCCTGATCGAGCAGCTCCGGGAGCGCGGCTTCAATCCGGTCGGGGTGGACACCACCGAGCTCCTCAAGGCGGGCGGCGCCGCGAAGTGTTGCACCCTCGAACTGCGGCCCGAGCCGCGGGGCTGAGCCGCCGGGTCGCTGTCGCCATGGCCGAGCCGCCGAGCCGCCGAGCCGCTGAGCGGTTGAGCGGTTGAGCGGCCGGGGCGTCGGAGCGGTCCGGCGGGCCGCCGCCCGCGGTCAGTGCAGCAGGGGCAGGAAGAGGGTGTCGACGATCTCCTCCAGGACGTCGTCGGGCGCGGGCGCGAACGTGGTGAGGATCTGGAGGCGCAGCAGGTCGAAGGGGAGCGACTTGAGCCGGGGGGTGAGCCGGGCCGGGTCGACCTCGCCGCGGGCGGCGGCGCGTGCGAAGAGCAGGTCGAGTGCTTCGGCGCGGCCGGTGACCAGGGGGTCGACGAGGTCGGCGGGGCTGGTGCCGGACTCCTGGCGGTAGCCGGCCAGGTGCATCTGCACCACGGTGATGAGTTCGACCCGGGTGGTGTTGATCTCCCGCATCAGGGTGAGGACGTCCCCGCGCAGGCTCCCGGTGTCGGGGGTGTCGATCCGGGCCCCCCGGACGGCGTGCCCGATGGCGGCGCGGGCCAGTTCGTCGCGGTTGGGCCAGCGCCGGTAGAGGACCGGCGGGCTGGTGCCGGCGCGCTTGACGACGGCGTCCATGGTGAACCGGGCGTAGCCGTGGTCGGCGAGTTCCGCCCAGGCCGCGTCGAGCAGTGCCTTCTCCAGTGCCGGCCCGCGGCGTCGCTCGGCCATCGCCGACCCCTCCGTTAGGAAGACTTGTCTTTCTTATCCTAGCGCCCTACTCTGGCCGCCGTAAGATAGACCTCTGTATCTAAAGGAGCCGTCGTGGGCACCCCCCACCGCACCGACCCCGCCGTCGCACCCGCGCCCGCCGCCACGCCGTCCGGCCCCGACCGGGTGGACCCCGCCGTGTGGCGGCTGGCCGTCACCCTGATCACCGGCGCCCTCGCCGTCGTCTTCGACACCACCATCGTCAGCGTCGCCCTCGACGACCTCGCCGAGCGGCTGCACGCCCCGCTCTCCACCGTCCAGTGGGTGGGCACCGGCTACCTGCTCGCCGTGTTCGTCACCATCCCGCTGGCCGGCTGGGCCCAGGCGCGGTTCGGCGGCCGCCGGCTCTGGATCGCCGCCCTCCTCGGCTTCCTGCTGGGCTCCGTGCTCAGCGCCCTGGCCTGGGACGCGGCCTCCCTGATCGCCTTCCGGATCGTCCAGGGCGTCGCCGGCGGGCTGATGATGCCGCTGGTCAGCACCCTGCTGATGCAGGCCGCCAAGGGGCGCAACACCGGCAAGGTGATGGCGATCATCACCGTGCCCACCGCGCTCGGCCCGATCCTCGGCCCGGTGCTGGGCGGACTGATCCTGCACGTCGCCGACTGGCGCTGGCTGTTCCTCGTCAACATCCCGTTCTGCGTCGTCGGCGTGCTGCTCGCCCGCCGCGACCTGCCCGACGACCGCCCCGGCCCGGACCGGCCGCGCGCCCGGCCGGACGTGCTCGGCATGCTGCTGCTCTCCCCGGGCTGCGCCGCCGTGATCTACGGCCTCTCCCGGGTCGACGGCCGGGGCGGCTTCGCCACCGCCGAGGTGCTCGTCCCGCTGCTCGGCGGGCTCGCCCTGGTCGCCGGCTTCACCGCCCGGGCGCTGGCCCGCCCCGAGGGCGCCCTGGTCGGCGTGCGACTGTTCCGCCACCGTTCGGTGGCCTCCTCCGCCACCCTGCTCTTCCTGGGCGGCGTCGCGCTGTACGGGCCGATGCTGCTGCTGCCGCTGTACTTCCAGCAGCTGCGCGGGCAGGACGCGCTCGGCGCCGGCCTGCTGCTCATCCCGCAGGGCGTCGGAGCGCTGCTGGCCCGCGGCCTGGCCGGCCGCTACACCGACCGCTTCGGCCCCCGCCGGGTCTCGCTCGCGGCCTTCGCCCTGGTCGCCGCCGCCACCGTGCCGTTCGCCTTCGTCGGCGCCGACACCGGTCTGCTCCCGCTGGCGGCGGCCCTGTTCGTCCGCGGCCTCGCGCTGGGCGCCGCCATGATCGCCCCGGCCGGTGCCGCCTTCGCCGGTCTGGAGCGCGCCGAGATCCCCGACGCCAGCATCATCACCAGGGTCGCCCAGCAGATCGGCGGCTCGGTGGGCATCGCGCTGCTCACCGTGGTGCTCCAGCACGGCACCGGCGGCATCCGCACCCCGACCGCCCTGGCCCAGGGCTTCGACCAGGCCTTCTGGTGGTCGGTGGCGCTCACCGCCGCCGCCGTGCCGCTCTGCCTGCTGCTGCCCGGCCGCCCCGCGACCGACCGTCCAGCGACCGGCCGCCCCGCCGCCGAGGGCGCCGCTCCGGCCGGTGCCGGGGACTGACGCACCGAGGGCCGAAGCGCCGTGGGGCCCCCCCCCCCCGGGGGGCGGGGGGGGCCCCCCCGCCCCCCGCCCCGGGGGGGCGGGGGGGGCGGCGCCCCCCCCCCCCCCCCGGCACCCCCCCCCGGGCCCCCCACGGGGTACA